>JAKPXC010000208.1 GCA_029567705.1 Candidatus Cloacimonadota bacterium
CAATAGCGGTTTTTACAACAATTTGATTTTCCACTGCGTGGTGGCTGGCTTTGTGATCCAGGACGGCTGTCCTTACGGCACCGGATACGGTGGCCCGGGTTACACTATCCCGGATGAGTTCTCCCCTCTTTTGAACCATAATCAGGCCGGAACCCTTGCTATGGCACGCACTTCTGCACCCAATTCCGCCGGATCACAGTATTACATCACTCTGGAGCCAACTCCGCACCTGAACGGCTCTTACGCCGTCTTCGGGCAAGTGATAGAAGGCCTTGATACGGTTCTGGCCATCGGACTGGTGCCCACCAATGCCAACGGCTTGCCCAATACTCCCGTAAACATCCATTCGGTTTCCATTGTTGATCTGGATATCGGCAGCATCACACCGGATAATGCCGACACTCTGCATCTGGAACCGGGTGTGAGCCAGATGTTCATTGTGGAAGCCACTTCCGAAGACTTTCAACATAGCTTCAAATGGTTCCTGGGTGGGGAAGAGCTGGTGGGACAGACGGACTTCCTCCTGGAGATGGCACTTCCTGCTGAGGCAGAATCACCTTTGGTTTGCCGGGTTAGTCAGGGAGGTTTTAGCTATGATATCGTTTGGAACTTCGATTTTCCCACCTCCAATCAGGATAGCTCCGCACCTCAAGCTTTGCCACAGGTGATGGCTACACCCAATCCTTTCCGGGAGTCTCTGAGCCTGAAATTTAGCACCGCAGAAGCCGGCCCGGCTGCCCTCAGCATCTTCAATCTGCGGGGACAGAGAGTCTATTCTGACCGGCAAAACCTGAGCCGGGGAGACCATAGCCTTGTCTGGGATGGCAGGGATAATTCCGGGCATAAGCTTACCACAGGACTTTATCTCTATCGCCTGGAAAGTGGAGGAGCAGTGCGCTGCGGTAAACTACTAAAACTGCAGTAGTGCTTGATTTGTTGGAGTTCAACCCACACGAGGCGAAGCGTGCTTCTTTTTTAACCCATTTCAATGGGTTTTCAGACGAGAGGCGGTGGTTGAAACCGCCGCCTCTCGTCTGAAAACCCGATAAATCGGGTTGAAACTTCGCCAATCCGGCTGCATAGTCTATTGTAAGGGTATAGCTTAGATAGCCAGCTAAAACTCCAAGGATTCCTTCCCGGCTGTTGCATCTCTGCCTGACTTCTCAAGCTTTATCTACCGAAGGAGTCCGAGACTGACCCGGTGTGTATAATTTTCACAAGCAATACAAGAGGTCGGATCAAAAACCACTATATTCACTTGACACTTTAAGGATATGTAATAGGTAGCTCGCGAAATAAGTTGTATTGAAGGAGTTGAGTATGAAACAATCCTCTCTAATTCTGTTCTTCTTTCTGGTGCTACTACCACTCTGTGCAGAGAATTTCTATTCTGTCAGTAGTGGAAGCTGGTTTGATTCTGCCACTTGGAACCAAAGTGGCAATATTCCCGGTGCAAATGATAATGTCTATATTGGTTCCGGCCATTCAGTAGAATTGGTTGGTGCTTCATCCGTTTATGTGAACAGTCTTGTCATTACAGGCTTGGATCTTCCATCCGCATTGGTTGGGCCGTATAATATGGATTGTGTGATCTACATTACCGAGAATCTTGATATGCTCAGTTCTCCAGGATCAGCCTCCCTTATTCCAGGAGATTATGGTACTCTGCGTGTGGAGCTGGGGCATGATCTACTGCTAGATGGCCAATGTCTGTATCAAGCTCAACGAACTACCTTTACTGCACTTGAAGATCCCATCACCAGACGCGCTCAGTTAAATGTGATTGGTTCCCCGCAGATTAATACCATCTTCGATACCAGTGAGACTGCTGTGATGATTGAAGTAAGTTCCTCAATCACTTTTCCGGAGGGCTTTGCTTATGGCTTTGAGAATGCCAGGATTGACTTGTGGGATACCATTGGTTTATCAAATTGCTACTTCAACAACTGCTACCTGGCGCCACGCAACAACACTTGTATAAACACTCTGAACAATTGTCATCTCTACGGCTGCACAACTACAGAGACTATGTATCTCTCCGGTCCGGTTGCCCTGATGGATAATAACAATGTCTTTAATAATCTTAACATCATGAATGGCGGCTCCCTCTGGGGAAATTGGGGTACAGGCAGCAGTGTAATGATCGATAACGACCTTACCACGCAGAATGGTTCATTGGTTGCGGCCGGAGAATATGGTACACTCAGTGTATATTTGAGAGGCAACCTGAGTGTCGGAGGTCAGTTCTTTCCCACAGAGCTGGTATTCATCGGTTCCCGACCAGACACAAATCCCCAAGTAATTAGCCGGGGTGCGGGTGCGGACGTGCAATGTACGGTTTCCAATTCCGGATCTACTCTGCGTCTGGGTTCGGATTTTGAATTCAATGCATTGCTCAGCTATTTCTATCCGGGTCAGTTATTTATGGATAACCACACTCTGTCGAATGCAGTAGTTTGTAATGGTCAGATATACAATAGCGGAACGCTCACCAATTGCTATTTATCCTCCACTGATTTCTGGGATAATGTAACCATGCAGAACTGTGTTATTAACGATAACTCAGTGGTTTGTCATGGAGATCTGAATCTGGATGGTGGGTTAGCCGGGGCCTATGGTGCCGATACGGATTTCAGTATTTTGGGTAACCTGATAGTAACTAATGGGAACATCGTTCCCGGTGATTATGCCCTTTTTAACATCCACCTGACCGGCAATCTCGATATCCATCAGGATGATGGTCATACTATCGGATTCGCCCCCAGCAAACTAATCTTGGAAAGCACTGCTGCCCAGACCCTCAGTGTTGTTGGCACCACCCTGAATTGCAACGTGCAGGTGGTGGGTTTCCAACCAATCCTGCTCGAAAGTGATATCACGTTTGCTTACAGTGAACAATATCGTCTGGTCGCAGATTCTAATCCAACCACAGTCTTCATGCTGCAAACGCATACTATACAAAACGCCACCCTGGAAGGTGGAATCTATACTTATGGCGGGCTTGGCCAGGTTAAAGTCTATGGTATCAACGGAATCGACGTTGTGCTCACTGGAACTGTAGTCTTGATGGACAACGCTTCATCATTTGCAGGAGAGACCTCAAATTGTGCTACTCTGGAAGGAACTTACGGTGCGGATTGTATTCTTCATATTTACGGAAGTTTTAATAACTCTAATATGGTGGCTCCGGGTAGCTTTGGAACGCTGAACGTGTATTGCCATGGTTCTCTGTATGACAGGCAATCTGATCCTGGGACCTGGCAGGGAGCCCTGCATCTGGTCGGCACCGAGGCCAGAAATATCATAATGACCGAACCCATCAGTATAATGGTTGATGATAATGCCAGTTTCTCACTTACCGGGCAGAACTTGATTAGTAGTTTTACCATAGAATCCGGGAGTTCGGTTACGGTTGCGTCGGAAGCTACTTTGAGTATGGCTAATCTGAATGACTGGTACACCGGGGAATTGATTAATAATGGCAGCCTCAGCAATTCACGCTCAATATTCTCAGAAGATGCAGTTTATCATGGAGTGGTTTTTTGCCCCGGCGAAGCATATAATGGTAGTCAGGAGCTTTATGTTATGCACATTATGGCAGAACCGGCTAATCTGCCAAGTAACTCCGGAGAACGATGGGTCTTTAGTCATAATCAATACTCCGACACTTTGCAAGGCAACTTGGTGTTCAACTATCACAGAGAGATGAGTTCCGGACTAAGCTTGTACTGCAGCTATGATTATGGAGTACATTGGACTTTGTACGAAGGCAATACTTTTCTTGATCCCGGTACGCACACATTTACTGCGTATAACGTTAATATAGGATACACGGTGTATTATGCCCTGTCAACCTGTTATAGCGACTGGACCAACAGCATAGGCTTCACACCTGATAACAGTTCTGCTACTCCTTTGCTTGCGCATTTTGACTGGCCAGATCTCTATGGTGGAACAGCGTATCTGATCGAGATCAGTAACGATGATTGGCAAAGTGTTTGCTATTTCGGTGATGTGGTGTCTGTGTCGGAATATACTCTAAACTATGCACTGGCCCCCAGTACAACATATCGCTGGAAAGTCTATGCCACATCACAGTATCTTGGTGATGTGGTGTCTTTGGATACTTACATGTTCCATACCCGTGCTGCCATGACCTGTAGCCTACCTTCCAGTTCTGCCTACTTGCCCGGGGATCCCATTTCTTTCTATATGCCTGCCTTTATCCACAACCTGGTTGCGGGCGAAACTATAACAGTAACTCCATATTCATCAGCAAACCTGCAGGCAGTATATGCAGAGAACGTGCTTACCATAACCCCCGCAACGGATTGGACTGGCAGTGAGAACATAGACCTGCAAATTGCCGATGATTACTCTGTATTGAATCTTAGCCTAAATATCATCGTGCTAGGGAAACCCGCAAACCTTCAGATATCTACCACTGAGATTGATGAAGTAACATTCAGCAATCTGAGCTGGGATGAAGTTCCCGGAGCAACTTACTATAGTATATTCTTTGCGGATGCTCCAGAGGGCCCATGGAACATGTGTGCCTGGACGGTAGATGAGGAAATCTCTTTACCACAGGTCACTAACCTGATGTTCTATCATATAAAAGCATGCACCGGAGCTCTTCCCAGATAGATACCGGAGAATTTAATCCATAATACCGGTAATCACAGGGGTTGAACTTGTGATCACCGGTCTCTTATGTGGCTTGGAGTTCTTTGGGCTGATGGGACTCTTGTTTCTCCCCGACTCTTCACCGTGTCTTGCAGGACTCTTCCCGAGCACTTTGCTCGGGAAGAGTCCTGCAAGACACGGTGAAGAGTCGGCGACAAATGAGCAGAGAGGGGGCTTCGCTCGTCTGCAACAGACGATATGGACAGTATGGACTAAATGGACGATATGGATACGCAAACCTGTCTCTTGGAGTAGAGTCTCTTTTACTCCTTTCCTCAGTTTTAAAAAATCCCTCTGTGTATCTTGCGATAAATTAAGTGGTGAAGCGACAGCAGCGGAGCTCTAGTCACTAATCGCTATTCACCCCCTGTTTCGAGTTTGCTTTCCTCTTTCCATAAAACGATCTTCGGGCGGATTTCTATTGACAAGAGCAGCCTTCACGTTAATTTGTCCTAAATTGGACTATTTGATACACTTAAGTGTAGATAACGAGCCCAAATCATTAGTCTTTCAGCCTCTTGCACAGCCTCATTGAAGTTAGTTCAAGACCCTGAAAGCAAAAAAAAAGAGGAACCCATGCTCAGGCAAATATTACTGTCCAAGATACACCGTGCCACGGTCACAGAATGCGATCTGAACTATAACGGCAGTATCAGCATAGATCAGGACTTGCTCGATGCCAGCGGAATGCACGAATTCGAGCGGGTGGAAATCTTCAATATCAATAATGGTGCACGTTTCAGCACCTATGTGATCTTGGGGAAGCGCGGTACCGGCGAGATCGGGATAAATGGCGCTGCCGCCAGAATGGCTCAAGTCGGAGATAAAGTGATCATCATCAATTACGGCATGATGGATGAAGCGGAAATCCAGGCGCATCGTCCCAAAATCATCATTGTGGACGAGCATAACAAGATTAAGCAATCGTGAAACTGCTGCATAGTATCACCGAACTACGGGAGGCCAGAGCCCGGATAGCTCCCGGAACCAGTGTTGGTTTTGTGCCCACCATGGGCTATCTGCATGAGGGGCATCTCTCTCTGGTGGCTGCCAGCAAAGCGGCCTGTGAGCTCACCTTTGTCTCCATCTATGTAAATCCCTCCCAATTTGGTCCCAACGAGGATCTTGCCTCCTATCCCCGCGATCTGGAGCGGGATCTGGAACTGCTTTCAACCTACGGAGTGGATTACGTTTTCTTCCCCAGCACCGAAGAGATCTATCCCGAAGGCTACAAAACCTGGGTGGAAGTTTCGGGCATTTCGCAAAGGCTCTGTGGAGCCAGCCGCCCGGGGCATTTCCGCGGAGTGGCAACCATCGTTTTGAAGCTGGTCAATCTGGTTCAGCCGCATAGCATGTTCATGGGCAGCAAGGATTTCCAGCAAGTCTTGGTATTGAAGACCATGCTGCGTGATCTGAATCTGCAGGTCAATCTGGTCTCCTGCCCGATAATCCGGGAAGCGGACGGCCTGGCCATGAGTTCCCGCAATAGCTATCTGGATTCTCAGCAGCATCAGCGCGCTCTGTGCCTGAGTTCCGCCATCAAAGCCGTACAGGCAGCCTTCCGGGCCGGACAGCGTTCCGTTCCTGCTCTGCTGGAGATTGCCGGAGAGACTATTGGCGATAGAGGCAGGATAGACTATCTGGAACTGGTTGATCCTGAACGCCTGGAACCAGTGACAACTGTCGATGATATGAGCCGCTTGATTATGGCAGTCTATATCGATAAGGTACGGCTGATTGACAACGCCGCTCTGGGAGAGCAATTATAAGCTCTTACTGACAATCAGTTATTCCTCATTCAAACTCTGTTTTTTAAGAACGGCCCGGGAAGGGCAGTCTTTAAGCCCAAAACAATCTGCAGACGTTGCTATATCCTCACCATTCTTTGTTATCCCGGAACGACGTAAGTAAGCCCTGAAGGGGCGTTATCTGCAAGCAATGGGTGAAGCCCATCGATCCGCCCGGTTAACACATTCGCAAACCCTGAAGGGGCGTTATCTGCAAGCGATGGGCGCAGCCCATCGGCAGAGGCAAGTCCCGGAAAACCAAGCCCTGAAGGGGCGTAATAACATTCATATCGTTTCCAGCACAAAAAACCGTTATACCTTCATCAAGCATGAAATGGAATTTCCTCGCTCAACCTTTCAGGTGAATGAGTTGCAGTTGAGTATCTGAAGAACCAATATGAACATCACAAACAGAGATCTTTTCAGGAGGAGTTACGAGCAGTTTTGAACAAGTATCATATTTTATGTCTTGGGGGCCGATCGTTTGATTTATCTTCAATTCTATCACACCTTGATCGTCTGATCTGAAAGAATATCTGATCCAGTAAGCTCCTGAAAAATAGTAGGTTCTGCGCCTGAGGAACAGATTCCACAGAAAAGTGTCCGAATTCTGAGGAAAGTGTCCACGTATCAATAGTAGAGGGAGCTTATTCCCCTGGTTCTTTCAAACAGCGTATAGAGTGATTGAGAAAATGGATGCGTTCTTTCAGCCTCCATCCGTAAACGTCGAGAATAAAACCAGGCATCTGAAAATAACGCACAAGACGTATTTCTGAGAATGTGACAGGCTTAGAATGCTAGCGTGAAGCAATTCGAGTTTTCTACAGAGGCTTTAGCTGGAAGAGCATTTATAGCCTCTCCTGTGCTGTGGTGGGCAGTGCGCAGAATGCTGTAAAAGGGCTTGACAGAAGCACCACATTAAAAAAACATGATCGCTCAAACCAATAAAATATATGCCATGAATAGAATACTTTCAGACGTGCGAAAGTGGCGGAATTGGCAGACGCGCTGGACTTAGGATCCAGTGGGGAAACCTGTAGGGGTTCGAGTCCCCTCTTTCGCACCATTATTTTGATATTAAACACTACAAGGAGTATACAGTGCAAGTTAGCATCAATCCCATCAATGCCTCCAGCAAGGCCATCGATATCACAGTCGAGCCGGAACGGGTGGATAAATACTATCAGAAGTACCTCAAAAAGGCAGCACAGGAACTGGTCGTTCCCGGCTTTCGCAAGGGCAAAGCCCCGCTTTCCATGGTGGAACGCCTCTATGCCGACCGGATAGAAGACTATTTCCAGAAAGAAGTGGTGGACGACGTTTTCGAAGAAGCCGTCAAAGAACACGACATCCATTTCCTGCTTTATCCCGAGATCAAGGATATCAAGTGGGCCAAAGGCTCTGAGATGAATATCCAGATCGAGATAGAAGTTGAGCCCGAGCTGGAGTTTAAACAGCTTGATAACCTGAAAGTGCCTTACACTCCCATCCTGCTGGATGAAGAAGTGAACCGCTATCTGGAAGAGCTGCGTCAGGAACATTCTGTGATGGTGGATGTGGAAACTGCTGAGGCCGAGGATGAGATCGCCAGCGAGATCAGCCTGGAGATCGAAGGCAATAGCTACACTGTGAATTTCACCTTCTATGCCGGCGACAGCAAGCCCTTCCGTTCCTTCCCGGAGCTGGTCGGTGCCAAGACCGGTGATGTGGTGGATGTGAATGTCTCCGGCAAGCTGATCATCTACGGAATGCGGGAGATTGATGCCAAGATCGATCCTGAGACCAGTTATCCTGCCAAGATCATGGTGAATTCAGTGATGCGTAAGCAAGTCCCCGTTCTGGACGATGACTTTGCAAAAGATATGGAGTTTGATTCCATGGAGCAAATGCGCGCCAAGATCGCCGATGATATGAGGCTCAAGAATGAGCATCTCAATATCAATGGCAGGAATCAGGCTGTGATCTCCAAACTCTTTATAGATAATAATTTTGAACTTCCCATGAAGACCTTGAAGTATCTGGCGGAACAGCAGACCTCCAAGATAGCCGATGAGCAGACCAAAGCTTATTATCTCTATCAATACCAGATGCAAATCGCTCAGGAGATGATCAACGTATATATCATGAACAATCTCCGCAAAGCTATGCCTCTGGAAATCACCGAAGAGATGCAGACGGAGTATTATACTCATGAAGCCATCCTGGACGATAAAACTGTGGAGGCCTGGAAAGAAGCCAACCAGAAAGACATATCCGATGAGACTTACAAGGATGTGGTGCAGGGTTACTTCCTTCTGAAACAGATCGCAGACACTTCGGAATTCTTTGTGCCGGAACCTGAAGAGAATCAAGGAGAATTTGTGGAAGAGCCTTTTGAAGAAGCTCTGGAAGAGATTGTGGATCAGGCTCAAGAACCTGAGAACGAATAAACGGAGGAAATATGAACTACATTCCCATGGTAGTGGAACAAGTCGGCAGAGCGGAACGGGCTTATGATATCTATTCACGTCTGCTCAAAGACCGCATCATCTTTGTGGGTGGTCCCATTGAAGATAATCTGGCTGCCTCTGTGGTGGCACAGATGCTGCATCTGGAAGGCGAAGACCAGGAGCGGGATATCTATATGTATATCAACAGCCCCGGAGGTATCATCTCCTCGGGACTGGCGATCTACGATACTATGCAGTATATCCGCCCCAAGGTGAGTACTATCTGTATAGGTCAGGCTGCTTCCATGGCTGCGGTGCTACTGGCAGCCGGAGAACCCGGGAAGCGGATAGCCTTGCCCAACAGCCGGATAATGATTCATCAGCCTCTGGGTGGTGCTCAGGGGCAGGCCTCGGATATCGAGATTCAGGCCCGTGAAATTCTCTATCTGCGCTCCAGAATGAATGAGATTCTGCAGCGTCATACTGGGAAAAGCTTGGAACAGATTGTGGAAGATACAGACCGGAACTTCTTTATGAGTGCCGATGAAGCCAAAACTTACGGGATTATCGACGAAGTCATAACCAACCGTAAATAGCTAAAAGAGAGAGGATAAGCTTGGAAAAATATAGAAACCTCAGTTGCTCCTTCTGTGGCAAGACCGAAGCTGAAGTGGATAAATTGATCCGTGGTATTGCCGGCAACATCTGTGATGAGTGCATCCTGATGTGTCATGACATCGTGGAGGGTTCCACTCCTGCCGAAAACCCGGAGGAGTTTGACCTGCCAAAGCCCAGCGAAATCAAGAAGTATCTCGATCAGTACGTGATTGGTCAAGCCAAGGCCAAAGAGATCATCTCGGTAGCTGTTTACAACCACTACAAGCGCATCTTCCGGCAAAACCGGAGGGATGAGATAGACCTTGAGAAGAGCAATATTCTGATGATCGGACCCACCGGCAGCGGTAAAACTCTGATCGCTCAGACCTTGGCCCGCTTTCTGAGGGTTCCCTTTGCCATCTCGGATGCCACCACCCTCACCGAAGCAGGTTATGTGGGTGAAGATGTGGAAAACATTCTGGTACGTCTGCTTCAAAATGCAGATTACGATGTGACAAGAGCTGAGAAGGGCATTGTCTATATCGACGAGATAGATAAGATATCACGCAAGTCTGAAACTCCCTCCATCACCCGCGATGTTTCCGGTGAAGGAGTGCAGCAGGCACTTTTGAAGATTTTGGAAGGCACCAAGGTGAACGTTCCTCCCAAGGGTGGACGTAAACATCCGCAGCAGGATTTCATCGAGATGGATACCCGCAATATCCTCTTCATCGCTGGTGGGGCTTTCTTTGGCTTGGAAAAGATCATTAAGGAACGCATAGATAAGAAGGCTATAGGCTTCGACGTCAGCCTGGGAATCAAGCAGGAAGATGCTTCACTCTTTGACCAGACCGTCTCGCACGACCTGCTCAAATACGGGCTGATCCCGGAACTCATCGGCCGTATGCCGGTGATTTGCACCTTGCACGAACTGGATGAGGATGCTCTGCTGGATATTCTCACAGAGCCCCGCAATTCGCTCTGCAAGCAGTATCAAAAGCTCTTTGAACTCGATGGTGTGGATCTGGGCTTCGAGCAGGAAGCTCTGCGTGAGATTGCCAAGGTTGCCATCAATCAGAAGACCGGTGCACGTGGTCTGCGCTCGATCATGGAAAAGTTCATGCTGACCATTATGTATGAGATACCGGATCGGGAAGATGTGAAAAAGTGCATCATCACTCCTGACGTGGTGCGCGGACATAGCAGCCCCGCTTACGAGCTCAAAACACCGATAGAGAAGAGAAGAAAAGCCGTTACCAACTAACTAAAGGAGCCTCTTATGAATAAGATTCCTTTGCTTATGGTCCTCGTTCTGGCACTGCTGATGGGTGCTTGCGAGGAAGAAGGTGAGCTGCGCATTCGTAACCGCAGCACCACTGATGTAAATGTAACTCTGGATTATGAATCCAGCAGGATAATCCGTCCCTCCGAGAACTATTCCAGATTCTACAATTCCGATCAGGACGTTCGTGTCGCCTATGATGGGCTCTATCTCTTCAGCGGAGTACAAAACCGCTATGTGGAAATGGGCACCATCAACGTCCTGACTCTGGTCTCAGATGGTGGAGCCATTCTCTTGGTGAATGGCAGTAACCGCACCATCACAAACGTGTATCTGTCACCCTCCGGCGATGTGAGCTGGGGAGATGACGATCTTTCCGGAGATATTGCCCCGGGGGCCAGTGTGAGCTGGACAGTTACCGAAGGCTCTTGGGACATCAAGGTAAAGAATAATCTGGGGCAGGAATACTCTGTCTTCAATAAGCAAGTGCTAAAAGACAGCACCTTTACCTACATCCACGAGGGCAGAAGCGAACGTGGAGCTAAGACCGACTATCCGGAGCAAGCTCCGGGGATGAAGGCCGAACAGTATTTTGCCCAATAACCCACCAGTTTACTGAGGAGAATTTTTTATGAGCCAAGAAATGCAAAAGACCCGCCGGGACTTGCTGGCCGATAGACTGCAAGCCGGTGAAGCCGTGATCCTTTTTGCCAATAGAGAAGCTAAGCTGCAGAAATTCAGCCAGGAAAACAACTTCCTCTATCTCACCGGATTAAACACACCCGGTGCCATCTTCCTGATGTTGAAGACCGAGCGTGGAGTGCAAACCAAGCTCTTTATCGAGCGGGGAAATCCTGCCGAAGAAGTCTGGACAGGGAAGAAGATGCGTCCCGAAGAAGCCACTGAGATCAGTGGAATCAGCGAAGTCAGCTATCTCGACGAGTTTCTGAATGAACTTGGTATGTATGCCCGGGGAATTTCCAAAGTGTTCTCCAATATTGGAGTTCCCAAGCTTACAGAACCCAAGCCCTATGCGATGTTTGCTCTGGAGCCTCTCATCAGGCGTTATCCTGCCATTCTTCTGCAAGATATAGAGCCTATGATCAGCCCTTTGCGCAAGGTCAAGAGTGACTGGGAAGTGATGCAGCTTCAACGTGCTATAGACATCACCGGAAAAGGCATCATGGACATCATGGAAACTGCCCGTCCCGGAATGATGGAGTATGAGCTGGAAGCCACTCTCTTTTACAGAATGCAGATCTCGGGTACCGGATACTGGGGCTTTGCTCCCATCATTGCAGCAGGAATAAACGCTGCCACCTTGCATTATGAGCGCAATGACTGCCGTATAGAAGCGGGAGAACTGGTGCTGATGGACGTGGGTGCCAGCTACAAGAATTACAGCGCGGACGTGACCCGTTGCTTCCCCATCAATGGAAGCTTCAGCGAGCGTCAGAAGCAGATATACGGCCTGGTGCTGGATGTGCAGAAGCAGATTATTGAGATGATCAAGCCCGGTGTGGCTCTGATGGATTTGCAGCACAGAACGCGGGAACTCCTGGCGGAATCCTGCCTGGCCATCGGCCTGATCGATGATCTTGACCAAATCCGCAAGTATTATATGCACGGCGTCAGCCACTTCCTGGGCATGGATACCCACGATGTGGGTGGCAGAGATGCAGTGCTGGAAACCGGTAACGTGATCACCGTCGAGCCCGGAATCTACATTCCCGAGGAACGCCTGGGTGTGAGGATAGAGGATGACGTATTGGTCACCGAATCCGGCTACTGTGTGCTTTCCCAGAATATACCCAAGGAGATAGCCGAGATCGAAGCGATCCGCAAAGCAGCCTTGGAGAACTGATGCACAAGGCTCTTTATCCCGGCACCTTTGATCCCATCACTCTGGGACACATGAACATCATCGAAAAGGCTTCCAAGCTTTATGATGAGGTGATTGTGGGCGTGGCAGCTTATACAAACAAGAGCAATCTCATGAGCCTGGAAGAACGCGCCAGGCTATGCCGCCTTTCCTGCGCTCATCTGGCCAATGTACGTGTTGAGAGCTTTGAGGGTTTGGTGGTGGATTTCGCCCGGGCTCTGGGTTCTCCCGTGATGATCCGGGGTATGAGAGCGGTTTCTGATTTTGAGTATGAGCTCTCCCTGGCGCTTACCAACAAGAAGCTTAATCCGGATATAGAGACCATCTTCCTGGTTCCCAGCCTGAAATATATGTATCTGTCTTCCTCCATGGTTCGCCAGATTGCCGAACTCGGTGGAAGCCTCAAGGATATGGTTCCGGAATGCGTCCAGATAGCTTTGCAGCAGAAAGCGGGGCTCAGCAATGGCTAGAAAAACCACCACCGATCTGGAAAAGGTCAAGATCTCAGAACGCAGCCTCCCTGCAGATATAAACGCTGAAGCGGCAGTGCTTTCTGCCATGCTTATCGATAGCGATGTGGTGAGTAAGGGTATCGAGAAGATCAAAGAGGAATTCTTTTACCGCACTGCGCACAAGCTGGTCTTCCGCGCCATGCAGGAGCTATTTAACGAGAGTGTCGAGATCGATGCCCTCACGCTGATCAACCGCCTGGAACGCAACAATCACCTCGAGAAAGTGGGGGGAATCCCTTATGTAAACGAGCTGGTGGATATTGTGGTATCCAGCGCTAATTTTGATTATCACCTCAATATCCTCACCGAACAGGCACTGCTCCGGATGCTGATTGTGGCCTCAAACGGCATCATCGAATCCTGCTACAGTGCTGCCAAACCCGTGAAGAGCATTGTGGATGATGCCGAGCAAGCTATCTTTGCCATTGCAGAAGTGCCTCAGAGACAAGGCTTCATCCGGCTGGGCGATATCTCCTCCGAAGTAGTGGAGATGATAGATGAGATTTCCTCCAGCAAGGTTCCTGTGGTGGGAATCGGCACCGGCTTTTCCGATCTGGACAAGCTCTGTGGCGGTTTCCGTCCCGGCCAGTTCGTTATTATCGCTGCCCGTCCTGCCATGGGTAAGACGGCTCTGGCTCTTAACATTGCCACTCATGCTGCAGTGAATCTGAACAAAAAAGTTGCCGTCTTCACCATGGAAATGGCTGCCGATGAAGTGATTATGAGAATGTTCGCATCCTTGGCTCAGGTGAATATGGAAGAGATGATGAAGGGCTTTGGCATGAATGAAGAAAAGCTGATCCGCATCATGCAGGCCTCTGAAGTGCTCTCCTCCCGGCAAATCTACATCGATGAATCGGGTACCAACAGTCCTCTGGATATCCGTGCCAAAACCCGCAGACTGGCAGCAGAACTGAATGGGTTGGACCTGATTATAATCGACTACCTGCAACTTATGACCATGCCGAATGAGCGGGACAACCGTCAGCAGGAGATCGCCGAAATCTCCCGGGCACTTAAGATTCTGGCCAAAGATATGAAGATTCCCGTGATCGCCCTCTCTCAGCTTAACCGCCTTTTGGAAAACCGTGAAGATAAGAAGCCCCGTCTGGCAGACTTGCGTGAATCCGGTGCCATCGAACAGGATGCAGACCTTGTGATGTTCATCTACCGGGATGAGTATTACAACCCCGAAAAGACCGAAAAGCCCGGCATCGCCGAGATCATTGTGGGTAAAAACCGCCATGGCTCCACCGGTAATGTTGATCTGGGCTTTGTGAGAGAGATCACTCTCTTCCGCACCTTAGAGCAGAGGGATGAACCTTAGGCCTGTCTCCTCTCTGGGAGAATACATCGTCTTTGTGGGCAGGGCTTTTCAATCCTTGCCCCGTCTTTCACGCCGGCGTAATGAGCTGCTGATCCAACTTCAGCAGATCACCGTTGGCTCTATCCTGCTGATAACTCTCACGGCAGCTTTCACCGGGATGGTTACAGCACTTCAAGCCGTCTATCAATCCAAGGGCTACATGCCCATCAACCTGCTCAGTGTGCTGATTGGAAAATCCACCATGATCGAGCTGGCTCCGGTGCTCACTGCTCTGGTGATGACCGGCAAGGTGGGTGCTTCCATGGCAGCAGAGATAGGCACCATGAAGGTTTCCGAGCAGCTTGATGCTCTTGAATCCATGTCCATCAAAGCCTCCAATTTCCTCTATATGCCCCGCATCCTGGCCGGTATGATCGGCTTTCCCATCATCACTATCTACGCCAATCTGATCAGCATCATCTCCGCCTGGTATTTTGCCTGGATGAAATATGGCATTCATTACCACACCTTCTTTGTGAATATGCGCAGCTACTTCAGTCCCTCCGATCTCTGGGGTGGCCTGATCAAAAGCCTGGTCTTCGGCTATATCATCACTTCCCTGGCCTGTTTCTTTGGCTCCAAAAGCCAGGGTGGGGCAGAGGGAGTGGGCGTTTCCACCACACAAACCGTGATCTACTCCTCCGTGTTTATTCTGATCATGGACTTCATGGTGGCTTGGGTACTCTTCGGCGGATTCTAAAAAACGATGAAAAGACTTGTAATAATCACATTAGTCACAGCTCTACTACTCTTTGCCTGTGCCAGGAAGCAGGAAAAGAAAGCTCCGGCAGTTCCAGCCAATCTTCCTCCCAGCAAGCTATCCATCTACGCCATAGAGCAGTTTCGCAGCTCGGGACTGGAAAGCGTGATCAACCGGGAATTCTCCCGTCTGTATAACTGCACAATTGATGTGACAACTTTCCCCTCCACTCAGGATCTTATCCTTGCCACGCAAGCAGATACCGCCAGAGTGGATATTGTGCTGGGTATACCCAGCGGATTCTCCCATGAAGACACCCTGCTAACCAATCTGGTGGCGGTTCAAAGCATCCCGGAAGCCAACTTCTCACGTGAACTGGGCTATGCCCCCGGAGCCAAGCTGATCCCCTATGGCTTTGGCAACCTCTCTATCATCTATAACCGTCAGCAGATCGACCGTCCCCCCAGCACCTTTGGAGATCTTCAGGATGCCCGTTACATCAGCCAGATGGCCATCTGTGATCCCAAACTGAGCGGCTTGGGCAGATCTACCCTGCTCTGGACGGTAGCACTCTTTGGCGAAGAAGGTTACAAGATGCTCTGGCGCAGCTTGCGCAAGAACGTTGGTAAACGCTACGATACCCCGGAAAGCCTGGTTGAAGCTCTGGAGACCGGACAATACGCCATGATCATCGGAGTCAATGGCACTGCGGCCTGGATCAAGGAGCAGGATCCCGAAAAGGATCACTTTGTTTCCGTGATTCCCGGAGAAGGCAGCTTCCTCTATGTGGAATATGCTGCCATTCATAAGAATGCCAAGAATTCCGCCATCGCCAAGACTTGGCTCACCTACCTGCTGAGTCCGGCTTCTCAACGCATGGTGGTCTATAAACTGGGGCTTTTCCCCGCCAATTCCAAGACGGAGATGCCGCTCAGCTTTGCCAGAGTGCCTATCTACAGCCATTCTTCTCACCGGAATCTCGATCCGCTGGCTCTGAAGGAAAAAGGCCAGTCCTGGTTGGATTGGTGGGAGGACTTTATGTCCTTCAGGTTGAACTAATACTCTGTGAAACCGGTGATAGAAAGCTCTCTGAACGTAGTGCTTTACGAGCCGGAGATTCCCGCCAATACAGGCAATATCGGCAGACTTTGCCTCGGCTGCGGAGCCAGATTGCACCTGATCCGTCCCCTCAGATTCCTCTTGGACGATAAATCCCTCAAACGCGCCGGTCTGGACTATTGGCACAAGCTGGATTACAGAGTCTGGGACAGCCTTCCCGAAGCTTTGGAGAATGTGGATCCCGCCCGAGTCTTCTATGCCACCACCAAGAGCACCAGAAGCTATACAGAGACAGCGTTTCAGGCAGGAGATTGGCTGGTTTTTGGTCCCGAGTCGCGGGGTTTACCCGAGGGCTTACTTGAGACCCATCCGGAGAACTGCATCACCATCCCCATGAGCATGGAGATCCGCTCCCTGAATCTGGCTAATTCTGTGGCAATTATTCTCTATGAGGCCATTAGGCAGTTGGCAGTGAGGAGTTAGGAGTTAGGAGTTAGGGTCTGGGGTGATTTGGCAGCTCAAAACCGGGTGCGGCAGCTCTAATCACTAATCACAAATCACTAGTCACTTACCTCTTTCTCGTTACTCGTCACTGGATAAAGTATATTCCTCTGTCCCGAGAGGGGATTGACAATCGTCTGTAGTTCCAACCCAAAGACCTGCTTCAAGAGCTCCGGCTGCATCATCTCTTCCGGACTGCCGGATCCCATCAGAATACCCTGCTTCAAAAAGATAATCCGGCTGGCAAAATTGGCTGCCAGATTCAGGTTGTGCGAGATCAGCACGATGCCCTTGCCCTGCTCCTTGCGGATGCGTGAAAGCAGGCTCATGATCTCGATCTGATGGTTGATATCCAGTTGAGAAAGGCTTTCATCCAGGAGGATGTAATCTGTTTCCTGCGCTAGAGCACGCGCCAGCAACACCCGCTGTTTTTCTCCCCCGGAAAGCTGTGAGTACCAACGCTTAGAATACGCTCCCAAATCCAAACTGCTCAATGCTTCCTGTGCCACTTCCCGATCTCGTGCTTTGAGGTTCTCCAAAAGCCCCTGATAAGGATATCGTCCCATTAGAACCATATCCTCCACAGTATAATCGAAGCTAAAGACCGTTTCCTGTGCCACAAATGCCATCTTGCGGGCCAGTTCTCCCCGTTTGTAGCTGAAGAGGCTTCTTCCCTCCAGAAAGATCTCTCCGCTGCTGGGTCTCAAAAAACCCATAATAGAGTAGAGCAGTGTGGATTTTCCGGCACCGT
>JAKPXC010000115.1 GCA_029567705.1 Candidatus Cloacimonadota bacterium
GCACAGATAACCTGCAATCGCTGGAAGGACCTGTGACACCTTTACAAAAGACGGATCTCCCTCCATATCCTGCCAGAGAGGATTTTGAGCTCAAAGAAGGGCCGGATGGACTGTATCTGGGATTGCTCCCGGGGCGTATGCATAAGGCGAGGTTGCTCTTTGGCTGCTTGCCCCTGCTGTTCTTCTTGCTCTTTGCCCGGGGCTTTGTGGGCATCCTCTGGAGCACCGGCACTCCTGCTGTGGTCAGGATCGGCTTTCTCAGCTTCTTTGGCTTCTTCTTTATCCTGCTTCCGCTCCTCGAGATGCTGAGAGGGCGGATGCGCACCGGGAAAGCAGTGCAAACTCTGAAGATCAGTAATAGTGGGCTGGAATTAAAGGACCGTCTGGCCAAAAAAAGCTTGAACCTGCGTTGGGATCAGGTCTTTGGCGTAGATCTCAGCAGTCCTGAAACCAAGCTCCGCAGTGCTGCAGACGGTCAAACCGGTGTCGATCCCACCTCCATTCCCCGCTGGATACCCAAACTGGTGCGATACGTGGGCGCAGGGGCGCTAATCATCAAAGCCGCCGATGAATTGCATTACATTGGTAGCGGATTGCCGGAAGATCAGCTTGTTTACTTGCACGCGGTGATCAGCAACGCGCTTCAGGATTACCGACCTGCCTTGGAAAGCGAACAACCGCATGTGGAGCACTCTCCGGAGAATACGTAAAGCTGTCTCTCATCATCAGCAGAATCCCTGGAACGCTACGATCATAGCTACAAAGCAGATTCTGAGGACTCCATAGTGGAGATCTGGGTCCCCGTGGAATAGGGTGACTTCACCCCTAGAGTCGCAAGCACCGTGCAAACTCTATAACAGAATACGGCTCTCCGCATAACTGAAAAAGGGGCGAACCGCAGTTCGCCCCAAGCCGACAGGATCGGAATCCTGACTTACTTTGCCATCACCATCTTTTTGGTGGAGATGTATTTGCCGCTGGTCATGCGGTAGAAATAGACTCCGGTGGAGACGGGGCGGCCATTCTGATCGCGACCATCCCAGTTTAACTGATAGTAACCAGGTTGGTTATGGCTGTTATGATAGGTCGTTAGGATCTGACCTTTTACATTGTAGATATCGATGCGCACATCCCCGGCTTCTTTCATGCTGTAACGCAGGTTCGTAGCAGGATTGAAGGGATTGGGGAAAGCGGCAAAGAGTTTGGTCTCGATCGGGATTTCCGGAATGCCGGGGCCTTCGCCATCTGCATTCACGTATACCGTGATGGGTCCGTAGTATTGCGAAGCACCATTCAGGGCAACATATTCCAGCCAGTAATAATAGGTACCGTTTTGACAAACATCCATATCCTGCCAGCTATAAGAAATCATGGTGCCATTACTAGTTCCTTGAGTTACCATCTGATTGTTCACTCTTATCGCATCGATCAAATCGTCGGATTCGCCTCTCAGCAGATTGTATCCCATACAATCTGTCTCAGATTGCACCACCCAATTTAACGTTACATAACTGCTCTGTGCAAAGTAGTTTGCCGTAAACGAACTCAAGGTAACCGGCAGAGTATCATCCCCACTGATAGGAAACAGAACATCCAGATCTCCATCCAGCTTCGCACCTGGAACAGTGAAGTAAACATAGTCCGTTCGCCAATCATGGGCAGCCGCTTGATAGATCCAACTCTCTGAAGGTCTGATTCTGAAAGCTATACCGGAAGGAATGAAGCCGAGATCAGGATTTATGATTAGCGTTCTGCCTGTCATGGATACACCACTGACAGTAATCAGTAGGCCAGCATTATCGTATGGAGTTCCATCCGGATTCCACTGGGTATATATATCAGGATAGAATTCTCCACTGACTAAAGGTATGTATATCTCCGGTTCTATATCTTCTGCCCCTGGTACTGAACCTGGCTCAGCGGTATAGGTATTTGTGGTAGTAAAACTATATACATCTCCCATGGCGCTATTCGCACCAATGTAAGCCTCTATTCTCCAAAAGTAAGTCTGATTGTACATTAGCGTGTCTAGGTTGTAGTTGGTTTGATTTCCCAAATCCACTGCATGTAAGACATTAGTGGGAGGATTATCAGTTCCTACATACAATCTGTATCCCTCTGGTGCTACCCTTACAGGCTCCCACATTAGTTCAGGAGTAATGCTGGTTCCTTCCTCCTCATCTAGTGGACTGAGGTAGTTTGTGGTAATGGATGTAGTGAAGCTAAGCTGCTCCCCATATTCCGTTCCGGCAGAATTTGTTGCGTATGCACGAACGAAATACTCCGTGTGTGGGCTCAATCCGGTAATCGTAGATTGATAATCAAAAAGCCTCGGAGTGCTACCCAGGCTGGTTTTACTATCATCGATGGTCGGCATACCCGTGGTGTTCCAACAATGCCCATATTGAGTGGGATTGTCTATACCCAGATCTATGGTACTACCGTTGCCGGTAGCACTATCAAATGTAATGTTTGTTACTGCTGTGGTACTCACCTGCGGAGCATCAAAACTATTGTTTATTCCCACGTAGATATCATCAAACAGAGTTCCGTAATGGCCTGCCCAGCTACGATTGTCTTTTCCTCCCAAAACTATGTTGATGTAGCGAACACCTGTACTACTAACCGTGAACCTGCTGCCATGCTGCTTGATAATCCTCTGCCAATAGGATATATCATAAAACACGATCGGGGATAAAGCTGTACCGATGTTTGATGATGCTACCACCGCGTTTGAAGAATTTCTTGCCTCCACCGTGATGTAGTAATTGCCTCCCCATCCGGAAGTAATCCAAGTGTGATAATCGATAGTAAAAGAGCCCGAATCCAATTCTTCTTCAGTGAACCCCGCTGCCAGTAGATCAACTGACTGGGTTACCGTACACCATTGATGGGACGATACAATGCTTTGATTTCCGGTTCTGCCAAAATTCGTATTTAAGTACCATCCGTTTCCTCCGTCCGTTTTCGCCCAATTATTGAATCCACTCTCAAAACTGGGATTTGCCAGAAGGTTCTGGGAAACAGGCCCGGCATACAGAGCCAGTACACTCATCAAAAACACTGCTATGAACAAGGTCTTTAGCATGTTCCATGTCTTCATCTTAAACTCCTTTTAGCGTTTAATATCATCTTTCTTATCATCGCTTAGCTTTTCCCTCTTTCTCAGGTTTATCATCAGAGGATCCCACCATCATACTGAAATTTCATATCTCAGATCCTTATCTCGTGCCTACGTATACGGCAATTTCGTACCAAAGCCCATGCTTCCTTCATTATCTTCGGATCATGCTTTCTATCATCCAGTTAGGAGCTCTGCTCGATTATGAGATTTACGATAATTTCACATTTCGGAGTGATTTTGCGCTAATGTGAAATATCCTTTGTGAAATTTCTGGAACCGTCTTTCATTTCATGGCTAACCAAACCAGTAAAAAAGCGCTTGACAATCAGGGTGCCACGCTCAAAAAAGGCAATGTCTTTATTGCGCTGAATATATGAAATAATGGAATCTGTATGGGAGGTTTCAGTGCCTCAGAATACCAGTATTGATCACGATCTCTTCGATCTGCTTAGAAGCATCGAATTGCATCCGAGTGAGTTTCTTGAGAAGCTCCGCCAGGTTCCCGCCTGTGATTTGGATCCGTATATGCAGTTAGGTAGATGTTACGCACTAATTCATACCTGCGCATACCAGGAAGCTGAAGCAGGAATTCTGGATCTGCTCACGAAGGCTCTCAATGATTCTGACAAGCGTCTGCTGGCCACATCTTATCTTCTGGCTTCAGATATCGCTCACAACCTGCACCGGGATTATCAGGAAGAACCGTATCTACACCAAGCGCTTGAGTCGGCAAAAATAGCTCAGGACCAGGATTTGATAGCCTACATCTTATGCTATAAGGCACTATATTATCAGCGATTAAATAACCGTAAACAGGCTTTGGATTGTCTCAATCTTGCTGCTGGGCAGATATCTGCCACCTCCGCTCCCCGCGTTCATTATCGCGTCCTAAGGGATTCCGGCACGGTGTTCTTCAATTTCCAGCTATATCCCAAAGCCCTGGATTGCACCGCTAAAGCACTGGAAATAAGCTTGAAGCACGGCGATATCCACGACCAGCTCATGTGCCTGAACAACCTTAGTTCGCTATACATGAAGATGGAGAAATACGAGGAAGCTTACCGCATCTTACAGCGTGGAATAGAGCTTAGTTCTGACCATAATGTCATTATCCGCAAGCTAAGTTTCATCTTCAATCTAGGTGTCATGTTATTGAAGCAAGGCAAAGGGGAGCAATCGCTGGAAAGCTTCATTGAATGTGAAGAGACAGCCAAGAAGATCGGATTTGAGAATAAAACTTTCCTCATCGAGCTATATAGCAATTTAGCGGGGAGTTATACCTTCCTGAAACACCATGAATCTGCCCTCGTTTATCTGGATCAAGCTTTGGAAGTGTCTGCCAAAATCGGGGACAGATATCAGATGGCCGAACTTAAAATCAACCGTGCAAATGTGCTTTGCGGCATGATGAGAACAGCAGAAGCCCGCGAACTACTAAAAGATGTAATTGATTTCGCCCGGAAGGGAAAGCACTCAGATTTGTATAGATATGCTCTTTCAAACATGGCCGATAGTTATGAACTGCAAAAGGATTATAAGACGGCGAATAAGTATCTGCGCAATATCAATAAAGCCTATCGCAATGAAATGCAATATGTAATGCAGGAACAAAGTGCAAAGCACAGTGCTGAGATAAATGCTTTAGTAAACGAACTGAGGGGGGTCAAAGAGCAAGCTCAACGCGATCAGGTAGAACTGGGAGATATCAGCTTCGGCTTTCTTGGGATTAGCAACATCCGTCGGGACGTTTTGGATAAAGCTCTCAAGGCTGCCCACCATCCTTATGCTACTGTCTTGATTACCGGAGAAACCGGCACGGGCAAAGATGTATTGGCGAATCTGATCCATAACAACAGCTTCCGCCGGGAAGCCCGTTTTGTGCCTGTTAATATGGCTGCTATTGCAGAAAACCTGATGGAAAGCGCTTTCTTTGGGCATGTGAAAGGAGCCTTTACGGGAGCGAATGTGGGCAGCAAGGGTTTCTTTATGGAAGCGCATAGGGGTACGCTATTCCTGGATGAAATATCGGACATGCCTCTTCCCCTGCAAGCAAAGCTTCTGCGAGCTCTGGAAAGCCATAAGGTAACGCCCGTAGGTAGTAGCAAAGAGCTTGAATTTGATACCCGCGTAATTTGCTCCAGCAACCGTGATCTTCCCAATCTGGTGGAACGAGGAGTCTTCCGAAGGGACCTCTATTACCGCTTGAATACTATCACCATAAATCTCCCTCCGCTACGGGAAAGACCCGAGGATATCAAACCCATCACCGTCTTCTTCGTGGATAAGTATTGTAGGGAAATAAATAAAACCCGTCCTACTATCGCCGATTCTTTTTATGCATACCTGGCAAAGTACTCCTTCCCAGGAAACATTCGTGAA
>JAKPXC010000124.1 GCA_029567705.1 Candidatus Cloacimonadota bacterium
CCGGGACGGGCTCCGGAGATAGCATCCGAGGCTTGAACCAAGGCTGCATAAACCGAGATGGCTTCTGCTTCTTCATGGTGGGCTTCTATAGCATTGACGATCAGCTTGCCTTCTCCATTCTTACGGGCAAGATTGGCTCCAATTATGGCATGAGTGCCGTCAAACTCATGATCAACAGCTTTACCGATATCATGAAGCAGTCCTGCTCGTCTGGCAAGCTCTTGATCCAGTTTGAGCTCGGCAGCTAATATTCCACAGATCCAGGCAGCTTCAATGGAGTGTTGAAGAACGTTTTGGCCATAGCTGGTGCGGTAGTTCAACCTGCCCAGAACCTTGATGAGGTTGGGGCTGATATTGTGGATATTAGTCTCAAGAACGGCTTTTTCGCCTATCTTTATGAGGTTCTCATCCATCTCTTTGGTCGTTTTGGCGATCACTTCCTCGATCCGACCGGGATGGATTCTGCCGTCGGAGATCAGTTTCTCCAGGGAAAGACGGGCAATTTCCCTACGAACCGGATCAAAGCAGGAAAGCACAACGGCTTCGGGAGTATCGTCAATAATCAGATCAACCCCGGAGGCTTTCTCAAAAGTGCGGATATTTCTGCCTTCACGACCGATGATTCTACCCTTCATTTCGTCCGATGGTAGCGATACAACGGATACCGTGGTTTCTGAGACATGATCAACAGCCATTCTCTGAATAGCGGTTGAGAGCATCTCACCGGCTTTACGGTTCAGATCCAGCTTAAGCTGCTCAATCGTTAGCTTGGCTTCGTTGGCAACAACAGCTCTGGCTTGTGACAGAAGCTCATCACGCAGTTTCTGCAAGGCTTCATCACGGCTTATTCCGGCTATCTCGGTCAATTTCTCTTTCTGTGCCACAAGCAGAGCATCGGCCTCTGTGTGTTTGACAACAAGCTCTTCTTCCTTACTTTTCAGTTTTCGTTCCTGTTCAGTTAAGTTGTTCTCTTTCTTGTCCAGAGAGTCCAGACGTTTATCCAAGCTTCCCAGCCTCTCGTTATACTTCTTTTCCTGAATCCGGAGTTCTTTCTGCCTTTCCTTGATCTCTTCTTCCATGATCTTCTTCTGCTTAAACCACTCGTCACGGGCTTCAATTAAAGCGGCCTTTTTTGCAGATTCTGCTTCCTTCACGGCGTTTTTCTTAATCTCTTCAGCAATGACATTGGATTGAGAAACCATCTTGAAGGCGGTATTGCGTTGGAGCAGATATATAACCAGTGCCAGGAGGAATCCTCCCAGGGCACCGGCACCTAATAGTACATAATTCATCTTGTTATCCTCATTGATCTATTCAGTCTGTATAAGACATTACATTCAAAATTAAGGCCCGCATTATCCGTGTATGCTTGTCAGTACAAGCCATTATTGCAGGGGGGAATCTACCTTTTTGGCTTTATGTATCCGGCAAACCGGCACGCATGCTGCCAATGGCTTGACTCCCAATTAATCCTCGGCTTTTCTGCAATTCATATCACGAGATAGGCAGGCCAATCTATCTAGAGGTCTCCCAGTATCTTGGAAACCATCTGATTCAAACGCTCCAGTTCTTTGCCTTGGGTCTGATAGTTCTTCTTTAGGCTCTGAACCTCTTCCTGCTGTTGCAAAGCAACCAATAGGAGGAGCTTACTAAAGTCCATTATCTCGTAGCGGTCCTTAAGTTCAGTGAGCTGACGATCTAACTCGGCTGCCACCATCAGAGTAGCTTCCGGGTCACTGGTGCGGAGTCTGTAAACTCGTCCAAAAATCGCCACTTCGATGGATGTCATGCTTCCTCGATATCCGGGAATATCACATCCAGCTTGCTCAGAGCTTCATTGGCAATCGTTTCAAAGCCCTGTAAGTTCTGCTTCAGTTCCTGGTTTTCTTTCTTCAAGCTCTCCAGTTCTTTCTTTGCTTCCGCCAGTTCTGTTTCCAGCCCGGAAAGCTTTTCTGCGCTGCTTTGGCCTTGTTTGGTATGATCTTCTACCTGGTCAATCAACTGAACGTTCTGTTCAGTCAGGAGGTTAATCTCCTCCATGGCTTCATCATACTTCTTTTTAATGTTCGTATACTGATCTATCAGTTTCTGTATCTTCTCTTGAAGATTGCTGGCATAATTTTCCATCTATTTACCTCATAATGATATCCAGATCACTCTGGAGTTTTTTTATCACAAAATCTACAAGCTCTTCAATCCGTTCTTCTGTCAATGTTTTTTGTTGATCTCTAAGCTGTAAATGCAAGGAAACACTTCTAAATCCTTCCGGCAGTTTATCGGAACGGTACTCATCGAACACGCTAACTGATTCTATGATATCAGATTCGAGCGCCAGAATCGTTTCTTCCAGTTTCCGGTAGGAGTGCTCTTTTTTCAACAGGAAAGATATATCCCGCATCACGTGAGGGAACCTGGAGATAGGACTAAAGACCATCGGCAGGTTTCTGGTGGCTTCCGTGAGGTTTTGCACCTCTATCTGGATGATCCAGACATCCTGTTTCAACGTGATGGTATCTATCCCGAATGCTTCCGCAATATCCGGTCTCAACCTGCCAAAGGAAGCCAGTTCTCCCTGTCCGTTTGAATAGTTGAAACCACTTCCGGGCATATAAAACGGGGCTTGGAGTTCTCCGGTCTTGATGCCACCAATGCCCAGCAGATCAAGCATTTGCTCCACCATGCCTTTGACGTGGAATAGCTTAAGAGCTTCAGTCTTGCTCATCCAGTGTTCACCGGAAGCGATTCCGGATAAGACTGCGGTTAAGTTGTAATGTTCGCAGTTGCTTCCATCAACAACTCTGTAAACTTTGGATAGTTCAAAGAGCCTGATGTTTCTCTCTCCGTAATTCAGGTTATATAGCATCCTACTCAGCAAGGAGGGCAGCAAACTGCTCCGCATCACTGATTGATTGGAATCCTGAGGATTCTTAATCCGTGGCATCTGCAATATGGGGTCAATATCATTGAAGCCCAATCTCAGCATCAGAGCGGGATCGTCCCAACTGTAAGTGAGGGTCTCAAAGAAAGCTCTGGATACAAAGTAATCCGTAAGCTTCTGTCTCAGAGTATAGGCATGACGGTCCATAATCTGGGAAGGAGCGGTCTTCTGCGGGACCTTATCATAACCCGCCAAACGTGCCAGCTCCTCGATCAGATCGATTTCCCGTTCCAGATCTATCCTGTCTGAAGGTATGTAGTAATAATGGCTGTGTACGCAATCAATATCTTCGGAAAATTCCGTCTTCCCTGCCGCCATTTCCATGGCATGATGACAATGCAGAGAAGAGATGTCCGTAATCCTTCCTTCCTGCCAAGTGCCGTACTGAATGAATCTGAGACCCAATCTTTCAAGATAGCTGCGAATCTCAGAATCAGAGAGGTTGTAGCCTATAATCTCCTTGAACCTAGATGGCCTAAGTCCCAGTATCAGTTGATCATGCGTCGAGCAGTCTTTATCCATCAACGGGCTAACTGCAGTGGGATTGGCCAACTCAGCAAACAGACCACTGGCCAGATCGGAGGCCATTATCACTTTCTGGGGAGAGAGATGGCGTTCAAAGCGGTAAGACGAATCCGTGCTTAGTTTGTGTTTGTAAGATGTTCTGCGGATAGAACCCGGATTGAAGGAAGCGGATTCCAGCACTATGTGCCGGGTGTTATCACTCACTCCGGAGTGTTCTGAACCCATCACTCCCGCCAAAGCAGAAGGCTTCTTGCCATCAGCTATCACCAAGTCTGCTTCATCAAGTTTATAGGTTACGCCGTCAAGCGCCAGGATTGATTCACCTGCACGGGCTCTGCGGATAATCACTGCGGGTTGCTCATCCTGCTCAAACTCTTTTTCCAGCAGTTCATAATCAAAAGCATGCAAGGGTTGTCCCGTGAGCAGCATCACATAGTTCGTGATATCCACGACATTGTTGATGGGACGCAATCCCAATTTGGTAAGCAGAGTGCGTAACCAAAGTGGAGAAGTCTTAATCTGCACATTCTCAAAGATTCTGGCCGTATAACGTGGGCAAAGCTCGCTGTCTCTCAGCTCCAGCTTCAAACCAAGCCGGTTTCCTCCGGTTTGAAAAACCGGCATTTGCGGCTGTTTCATCTCGCGGTTCAGGCAGGCAGTAAGGTCCCTGGCGATCCCGAGAACGCTCAGTAGGTCGCTGCGATTGGGAGTGATCTCCAGCTCAAAGATTTGATCCGGAAGATTGAACAGAGAATTGGGTGATATCCCAATTGGTGTATCGGAAGGAAGCTCAATAATCCCCGCATGGTTATCGGAGAGTCCCAGTTCCCGCTCGGAACACAGCATCCCATTGGACACACAGCCCCGTAACTTGGCAGATTTGATGGTAAGTTCACCAAACACAGTACCGGGCAGTGCCAATACGGCAATAATCCCAGCCCGGCAATTAGGAGCTCCGCACACGATATCCAGCAGACCATTTTCATCCAGCAGGCTGCGGTCTATGCCATCATAAGCGCCGATATCCACTTTGCACTTATGGAGGTGGTCGGATTTGGGCACGGCTTCTTCACTCACCACCCGAGCGGTGATGATGCTATCCTGAAGGGCGGCAAGCTCTGTGATGCCCTCCACTTCAATGCCGGAGAAGGTTAAAGCATCGCTGAGCTGGCCGGTGCTCTCGGGCAGGTCAATGTATTCTTTGAGCCAATTTATTGATATCTTCATAATGAACTCCCGCGGAATTGTCTGAGCACCCGGAGGTCGTTCTCAAAAAGAATCCGCATATCCGGGATGTTATACTTGAGCAACGCAATACGTTCAATACCCAGACCGAAAGCAAATCCCGAATAGACTTCCGGGTCTATCCCCACAGCCCTGAAGACGTTGGGATCCACCATTCCGGCTCCTCCCATCTCCAGCCAGCCGCTGTTCTTGCACATACGGCAGCCTTTTCCGGAGCAAATCACGCAGCTAATATCCATTTCTGCGCTGGGTTCAGTGAAGGGAAAGAAATGGGGACGAATCCGGGTCTTGACACCATAGCCAAACATGGCTGTGGCAAAATTCAAAAGAGTGTCATTGAGATCGCTCATGGAGATTCCCTTATCCACCACCAGAGCTTCCACCTGATGGAAGATGGGGGAGTGGGAGGGATCCGGCTTGTCATTACGATAGCACCTTCCGGGAGAGATTATTCTGATGGGGGGCTTGAACTGCTCCATCACCCGGATCTGAACCGTGGAGGTCTGAGTTCTGAGCAGCATTCCATCTTCCAGGTAGAAGGTATCGGCCAGGTTCCGGGAGGGGTGATCGGCAGGAGTGTTCAGAGCATCGAAATTGTGAAATTCATCTTCGATCTCATTGCCTTCGGCTATATCAAAGCCCATATTCATAAAAATCCTATCTATCTCTCTTCTGATTACGGTGACCGGATGCAGGGAGCCCCGATCCGCATAGATACCGGGCAGGCTGATATCGATATCGAGATTTGCAGTGGAGTTCCAAGCCGTTTCTTTTATGGCTTTTTCCCGATCCGAGAGAGCTTTTTCCAAACCCTGACGCACTTGGTTGATCTGAGCACCATAGGCAGGCCTGTCTTCCGGGTTCAGCTCTTTCATGCGTCCAAAGAGGCTGTTTAGCAAGCTTTTCTTGCCCAGATACTGAGCTCTGGCATTCAATATATCATTAGCCGTATTACAGGCGGCTATCTCCACCAGCGCTTGCTGAAGCATTGTGTTTAGTTCGTTTTGCACTTTGTAACCTCTGCTTGTAAAAACAAAACAGAGACGCGGGCTGTCCACGTCTCTGAATCTATTCTGGCTTAGTAGTTTCTTATCTTACGTTAGACAGTTTTGGCAATCTCAACCAACTTGTTAAAGGCCTCGGCATCGTGCCAGGCAAGGTGAGCCAATGTCTTGCGGTTAATTTCTATGTTGGCCTTATGAAGCCCATTGATGAACTTGCTGTAGGATATATCCTGCATTCTGCAAGCGGCATTGATACGGATGATCCAGAGACGGCGGAACTGTCTCTTCTTCTGCTTGCGGTGAGCAAAGGCAAAAGCCATTCCCCTTTCAACGGTTTGGCGAGCAAGGCGATAGGTATTGCCACGGGTACCAAAGTTTCCTCTGGCAGCCAGGAGGTAACCCTTTCTTCTACGATGGGCAGCGACATTATTTGTAGTTCTTGGCATCTTTAATCTCCTTTATTTTCCCAGCATCCGGTAGATTCTGCTCTCGTCACATTTGCGAACGATAGCGCTGGAGCGGAGAGTCCGTTTGAGCTTGGGTGTTTTTTTGGTT
Source organism: Candidatus Cloacimonadota bacterium (assembly GCA_029567705.1). Lineage (GTDB taxonomy): Bacteria > Cloacimonadota > Cloacimonadia > Cloacimonadales > Cloacimonadaceae > PHBP01. The sequence goes on from JAKPXC010000124.1 coordinate 6,268, forward strand.
TTGATATGGGCTGCTTTAGCATGATGACGTTTGACTTTTCCGGTACCGGTGAGTCTAAATCGCTTGGCAGCAGATCTGTTTGTCTTGATCTTTGGCATTTTATATCTCCTTAAATGATTCTATATCTATATAGCTGAAGCTTAGCTTTCGTGTTCTTCTGTGGGTTCAGGGCTCTTCTCTGGTGCCGGGATCGGTTCCGGAATTGTTTCCGGAGCAGCGGCTTTACCAAGCTTTTCCACAATCTTATCGATGTCTTTTTTGGGAGACATGATCATGGAAAGCAGGTTTCTATCGGCTACCGGCTCCGAATCGATATCTGCTAGATAAGCCAAGTCCAGCTTGAGGTTGTCCAACACTCCGTAACCACGGTCTTTATGTGCCATTTGGCGGCCTCTGAAACGGATGGTGAACTTAACCTTGTTATGCTGTTTGAGGAATTTTATGGCGTTGTTTTTCTTGAAGTTATAGTCGTGCTCTTCTGTATTGGGACCAAATTTGATCTCTTTGATCTCGATCTCATGCTGTTTCTTGCGAGCTTCTCTAACCTTCTTCTCTTTCTGATAATAATACTTGCTAAAATCCAGGATGCGGCAAACCGGCGGTTCCGCTGTGGGAGAAATCTCCACCAGGTCCAGCCCGGCTTCTTCTGCTCTGCGCAGAGCTTCCCGGGTGTTCACAACACCAATCATCTTTCCTTCAGGGTCGATCAGGCGCACTGTGGAAGCCGTGATCTGGTTGTTGATCCTTTCCTTGGGCACAACTTCCTTGGTTCTGGCCTTACCTTTCTTTATCCGGATTATAAGAACCTCCTTCTTACCGGAAATGAAAAGAGCGGTAACCACTTTCGTGGCACCGCTCGCTTCACAGTAATACTTTTATCTTATCTTAAGTATCTTATTAAATCATAGCCTTACAAGCATTTTCAGCCATAAGGCAGAAGCAAGCAGCTTCATTTAAGGCCATGATCTGATGAGCTAATATTCTGTCAAGAAATGCTTTTTAGTTTTTTTACTATGGTCGGATGTGTATGGACGATGCATCTATCTTGAATGCCGGTGATCAATCCCGTAACGTAGCTTTCCGAAGCTACGAGTTACAACATCCGGAGGATCGGAATCCTCCGTAACGCAGCTTTCCGAAGCTACGAGTTACAACATCCGGAGGATCGGAATCCTCCGTAACGTAGCTTTCCAAAGCTACGAGATACAATAT
>JAKPXC010000153.1 GCA_029567705.1 Candidatus Cloacimonadota bacterium
ACTACTTTCGGTATATACTTTAGTAAGTTAAATTATGCCAAAAACCACGGCTATTGTTACAAATATCTCAGCACTAGCAATGCACATCATTACATGCAGCAATGATTCAAAGGATCGCATTTATGACAAAGCCAATATCCTAAAATCGATGTATTCATATAACTGAGCTAGGGCCTAGGTGGTTTAATCGGTCCAACAGCTTTTTTAGGTATAGTAGTAGAAGGTAATTTTTTTCCTATTCGTGCCGCTTTTGTTTTTGATATTGATTGAGTATTAGCGTGGTTAGCTTTTCTTTCAAGAAGGATTTTCTTTCTAGTTTTTTGAGTCATCTTGTCCTCTCATTACATTTTTCTTACTATGCAGAGAACTACATATACAACAGCTATGATAGCTCCCATTATGGTAAATAGAAGATGAATAGTATTAACAGCTTTATTCAGTTTCTCGTACTTGTTTATATGAGTTTCGTTTGCTGTATTCTTTTCTTCTAAACATTTGCTGATAGCACTTCTGCTCTTCAATTCCTCGTGAACATCATACTTTATCTCATTCTGATCGTAATACAAATTAAATAGATGTTGAGAAGTTAATATTGAGATTAAGCCACAGAGTATAGCGTAAGCAGAGAAAATCCATTGGACAACTAATACAGATACAACTGGTGAGTTCTTTATAGCCCAGTTTGAATTCATCATTGTCAGAGTAGCGAACAAAGAACCAGTACTGATTAACATAAGTGTTTGATCCAATTGTTTGCTGATCTCATGACGTTCTCTTGAAAGGTAGTTATAGTATGTTAAATATGATTCCCTTATACCTTTGTCTTCTTCTATCGGCTGATGATTGTCAGTTGCTTCGATGGCATCAATTGGCGTTAAAACGTTGAAAACATATGTCTGTATTGGTAGTTCCTTTTCTTCATTTACACTCATTCTAGTTCTCCTTGTCAATCTATAGGATTATTTCGATGTTGCTAAGTAATGCATTCATAATATTCTCTTATTCATTACCGTCGATTATCAATATCCGTATGGAATCCATTATGCTATATATCATGGATGTATAAGTAGCGTTATATCGTCAAGAGAAATTTTCAAGAATAAAACCTTATAATATCGAACCAAGCTATAAATCTAATCTACATCTACGTTTTCAATAAAAAATTAATTGTGTAAACACACGTAAATATGAGAAGAAGAGGATATTTCTTGACAACAATGCTAAAGCCCAGAAAATCGTAAATATACACTCGGAACAAACAAGGAGATGCACAATGTACGATGTTGAAAAAGACGGAGAATTCTATACAGAATTTCTCGATTGCAAGGCGAAGTCCAGCCGCCTGATGGGCGGGGTCTACATTTATGAACTCTGGAACAAATCCGGAGTGAGCATTCACGTCACCCAGCTTTACACAATGTATCATCCCTCAAAAACCAATTATCCGGAGGATGAGAGCGTGGGTTACAATGTGCCGGAGCCTGATCTGATCTATTATTGCGAGCCTGAGATGCCTATCTTGAGAGCGGATCGGGAAAGCATTGCACGGTTCAAGACTTGGGTGGAGGCGCTTCTTGTGCTGGAGGAGAAGGCGGAAAGCGAACACAATCTCTCACTGTATGAGCATCTGAAATCAGAACTAGAGCAAGCGGACGACTATCTGAAGGGCTTCCTGAGCCCTCAAAACAAGCTCATTTACGAGCAGAATCTGAACGACCGTCATCGCAATGTAATCTGGCACTCCGTGGATCGCTTTCTCAAATCCATCCATGAAGAGCATCCTTTGCTGGAGGCTTACATCAAGGATCATCTGGTGATCGGAAAGGTATGCTATTGGAAGGCACCGCAATAGGCAGCGGAATCTCTAGGCAGTAATCCAGGTAAACACAGGCAAGCCCTTTTTCCATGCGGCTTTCGCCCCGGGTCGTTCTTTGCTTGAAAACAGGAAGAGCAGCCTTCTTCCTTGGCTGATTTCATCTGAATGATGCGGGATGCAACAGCCTCTTCCTTCGAACTAATCTCTCGGGATCCTCTCGGAACTCTCTCAGAATTCTCTCAGGCGCAGAGAGAATCTCCACTGGCACGTAACTGCCTGCAGATAGATTAATTGCAGTGACAAGGCATGGATAAATAAAAGAAATTGCGGATTTCGTACGCCAAACGCCGGATTTCGACCTCCTTAGTATCTATAGAAGGAAGAAAAAACCAGAGGAGATGCTCTTATGAAAGTGAAACCAAACTTGGGAATGCCGCAATACTCGGGGCGCTACGGTGACCTGGTATTCTGTTACAATCGGATTCTGGGCGTTACATATACCCGCAGGAATACCTATCCCACGCTCACGGAGAATAATTTCAAGATGGGCTCGATCACGAAGAATCTCTTTGCGATTCAGCCTTCCAGCGGTTTTAAACAGGATGCCTCGCTCTATCTGCTGCGCTACAATTCTCTGCCGCAGAACGCCCGGCAATACATCAACAACTGGAGCCAGCTTTACCTCAAACTGATGCACAAAATGGCGCATGAAGATCCCACTCTCGATCTTCGCACTATTACCCGGGAATACATCTATGAGCATGATCTGCCTTGCATCAGCATCAGGAAGGCGGTGGAAGCCGGGCTTTTGCCCAAGGTTCTGGATTGGCAGACTTATGATCATCAGATTTAGAGGACGGGATGGGGTGGGGGAAGATGCGCGGATGAGATGTGAACGTAGTCAAACTATTGGGCTGCCAAACTCCGATTTGGCAGAAACGTCCTGTGAATGATTCATGAGCGACCTTCGGCCGCTGTGCCAATTCAGAGATTGGCACCCCAAAGGTGGCTTGTTACTATCACTGCCCTCCCCGGCCTTCCCATCCGGGATGTATCCGGCAATGGATCAATTCCCATATTCACGTCTTGGGGTACTCTCTTTAATTGAATACCAATGCTGTAGCATCGGAATGCTACATTACGGAGGACGTCTGAATAATCATGAGTAAAATCTTGGTGAAAAAGGAAATAACATCAGATAAGGAAAGAAAATTGCATGTAAATCAAAATGATACTTGTACGATAGACTATTCGAAAGGAGTTTGGATGAAATACTGGCTCATTGTCGTGGTTACCTTGTTATCAGTTATGGCGCTGAAGGCACAGCCCGTGCCGGACAGCCTGGTGATGCGGAGTTCTTCTGATATAGGTTTTTTGATTATCGGAGAAGCAGGAACGGGAATCTTTGAGGATAATGTTTTGAAAAGCTTTCAGGGAGGTTTGGCCTTCAGGTATAAGGAGAAGTTCCAGATTAAGCTTTATGGTCAGCTCTATTCTGAGTTGTTTCATGAATCCGATGATACCAGATGCAGCTTCCAGGGTTTTGGAGTGAGGATTGGGCCGCTTCGCCGGGTTAAAGAGATCTTGATTTACCCTTCATTTGGTGTCGAAGTAGGCAAAATGACGACCAAATACTACGGCACTATCAGCAATTACCATGATGTGCTTTTGGATGAGAAGGATGAAGACATCACGTTTCTGCCTATTTCCCTCGAACTGCAGAGGAAAATTGGGAAGACAGCAGTGATCTCCGGCAGAATCTTCACAGCGATAAATTCAGACCATCCCATCTACGGCCTTAGCCTGGGGCTGGGAATTGGGTTGAATTAAGCGGAAGATGAAAGCAGCTCAATAACTGAAAGATAAAAAGATATAATATGATGCTTGGCATATTCAGATAGATATTCAAGCGTGTGTAAGGTAAAAATATAAAGTATCGAGGAGTGATGGAACTATGAACAGCGCTTTGTTAAAGCTTGCAATCTGCCTGAGCCTCTTTATGCTCAGCGTTTTAAACCTGAATGCCCAGTTCTCTGGGGGAAGCGGCAGTCCCGGAGATCCATATTTGATCAGTAGTGCTGCCGATTTTGATAATGTAAGAAACTATCTCGGTTCAACCTTTTTACAAACTGCGGATATCGACTTGGGAGTGGCGCCCTATAATGAAGGAACCGGATGGATTCCTCTGACTGAAAATGTAGATTATCCCTTCACAGGGACTTACGAAGGAGCAGGTCATCATATCTTCAATCTCACGATCAACGCACCTGATTCACCGTACAGAAGCTTGTTTGGCTTTGGCGAAAACTGCAGCGTGAGCAATTTGAAGCTTGAGGGTGTGAGTATTCATGCGTCCCACAGCAGCGGAGCTCTTTTTTGCGTGTGCAAGAACGCACAGATCAGTAATATCTCGATTTCCGGCACCATCGTTGGAGCTCTGCACGACACCGGAGGGATAGTCGCCACTGCCAGGAACTTCAGCCAATTGTCAAATTGCAGCACAAACATGCAAGTCTCCGGGGGGCATTACAGTGCCGGCTTGGTGAGTTATCTCGTTTTCTCTTCCGTTACAGATAGTTATGCGCTGGGTACAGTGCAGGGCATGGATGGTTGCGGGGGCTTGGTGGGAGATATGAGCCAATCAACTTTGCAGAATTCTTTTGCCATCTCCAGTATCAATGCAGCATACGTGATTGGAGGTTTGGTGGGAATGATGAACAGCACTTCAAGCGTATCGAATTGCTTTGCACGGTGCAGCATCAGCTCTGTTGGATTAGCCGGAGGGATTTCAGGAACCATGTCCGGAGATTCCAGCATCATCAATAGCTATTCCGCCAGTGAGTTTCCCGCTGGAGAAAGCAAAGGTGGCTTGGCGGGAGGAACGTCGTTTGGAGATTCTAGTAACAGCTACTACGATGCAGACCTGGCCGGAGAAGTCAGTAACAGCTTTGGAGAAGCACGCACCACACAAGAGATGGTGGAGCCTCATTCTCCCAATACCTATGTAGATTGGGATTTTGCCGTTACTTGGCAGGCCGATCCGGGGCATCTGAATAATTCCGGTTACCCATATCTGGCTGTGAACCCTGTGTCCAACGAGGAAGAATATCTGCCTCAGCCACAGCTTAGCCTCGTTTGCTATCCTAATCCTTTCAATCAATCTACCTCAATTGCAGCCAAGGCTCCCGCCGGACAAAGGGTGGAAGGAGCTATCTACAATCTGCGGGGACAGTTGATCAAAAAGCTGGCACCCTATCAATCCTCAGGAACCAAGCAAGTCTTTAGCTGGGATGGCAGGGACGATTCCGGCCGGACGGTAAGCAGCGGAGTCTATTTCGTCCGTCTGATCTCCGGTGGAGAAACGATGGGGAAGAGGGTAGTGTTGATCAGATAAGGAGAAGGTTCAAATCCAATTATAGTGGGGATATCTGATCATCGCCTATTCGTCATTCCAGCGAAAGCTGGAATCCAGTCTTTGTAGGGAACTGCTAACTTAACAATAGACCAAACTTGTTATTGTCTGGATCCCAGCCTTCGCTGGGATGTCGGTAATGCAATCACTCTGTTTCAACGGGATGACGGTAATGCAACCACTCTGTTTGAACTTGAGCCAAAGGGATGTGTTTTGCATGAAGTCCATAACCGCATCGAGAAATCAGCTATTCTTCCTGCACTTGGATCGTCTCATTGCTGATGGAACGGAATAGAATACGGTCTTTGAGGCAATAATTACTCTCTACAAGAGCGATGTAACCATTGTAGATTGAAAAAAAATAGTTCAAGAGAGACTTCGGCATCGTGTATGAGCGTAACCCAGGATTGAGCTCAATAAAATAGGTGCCAGGATCTTCACCCAATCTGAGGTGTTGATAGGGACTGTTCGAGTTCAAAGTCCAATTGAAAGTCAAGTTACCTTGTGGATCACGAAGCCTAGTGAATTGGAAGTTTTTGATAAGATCAACCATTTTCAGGCTACAGCTATGTATCTCATCATGATGTTTATAACCGTGGAGAGAGATCTGCACTTCAGTATTGGGCGGTAGCTCAATAGATCCAACGCCATGATAATCCGGGAAGGTCGGAAGCCACAGAATCTCAACGTTTGTATTGTTTATGGACAGAGAAATCACGTCAAAGACTGGAAAATAATCATCAATGGGAACACTATCAAGAGATATAAGGTAATGAACCATTCCGGTAGATTCATTCACGCTGTTCGCATGAAACGTTACGATCCAATCAACATAATTACCAAATTCTTCAGAAGGGAATGTTGCGAAAGAATCCGGTTGATTCGACTTGGAGCAGGAAGCCAGAATAATGCCACAAAGCAGAATGATAATGATACGTAGACTCTGATACATAGCTTAGTTTCCTTTTAAAGATTTACTTAAAATGAACTGCGCAGAGTCTTTAAGAAACGGGCATCTCATGTCAAGCAATTTATCACGGGCAGGTACAAAAGCGCTACACTAATTCTTCAAACCGCTGATTATTATCCTTGAATGCTCGTCCTTCATTCCCACTCAATGGTTGAAGGCGGCTTGGAACTGATGTCATAGACCACGCGGTTAATGCCCTTCACTTCGTTGCTGATGCGGCTGGAGACGCGCTTCAGGAAGTCAAAGGGCAGCTCCGTCCAGTCTGCAGTCATGCCATCCACGCTGTTTACGGCGCGTAGGGCACAAACGTAGTCGTAGCTTCTCTCGTCTCCCATAACGCCCACAGTGCGCACGGGCAAGAGCACGGCAAAGGCTTGCCAGGTGCTGTAATATAGATCACTGGAGATCAGTTCGGAGATGAAGACCTCATCCACAAGCTGTAGCAGGCGCACTTTTTCGGCAGTGATATCACCCAGGATGCGAACGCCCAGGCCGGGTCCGGGGAAGGGATGGCGGTGCACTAGAAGGTGGGGTAGGCCAAGCTGTTCGCCCACGGCGCGCACTTCATCTTTGAAGAGTTCACGCAGGGGTTCCAGGAGCTTGAGATTCATCTTCTCCGGAAGGCCACCAACGTTGTGATGGCTTTTAATTGTGGCGGAAGGTCCTTTGAAGGAAACGCTTTCTATCACATCCGGGTAGAGGGTGCCTTGTGCCAGCCACTTGGCATTTGTGTATTTATGAGCTTCGGCTTCAAAGACTTCGATGAAGGCATTGCCGATGATCTTGCGCTTCTTTTCAGGATCACTGATGCCATTCAGGCGGGAAAGAAAGAGCTCGCCCGCATCCACATAGCGGATATTGAAGCCGGGCAGGCCGGAGAAGTTCTCTTTCACGCGTTCTGCTTCTTTGTAACGCATCAGGCCGTTATCGACAAAAATGGGGATAAGCCTGTCTCCGATGGCGCGGTAGATCAATGCAGCAGCGACGGATGAATCCACCCCTCCGCTGAGACCCAGGATCACCTGCTCGTCACCAACCAGTTCGCGTATCTTGCGAATGGATTCGTCGATGAAGGAATCCGGCGTCCAATCGGCTCTGATCCCGGAAATATCCACGAGGAAGTTCTTGAAGATGAGGTCACCACAAGGGCTGTGTTCAACTTCCGGATGAAATTGTATGGCATAAACATCTTTATCTTTGTGCTTTAGAGCAGCATAAGGAGAGTTTTTGGTTTGAGCCAGGATATCAAAACAAGCGGGCAATTCAGAGATGGAATCGCCGTGGCTCATCCAGATGCTTTCCTCGGGCTTCAAGCCATGGAAGAAGCCCTGGCTCTGTTTTACCTGGAGAGTTGCGGAGCCGTATTCCTTGCGCTGGGCGTGAGCCACCTTTCCGCCAAAGTGATCCACCACAAGCTGCATACCGAAGCAGATGCCCAGAATGGGGATATCCAGAGCCCAGATCAAGCTTGAGGGCAGGGGAGGATTCTCCTGGGTGAGGCTTGCAGGTGAGCCGGAAAGGATGAGGGCTTTGGGATTCAAGGCGCGTATATCATTGTCTGAGATATTGTAAGGATGGATCTCGCAGTAGATATTGAGCCTGCGGATGCTGCGGGCAATGAGTTGGGTGTATTGTGAACCGAAGTCGAGAATTAAAACTAAGTCATGGGTCATGCTGCTGCTCCTATCTGATAAAAGGATTACTGGCTTTTTCCAAGCCAATGGTGGTTCGGGGGCCGTGTCCGGGATAGACAATAGTGTCTTCCGTTAAGATGAAAAGCTTATTCTTGATGGAATTGATGATATCACTGTGACTGCCGCCGGGGAAGTCCGTGCGCCCTATGCTTTGTTCAAACAGCGTGTCGCCGCTGATCAGGAACTTCTCCACCAGCAGACAGATACAACCGCGGGTGTGGCCAGGTGTGTGGATGACCTTCAGCTTGCGGGAAGCAAAATCCAGCTCCATACCATCTTCCAGGATCAGGTCAGCAGCTTGGGTTTCCACCGGGCTATCCATATAGAGGCTGAAGTTCTTGCGGTTGTCCAGCAGCATGTCCGCATCGAGGCGGTGTATGGCAAGAGGGCAACTGAGGCGGTCTTTGAACCATTTGTTACCACCGATATGATCGCCATGACCGTGGGTATTGATGATGTATTTCACGTTCAGTTCGAGCTCTCTGATCCTTTTGAGCAAGGTCTCAGAAGGCACGGAGGGGTCGATCAGCACGGCTTCTTTGCAGTTGTCTCCATAGAGGAGCCAGGTGTTGGTCTGAAAGGCGTCCAGCAGCACATGTGCTTCTATCTTTAGCATTTAATCTCCTTATCGGTGCTGAGCAGAAGAGGCAGGAAAGCCTCTCTGGGGAGCTTTGTGGCCTGTATTTCGTGATCGAAGGTATCGGCTTTGCCCCAAACGACTTTGGCCTTAGTTGGAGCTTTGGCGCAATAGCTGAGGAGGATATTGGCAGCAAGCTGCAGATCTGCTTCAATAAAGCTTTCTCCCCTCAGGATAGCCCAGGGGCCAGAATGGCTGAGGCTGCGCATAAAGAATTCGTCCGGATACTTGTAATAGGCTTCTTCCATTTCCTTGCCGGTGCGGGCCAGGATCAGCTTGAGATTGGGACTGATCCGGAAATGACGGCCATATTTAAGTAGTTCTATCTCCCGGGCAGAGGTCTGTTCGTGATCAAGAAGGTCTCGGATGCGCAGGGAGTAATCCGGATTGGTGAGCAGGCAGCCGCCTCCCGGAGCGGGATAGTGAGTGATACCGAGCTCTTTTGCCAGAGCGATCTGAGCCTTTCGGCTGCGTCCTTCAAAGCTGAGCAGGTCTTCCTTTTTGATCCAGCCTTCGCGCAGGGGCAGGCTGTCCGTCAAAAGCTTTTGGGAAAGCGGTCTCACCAAGAGGTCTTCATAGCCGGAAAGCTGGGCGACAGTATTCAGAGAGCGTCTGGTCTGCGACATCGGTCTTTGTCCCAGCACTTCTCCGGTGATGATGAAGCTGGCATTATATTCAGGTAAAAGCGCTCCGGCCAGCGAGATCATCAGGGCGTGACAATCTATGCAGGGATTGGAATTGCGTCCGAAGCCATAGCGGGGATTCTTAAGCATTTGCAGATGTTGCGGCAGGATGTCCCGCACCACCAAGTCGAGCTGGTTGAGCGTTGCGGAGACCTTTGCCTTGTCCGTGGCAAAGAAGGGCGTGCTGAAGGTGATGGGAATCACTTCATAACCCTTTTTCATCATCCAGATCACAGACAAAATACTGTCCAGCCCCCCGGAAAAGAGAGCCAGGCAGCGCTTCGTTAACTCATTAGTCATCATAAGCATCCATATAAGCTCCAAAACAGAAAGACAGGGGGAGAGGTCAAGAGAATTCTGGGAGGGAACTTGACTTAAGTCTGCATGCACTTAACACTGGAGAAAAATTCTCCTTGACGTTTAAGCTAAGCCTATAAAGTTGAAAGAAGTAGAACAAATCAATATAAATCAAGGAGTTACAATGAAACGCAAGGTTATTATCATGGGCGCTGCGGGACGTGACTTTCACAATTTCAACGTCTTCTTCCGCGATAACAAAGATTATGAAGTTGTAGCCTTTACAGCTACTCAGATTCCTGGAATCGATGACAAGAAGTATCCTGCCGAACTGGCCGGAAAGCTCTATCCCAAGGGAATCAAGATTCAACCCGAATCTGACGTCGTGGAACTGATCAAGAAACACAAAGTGGATCTCGTGGTCTTTGCCTATAGTGATCAACCTCACGAAGTAGTGATGAATAAAGGTGCCATGGTCAATGCCGCAGGTGCCGATTTCATGATGATGGGTACCACCAACACCATGGTGAAAACCACCAAACCGCTCGTAACAATTTGTGCTGCCCGTACAGGTTGCGGCAAAAGCCAGACCACCCGTGCAGTCGTGAAGGCCCTCAAAGCTCAAAAGCTGAAAGTCGTCTCCATCCGTCACCCCATGCCTTATGGTGACCTGGTTGCCCAGAAAGTGCAGCGCTATGCTGAACTGAGCGATCTTAAGAAACATAACTGCACCATCGAAGAAATGGAAGAGTACGAGCCCCACATCATGATGGGCAGTGTGATCTATGCAGGTGTGGATTATGAAGCCATCGTCCGTGAAGCCGAGAAAGAAGCCGACGTCATCATTTGGGACGGCGGAAACAATGACATTCCTTTCTATTGCTCAGACAAGCAGATCAACATCGTCGTGGTCGATCCTCACCGTCCCGGTGACGAGATTTCCTATTACCCCGGCGAGACCAACCTACAGCTGGCCGACGTCGTTGTGATCAACAAGATCGACAGCGCTGACCTTGCAGACATCCAGGAAGTGCGTGAAAACGTTCGTTCCATAAACAAGAAAGCCATCATCATCGAAGCTGCTTCTCCGCTCTTTGTGGATCATCCCGAGATGATTATGGACAAGAGAGTGCTCGTGGTCGAAGATGGTCCCACCCTCACCCACGGTGAAATGGCCTATGGTGCCGGTGTCATCGCTGCTGAGAAGTATGGTTGTGCCGAACTGGTCGATCCTCGTGAATGGGCTGTTGGCGAAATCAAAGAGACCTTTGAAAAGTATCCTGAGATTGGCACTCTGCTTCCTGCCATGGGATACAGCGCCAAGCAGATCAAAGACCTTGAGAAGACCATCAATACCACAGATTGCGATTCTGTCGTGATTGCCACTCCGATCGACCTTCGTCGCATCGTGAAGATCAAGAAGCCCGCTTGCCAAGTGCAGTATGAGCTTCAAGAGATCGGCACTCCCACCATCGCCGAAGTCCTTAAAGACATCAAGAAAAAGAAGTAATCTATATAGATTGTATGCCGACGGGCAGACCTTAGTGTCTGCCCGTTTTATCTGAACCAGAAATAACTAGAATAGTAAGAGGTTAGAATTGAAGAAGACAGCCGTTCTTGCTCTGGGCGGTAATGCCATCATCAAAGCCGGTGAAAAGGGTACCATCACGGAGCAATTCAAGAATACCAGAGATTCCCTGGGTGGAGTCGTGGAACTGATCAGTCAGGGTTATGCTCTGGCGCTTACTCATGGAAATGGTCCGCAGGTTGGCAACCTGCTGCGTCAACAGGAAGCCGGAGAGAAAGAAGGGCTTGCCCCTCTGCCTTTGGGAGTGTTGAACGCTGCCACCGAAGGTACTATGGGCTATATGATCGAGCAGAGCTTGCAGAATCGCCTTCTGCGCAGTGGTATCAAGAAAGACGTAATCACCATTATCTCTCAGGTGGTGGTGGACAAGAATGATCCCTCCATGCTGAATCCCACAAAATATGTGGGCAGCACTTATTACAGCAAAGAAGAAGCCGATGAACTCACCCGCAGTCTGGGTTGGACTCTCAAAGAAGATTCCGGCAAGGGCTACCGTAGAGTGGTGCCTTCTCCAATGCCCAAAGAGATCATTCCGGCAGGCATAATAAAAAACATCGTTGATTCCGGTAACATCGCCATCGCAGTCGGTGGAGGCGGAATCCCTGTCTATGTGGAAGCTGATGGTTCCCTGGAAGGAGTCGATGCCGTGATCGATAAGGATTTTGCTTCAGCTCTTCTGGCTTTGGAGATCGAAGCTGATCTTTTTGTGATTTTGACAGGTGTGGACAAAGTCTCCATCAACTATGGCAAGGAGAATCAAGAGGATCTGGATGTACTGAGCGTAGCTGATGCCAAACGTCACTATGCAGACAAGCAGTTCCCCGCAGGTTCGATGGGGCCAAAGATCATGGCTGCGATAGATTTCATCGAACGAGGTGGCAAAGAAGTGCTGATCACCTCCATAGATAGAATTGTGGATGCTTTTGCAGGAAAGACAGGCACACGCATAGTAATGTAACAAATAGCCAATCAATAATATAGCAGGGGGAGTGATCCCCCTTTTTTTGATCCTGCCCAAAGAAATAAGTTGACAAAAATTGGTAATCGTCTCAAGAATGGAAGTGACTAAAAACCAACAAGAGGTGATTATGCGAGAGATTAGAATGATCCTTGATGCCATGCCGGTTAGAGATGGTGCCGGAGTGTCTCTGAAACGTATCTTTGGCTATCACAATAAACCTGCATTTGATCCCTTTTTAATGTTGGACGATTTTAGCAACGATGATCCCCAAAACTATCTGGCAGGCTTTCCCATGCATCCGCACCGCGGGATTGAGACAATAACCTACCTTTTGGAAGGCTATGCAGAGCATGAAGACAGTCTCGGCAATAAAGGCACCATTGGCAAAGGTGAGGTGCAATGGATGACTGCCGGAAGCGGTATTATTCATCAGGAAATGCCCAAGCCGGATTCGCAAGGCCGTATGTACGGCTTTCAGCTTTGGACCAATCTGCCTGCTTCTCATAAAATGATGCCACCCCGATATCAAGATATCAAAGCAGAGCAGATCCCTTGCATACAGGCTGCAGAAGGCGTTGTCATCAAGCTGATCTGTGGAGAATACATGGGTACTCGTGGCCCGGTGGAAGACATTATGATAGATCCCCAATATTGGGATCTTCGTATGGACGCTCACGCCGAATTCATCATCCCCACACCGGTTGAATACACTGCTTTTATCTATTGCTATCATGGTGAAGTGGTGATAAAGGGAAAACAACTGCATAAGCACCAGATCATGCTCTTTGACAATGGCTTGGGCATCAAGTTGCACACAGAAGAATCAGAAGCGAAGCTGCTCTTTTGCAGCGGGAAAGCACTGCGAGAGCCAATAGCCTGGCGAGGCCCTATCGTGATGAATACGGCTGAAGAAATCAAGAATGCCTTTGATGAACTCGGCAATGGGAGTTTTATCCGCTAATCTGCCTGAGCTTGATGTAGCTCTACTGCAAAAGTGTGCCTCCCTGATTTCTCCCGGACTCTTCACCGTGTCTTGCAGGACTCTTCCCGAACACTTTGCTCGGGAAGAGTCCTGCAAGACTCGGCGAAGACTCGGCAAGTCCATTGGAAGCAGTTAGTGACTTGTGATATTGATAACTGGCTTGTCTGCCTTAGATTTCTGCTTTACGCAAGAAAGCAAATCCCAATAGAGTGAAGGCTATATTGGGCAGCCAGGCAGCCCAAACCGGGGGGATTATGGCGTTGTAGCCCAGGCTTTGGATTACTCTTACAACTATCAGGTAGGCAAAACAGACCACCAGCCCCAGCATAAAGATCCAGCCTCTGCCTTTGCTACGCACGTTCGTGGTGGCAATGGGGATGAAGAAGAAGATCACGATGAGATTGGTAAGCGGGAAGGAAATCTTCATGTGAAGATCGACTTCTTCCTTGAAGCTGGGATCGCCCAATTTCTTTAGCCGGCTGATGTAATCCCGGAGCTCCAGAAAGTTCAGGCTCAGGGTCTTTTTGGTGATTCTTACAAAGTCTTTAGGCTCCACTTCCAGAAATGCCAGGTCAGTACGGGGATAATGCTTCCAAAAGATCTGCTTACCATCTTTGAAGCGTCTATGTTCGCAATCCTCCAGGATCCATTTGCCATCCACCCAAGAGGCGGAAGAGGCGGTCATGTGCTCCGTAATCAGATTGGTTTTCTCATCCACTTTGGTAAGGTCGATGATGCGCAGAGTATTCTTATAGCCGTCAAAAAAGCCAAAGTAATAAAGCTCGTCGTTCTGTCCACGGTAATGGATGCGGGCCTTGAGCATTTGGTCATCCGGTTCTTCACCCTTGATCTGGACGTTGTAAACATAGGAACGGGTCGATTCCGCATAAGGTAGCAGGTATTCACCAATCACAGCAATTCCCAGGCTAATGATCAGGCCGATGATAAAGAGCGGAAGCATAGCGCGTTTTATGCTGATTCCAGCAGCCCGGATGGCAACGCTCTCATTATGCTTGGATAGGCTGTTCATCATAAACAGACCGGTCAACAGCACTGTTACGGGAGAGGTGAGTACAATCAGATAGGGCAGACGCAGCATGTAATAGATCATGGCTTGCTGCGTGGTGGCTCCGCTTCGGATCAGGCGGGGAAGGTTATCTATCACATCGATCACGATAAAGAGAACGGCAAAGGACATGAAGATGATGAAATAGGTCTTGAGGAATTCCCGGGTGATGTATTTATCTATAATACGCATGGTTGCTGTCCTTTAGTACCTTATCTCATCCGGCATGGGAGCTTTACGGGCTTTCCAGTTCCTGATCTTCCACATGATCTGGGGTAGATCAAAGAGATGCTTCTCCTTAACCGAGGCATAGATAAGAAGCAGGGCTATAATGAAAAAGACCAGATTGGATATCCACATTGAAAGGAAGGGAGACATCAGCCCCTTATCCGCCAGTTGTTCTCCGCCATTGAGCGCAACGTAATAGATGAGAAAGATCACTGAGCTCACGGAAAACGCCATGCCGATACCGCTGGTGCGGGTCATCAGTCCCAAGGGAATGCCGATAAGCACGAAGATGATGATGGCAAATGAGAGGGCGAACTTTTTGTGATACTCAACCTGCATGGCGAGCATGCTTTCGCGGACGTCCTTGATGCGGTCATCATTCATTTGGATCATCACCTTGAAACGGCGTATCTCATTATCCCTGGCAAAGCTGGGTGGTTCCGATTCAGTGGTGGCCAGCCGGGTTTTGAGCTTGTCGTTATCTGCTTCCAGGCCCCGGTATTCTTTCTTTTTGTCATTGATACTTCTACGGAGCTGAGCTTCGGTCATTTCCCTATCGCTGCGGTAGCCGGTTTCGAAGAAGTCCATGTTATTGGCAAGATTGCGGATATTGACATTGAAGCTCTTAAACTGGCGAACTTGATACTTTCCTTCTTCACGATCATTGCGTTCGTGCATTTCGCCATCGGTGAGCTTGATCTGAAGGCTGTTGCCTTTATCCATCTGGATGATTTCACCTTTATCAGCAAAGACTATGCGGGGAAAGCGGGATTGACTGCGATCGTAGATCACGACATCGCCCAGAATGGATTCATTATTGCTTTTGGCATAGATAGTGTAATCCATAACGTTGGTAAACTCACCCTCTTTAATGATGGTCATGGGCTTGTAATAGGCGATTTTGACCATTAGGTTCTTGAGCTTGTGGTTCTGATTAGGCAGGAATTGGTGATTGAAATAGACCATCAGTCCGGTGAGCAATACTGCCACAAATAGTAGAGGTGCGATCAGGGAATAGACGTTCACTCCGCTGGATTTCATGGCTATGGTTTCACGATCCACGGTCATTCTGCCAAAGGCAAGAATGGTAGCCACCAGCACTGCCATGGGTATGGATAGAGCCAGCATATAAGGCAGGGACAGGGCAAAGAGATCCAATACAGTCCAGGCATCCAGCTTCTTCTCCAGAATCAGATTCAGAAGATCCATTACTCGGTCAATAAGCAGAATGAAGGTTACCACCAGGAGGGAGAGGAAAAAAGGTGAAATGTGTTCTTTCAGTACGTATCTTCTCAGTATCACTATTCTTGTTTTCCTTTAAGCAGAGCCATAAGCTCAGTTTCGTCGATGATCTTGATTTCGGGTATTTTGCGGGCTTTATCCAGCTTGGAACCGGCTTTTTCGCCCACAACCAGGTAGCTTAGATTTTTGCTCACAGAGCTGACAATCTTGCCGGAATGGCTGCGAATGAGGTCTTCGATCTCTCCCCGAGGCCGGGAAAGGGTGCCGGTGATCAGGAAGCTTTGGGCTTCCAAGCTGTTGCTGATCTGGTTTTGGGAATAATGGAAGTTCAAACCCAAGGCCTTGAGTTCTTCTATCAGCTTCAGATTGGCGGGATTGGTAAAGAATGCCAAAATGGAGGCGGCAATCTTATCTCCGATTTCAGGAACATTTTGGAGCTCTTCAGGACTGGCTGAGGCCAGGGCATCAATATGCAGAAAAGTCTCTGCCAGAGTACGGGCAGTCTTTTCTCCTACAAAGCGGATACCCAAAGCAAAGAGTAGCTTATCAAAGTTTTGTTCCCGGGATTTGTCTATTGCTTCCCTCAGATTGGCAGCAGATTTGGCTCCGTACCGCTCGAGAGCAGTAAGCCGATCATAATCCAGCCGGTAAATATCTGGAATGTGATGGATTAAGCCTTCGTCAATCAACCGGACAATCAGGCTTTCTCCCAGACCGGTAATATCCATGGCATCACGGGAGGCAAAGTGTTCCAGGCGTTTCTGCAACTGAGCCGGGCAATCCAGATTGGGGCAGTAGTGAATGGAGGCGTCCTCTTCCTTCACCAGATTGCTATTACAGATAGGACACTGGGTGATGAAGCGAATCGGATGGGCACCGGGAACACGTTTGTCTTTGAGAGTTTTGAGAATTTTTGGAATGATCTCACCGCTCTTGATCAGAAGCACGGTATCATGTTCGTGAAGGTCCAAACGCCTGATCTCATCTTCGTTGTGCAGGGTTGCCCGGGAGACGGTGCTGCCTGAAAGGAATACGGGTTCAAGATTGGCTACCGGAGTCACGGCTCCGGTTCTGCCCACCTGGAACTCCACGCTGAGCAGTTGAGTCTCCTTTTCCACAGGTTTAAATTTGAATGCGATAGCCCATTTGGGGCTTTTATTGGTAAATCCCAGCCTGCTTTGGAGAGCAAAATCATCCAACTTAACTACGATGCCATCAATATCGTAATCCAGACTGCCGCGTCTTTCTTCCCACTCCAGGCAGTACTCTCTGAGGCTTGATAGGTCTTTTATAACTCTGTAATGATTGGAAACAGGGAAACCCTGATTGCCAAGGAAGCTCAGGAGCTCGCTTTGAGATGCAGCCGGGTGGGGTTGAGCCAGACCGATGGAATATAGAAAAGCCCGGAGTTTACGCTTCTTCAGCTCTTCGAGGTCCTTGAGTTTGATAGAGCCTGCCGCAGCGTTTCTGGGGTTGGCAAAGGTCTTCTGCTCAGCTTGGCGCCTGGTCTCATTCATATCCAGGAAATCCGGTGTGGAGATATAGACTTCCCCACGGATTTCTATCTGTCCAGGAAATTCTATTTTGGAAGGAATCCCCTGCACATGCGAGATATTGGCAGAGATATCTTCACCCACAAAGCCATCGCCTCTGGTGCTGGCGTACTTAAGCAGTCCGGTTTCATAGAAAAGGTTGATGCTGAAGCCATCTATCTTTAGCTCTGCACAGAGGGCGGGGAAGAAGCCCAGCTCCAGGCTGAGCTTTTGTACGAAAGCCTCAAGCTCTTCCAGGCTATAGGCGTTATCCAGGCTGTACATTCTCTGCTTGTGAGGGATAACTCCCGCTCCAGCCTGCAAATCGCTGCCCACTTTTTCCAGGATGTCCTCCGGCTTCTGCTCGTCTTTCAATAACTGCCGGAGTTCTGCCAATCGCCGCACCAGCATATCATACTCATAATCACTGATAGCCGGGGCAGCCAGCTCATAATAGAGAAGG
>JAKPXC010000164.1 GCA_029567705.1 Candidatus Cloacimonadota bacterium
TCATCACTGCACCGAGCGTCTCAATTCCCAAAGAAAGAGGCGTAACATCCAGCAGGAGAACATCACTCACCTTATCATCACCAGAAAGGATTGCTCCTTGGATAGAAGCGCCAATAGCTACCACTTCATCCGGATTCAAGCTGCGGTTGGGCTTTTTACCAAAGAATCTCTCCACCGCTTCCTGCACTGCGGGAATACGGGTACTACCACCAACCAGCAGGACTTCCTGAATCTCGGAAGCACCAAGCTTGGCATCAGCCAGAGCTTTCTTGCAGGGACCAAGGCTACGCTCAACCAGATCTGCAGTGAGACGGTTGAACTCCGCCAGACTGAGATCCAGGTTCAAGTGCTTGGGGCCTGTGGCATCAGCAGTGATGAAGGGAAGGTTTATATTGGCGGTTTGTGTTCCAGAGAGCTCAATCTTGGCCTTCTCAGCAGCCTCACGAAGTCTCTGTAAGGCCATGGGATCTTTGGAAAGGTCTATTCCTTCCTGTGCCTTGAACTTCTCCAGAATCCAATCTATCACACGCTTGTCAAAATCGTCTCCACCCAGATGAGTGTCACCATTGGTGGATAGCACTTCCACCACACCCTGAGAGATATCCAGAATGGAGATATCAAAGGTGCCGCCACCGAGGTCGTAAACAGCTACCTTCTGTTCTTTCTTGTTTTCCATGCCATAGGCCAAGGCTGCGGCTGTGGGTTCATTGATGATACGCTTCACTTCCAGACCGGCTATTCTACCGGCATCTTTGGTTGCCTGACGCTGATCATCATTGAAGTAGGCAGGAACCGTAATCACTGCTTCTGTAACAGCCTGACCCAAATAAGCCTCGGCTGTCTCTTTCATTTTGGTGAGTACCAGAGCGGAGATTTCTTGAGGAGTGAAATCCTTATTCTCAGAATCGATATGCACGGCAGCTTGTCCCTTTAAGCCAGAAATTACCTTGTATGGAACTTGCTGAATCTCACCGCTCACTTCACTGTGGGCACGTCCCATAAATCTTTTAATTGAGAAGACTGTATTGAGGGGATTGGTCACAGCCTGACGCTTTGCCAATTGTCCCACGAGTCTCTGTCCATCCTTAGTGAAGCCAACCACGGACGGTGTTGTCCTGGTGCCTTCTGCATTTGTTATAACTACCGGTTTACCGCCTTCCACGACGGCAACGCAGGAATTGGTTGTACCAAGGTCGATACCTATTATCTTTCCCATGGTTTCCTCCCTTTATTCATTTTTTTCATTATCATTAATCTGTTCAGCGGGATTTCCGCTGGATACTGCCACCCGGACGGGGCGAACCACAATGTCATGCATCGTATAGCCATTCTGAATAATTGCTGCAATCGTGTTTTCCTCAAACTCGGCCGAAGGTATATGTGCCAAAGCTTCATGCAGAGCGGGATTGAATTCCTGCCCCAAAGCTTCAATCTTCATCACACCTTCTTTTTCCAGAACGCTGCGAAGCTGCTGCTCGATCAGACTTACACCCTGAAAGAGCTTCTCATCCTTATCTTGGGTGGCAAACTGGGCCAGAGCCCGTTCAAAATTGTCCAGAACGTCACAAACACTGAGAGCCAGCTTTTCCGTGGATCGCTTGATCCAGTCTGCTTTCTCTTGGTTGGTGCGTCTGCGAAAGTTCTCAAACTCTGCCATGGATCTGAGATACTTATCTTTCCACTCGTCACGTTCTTTGCTTAGTTTCAGCAATTCGTCCTCTTCTTCGGCATGTTCCTGCTCTACCGATATTTCTTGATCAATTCCCACTTCAGTGGGCTCAGTATCATGCTTTTTGTGTTTAGACACAGACTACTCCCTTTATTTGACCACCATCATACCCTTACGGGTTGTGATGGTAATAGTTTTTGTGATATCCCGTATCAGAGGGATAAGCTTGCGATAATCCGTTCTCAGGGGTGCTACGATGCCAAGGTAGCCAGGTATACCAAAGACTTCATATCGGCCATAAATCACGGCAAAATCCTGCCAGATTTGGTTGTTCAAATCCTCGCCCATCAGAACGTTTACTTCTCCTGTCAGCGGCTTGGCCCGCATCACGCTCAGAAGTGCGTCCTGTCTCTGTACCAGGTTCATAAAGCTCAGGATCGTGGCTTTGGAATCAAATTCAGGCTGCTCCAGGAACTTGATTGAACCATCATAGTGAATAAAGAAATCGCTGATCTCGATAAAGGCTTTATGCAGTTCCTGCAAGAAGGAAGAGACAATCAGGTTGTCCTGATGCATGTTTTCCCGCATCTCAATCAGAACTTTATTGGCTATATCATAAATTCTGAGCCCCACCAATTCATCATTCAGATAGCGCACCAGCTTACGAAGCTGCACTTCACTGATATCATACTCGCATTTCAAGATCACGGTCTTATCCAGACCACTATCCAGACTCATCACAAAGAGCAGCTTACGATTGCCAATGGGAAACACATCCAGCTTGGCAAGATAGCCATTGGAGACTTCCGGTTCGGCTACGAAGCTCAATTGATCTGTTTCCTTGGCCAGCAGTTGCATGATGAAGTGCAGCGCTCTGGGAGTATCTTTATAATTATGAATCAGAAGCTCCCTGAGGATATCCATGCGCTCATACTGTACATTTGCGTGCTCTGCTTCGATCAGCTCCAGATACTGACGATAACCCTTAATGGTTGGCATCCTTCCGGCAGAGGTGTGGGGCTGATGAATCAGATTATCCTGTTCCAGCTTAAAGAGATCCAGACGCAGAGTTGCGGAGCTCACATCCACCAGATACTTCGCGTTCAAGACTCTGGAGGACACAGGCTCGTTGCTGCCAATAAATTCATCCACCAGCGCACGTAAGGTATGATTCAAGCGTATTTGATTCTTCTTCATCTTCCTCTTTCCTTGAGTTAATTAGCAGTCACGATGCCTGCCTGCTAATCTGAGTACAATCTAATCAAGCCCACGAAATTGTCAATCAAAATGTGAGACTGCTAAAAAGATAAAATCCTTCGGTTCTCAAGATGGAGATTGAAATGAAGTTACAGCCCTCAGACCGGCTGGGGCGTTTGGAATGCAGGATATGCAGCCCACATGCCTGTAATCATCTGTTAATCAAGCTTATGCTTAATGATATCCATTCCAAGCCTTAGCATCAGGCTCTGAGTGCTGAGATTATACTCCGTAATGGAGGCAGCACTGAACTCCGACATATCCATCAAATAGCGAAGTTCTATATAGAACGTCTTCGACAATCCCACTCCCAATTGCGCCGATACTCCATAGCCAACCGTTCCAAACTCCTCCAGAATACTCTCCTTCAGGATATGTGCACTATTATGTTCTGCT
>JAKPXC010000167.1 GCA_029567705.1 Candidatus Cloacimonadota bacterium
CCTGGCAAGCTCCGTCTCTGGGAACTCCGGTTAGTTACAAGCTGTACAGGAACAACACCTTGCTTACAACCTTGGTAGCTACAAGTTATACAGACTTGGCAGTGAACAACGGGGCAAGCTATTCGTACTACGTAACTGCTATATATTCCAATCCCACCAGCGAGTCTGCCTCATCAAACGCAGTATCAGCCATTCCTAACGCAATTGCCCCGACCAATCTGATTGCCGATGAAGGTAACACAACCGTTCTCTTGAGTTGGAATGCTGCTTCAGGAAGAAACGGTAGTGAGCCGATAATGAGCAACTCCAGAGGTGATAGGGATGTTAAGAACATTTCTATGGGTATTAATGAAGGATCGAGTAATCAAGATACAGACCCTATCGATCGATCAATAAGCGGTTACCGGGTTTATCGTAATGGAGTGGCAATAACCACAATCCCTGGAACTACTTATCAGGATACAGGTCTTACTAATGGAGTAACGTATAGTTACTATGTAACCACAATCTATACGAACCCTGCCGGAGAATCAGTTGCGTCAAACACAGTCCAGGCTGTCCCAACATCTAATCCTGATCTGGTGATTGAGATCGGAACCGGCACGTCTGCCCAATCATATCCCATGGACAGATACTATAACTACTCTTCGCATGAAGCTATCTATCTGGCCTCAGAGATACTAAACGCCGGTGAGATAAAATCAATCAGTTACTACAAGGCTTCAGGAGAAAACGTAAACTCAATTGAGAGCGTTAGCATTTACCTGAAGCACACGCAGGAAACATCTCTGGCTACAGATACCTACAGCTTGGATGGATACACCCAAGTTTATAGCGGTTCTTTCGAGAACTCTGCTGAATCCGGATGGATGAGCGTTTCATTAAATCCTCATTTTGCTTATGATGGAAGTTCAAACCTGTCAATACTGATTCTCAAAGGTAATCAACACTGGACAACTGACTATCCTCAATGGGCATACACCTCCACAGCAACGACTAGAGCAAGACAGCAACGCAGTGATGACTCCCAACCCAGTACATTAACTGCCAGCACCCAGCTTCCCAATATCAGGTTCAGGATCAGAACGGAAAGTGTTCTCATTCCCCCCAGTGAACTAGTTGCCACTCCAAGTATTGGTACGATACACCTTATCTGGCAGGCACCTGCAAGCGGAGAACCTGATAGCTACAATTTGTATCGGAATGGTAGCCTCCTGCTTAACCAGGAAGAACTTGAGTACTATGACATAGACGTTTCAAACGGAACAAGCTACACTTATTACGTTACTGCTTTGTATGATGGAGAAGAGTCCTCTCCCAGTAATTCTGTACAAGCTTCTCCGACAAACAACACAACCACCACTGCAGTCATAGGCTCAGGATCATTATCCACAGCTGGAAACATCCTCAGTCCGATAAACATCACTTTCAGGAGTGTACATGGACAATCCGTCTACACTGCTCAGGAACTAAATAGCGCAGGTATTTTCGGACCTATCGAGATCTCCCAGTTAGGATACTACATTGCAACGTCCCCAATTTACGCACTACCAAACTACACTATCAGATTGAAGCATACAACCGCCACCAATGCATCCTCCTGGGTCTCAGCAACAGGGATGACTACAGTCTATTCTGCTGCTTCTTACTCACCGACAGCAGGTGGATATGATATGCTGACTTTCTCCACTCCCTTTGTCTGGAATGGAGTAGATAATATAGTGGTAGATACCGCTTTTAACCTTGTTCAACCCAACTGGAGCAACTCCGGGACTCTGAGGTACACAAGTGTTACAAATGGCTTCAGGTTTAATCGGAGTGATACTGTTGATCAGACTAACCTGTTTACGGGCGGATATACGAACTCATATAGACCCAATATCAGCATCACATATTCCTCTGGAGCTCAGGGTCCGGATATCACTGTATCAGTTCCCACTATAGCTTTTGGAGCAGTTGAACTGAACAACACAACAACTCAGCAATTCACTATCACGAACAGCGGAGACCAAGTATTAGTGGGCAACATCACCTGCCCCAACGGATATTCTGTATCATTGAACAGAGCCGCTAATGATGAAACCAGAACGATGCAAAGCAATCTGCGAAACAGCAGAGAAGAAGCTCTTGATCGTAGTACTCTTCGCTTCATAATTGATACAGATGATAGCCAAGTATTTGATCTCGTCTTCCTGCCCACTATATCTGGGAATTATAATGGTAACGTTGTGATCACCTCTAACTCAAGCGAAGACCCAGTGACTTACATCGCAGTAACCGGAAGTGGCTACGAGGCAAATCTTGAAGCCCCCATCGTGCAAATAGAACATACTGGTACGGGCATTCGCCTTAGCTGGACGGCGGTAAGTGGTGCTGGATACTACAAAGTCTACAGAAGTGCCTCTCCCGATGGGACATTTGAACTCATAGCTACTCAAACCAGTTTTGAGTACTTTGATGTTGAAGAAGACAGAGCGTTCTACTACGTTGAAGCTCTCAGTGGAGTGCCAAGCAGGCAATAAACAACCATAATACAAAGTCGCCCTCCCGGCATGGGAGGGCGGTTTCTTTATTGCTTCAGAATGTTATAGGTTCTCTATGTTCTTCAGAGGTTTGGGTGCTGTGGCAGGAGTTACACCTTCGGCAGTGAGGTAACCCAATCCAGGGCTTCCGACAGGCGTGCCGCTTGCATCTTCACGATAGAGCTCTACCATGATCCGTACAGGTCCATTTGCATCTTCCAGAATCTCTTTACCTTCTGCATCGATTGGGAAAGGACTCTCATAGAGCCAGCAAAGACCTATGGCAGCAGTGCCGTTTTCTTCATTGACATTCTTGCGTTTAGAGCCAATGGCCAGCCTCTTCTCCAAGCTTAAATTGGGAGAATTGATCGAGGAAGTGACCGAACCCAATCTCTTGCCATTCAGATACACACCTTTACCGGTGGAGATCCCTTCTGAGATCAGGATCACCAGCTTCTTGGTACAGCCGGCTTTAAGCTCGGCCACCAGTGCATCCTTACCCATAAAGGCATCCTTATTCAAATCCACGGCAGCTTCAAAAAGAGGAGCATTGCAGGGTGTATGTTGAGGATCGTATTCCTGCCCCATGAGAGGTAAACCGTAGGCTCCTGCGGAGATTCTATTCTCGTCTCTTCCACCCAGACCGACCAGAAGCCCACCCAGTTCCAAAGCTTTGGTAACTATAGCCTTGAAATCCTGCTCGGCTTTTTCCACCGGCAGATAGATCTCCCAACCCCAGCGATTTGTATAACCGGTGCGGCTAAAGAAATACCTGGCTCCATCCAGCTCAATCTCATTGAAACTGAAGAAGTTCATGTTCTTCTCGGGATTGGAACGGTTCTTCAGAACCTTCTCGCCAAAGATCTCTTTGATCAGCTTCATGGAAAGGGGGCCTTGGACGTCCACTTTTACGTATTTATCGGAAATGTCCTCAGCATAGACCTCTTCCCCATCCAGCTTGCAATTCATGATCCGGTCTATATCGGCTATCAGTTCACTTTCAACCCCGTGAGACATACCTTTTCCGGTGATATCATGCCCGGCGTTGATCACCAGGATGTATTCTTCATCTGCCAGACGCATGGCGATCAGATCGTCCTGCACGCCTCCTTTATCATTGAGCAGCAAGGTATATTTACATGCTCCAATCTTCATCTCGGCCAGATTTCCCGCCACGGCACGATTAAGCAGGCTTGCCACATCTTTACCCCAGAACCGAAGCTGAGCCATGTGATCGATGTTGTAAACCGCTACCTTGTTGACTGCCGCTGCTTCTTCCAGCACAGAAGTCTGATAATTTACGGCCATATCATACTCGCCGAAATTACTACGTTTGGTGGAAACCTGAGCTATACCCATCTTCTTTGCCAACATAGGATTATACCAGTTTTCTTCCAGATCGAAAAGAAAAGTCTTTCTGATCTCTTTGGGAAAATCAAAACCAAGCTTGGACATTTCTACTCCTTATCGGATTCTTTTATTTACTCCAGTTGGATTGAATCAGCATTTTTGTAAAGGATTTTCTTGTTGACTAATTAACAGCAGATACATAGAAGGGCTTTCGTATGAATAAGACGTGTAAAAGAATAGCCATCGTTGGTCCTGCCCCTCCCTTCAGGGGAGGTATAGCTCTTTTTGCCCTGCATTTGGGCAAGGAACTGGCCAATGCCGGCCATCTGCCGAAGTTCTTTAACTTCAAAGAACAGTACCCCAGCTTCCTCTTTCCCGGTGGCGACCAGTTCGATGAGCTTTCAGATTGTGGAAACATACCAATGGAGCGGGTTTACACGCCTTATCTGCCTTGGACCTGGCCGGCTGCTATAAAGCGTATCCGGGATTATCAACCTGATCTGGTGATCTTTTCCTACTGGCTGCCTTTCTTTGCCCCTTCCAGCGGCTGGATAGCCCGAGCTCTCAGGAAAAGCAGGATCGTCTTTCTGGCGCATAATATCGAAAGCCATGAGAAATGGCCTTTTGCAGCACTCCTCCGGGAATACGCCCTGGCTCAAGCTGACAGGATCATCCTGCTTTCCCAAGCCTGTTTTAAGGATCTGAACCGCTTTCTGCCACTCAAGATAGCCAGTAAAGGTCTGCAAGGCTTTCATCCCATTTATCCTCCTTTTGATCTGCCTCAAAAGTCCCAGACGGACATGCGTCCAACTCTCCTTTTCTTTGGACTGATCAAGCCCTACAAAGGCCTGGATTTGCTTCTTAAAGCTTTGTCCCTGGTCAGGAAAGAGCTTCCGGAGATACATCTGATCATCAGTGGAGCAGTTTATGGCAGCTTTGAGCCCTATCAGGAGATAATCGATACCTTGGACTTATCCGGGAATATCGAGCTCAATCTCCGCTATGTGAACGAGAAGGAGCTGGGCGAATTCTTCTTGAGAAGCCAGCTCTGCGTCTTGCCCTACAAGACCGCCACTCAAAGTGGTGTGATAGCCAATTCCTACAGCTACGATATCCCAGTGCTGGCTACCAATGTGGGTGGACTAAGTGAATATATTATTGAGGAAAAGACCGGATATCTCGTAGCTCCAGAACAACCGCAAGAGATGGCTGGAGCTATCCTCAGACACTTTAAGGAACAGCGGCTTTCGGCGATGCAAACTGAAATCAAAGCATACAAAGATCAGTATTCCTGGACGAAGCTGGCCAAATTGATACTGGAGCAATGCTGAAAATTCTCCTGATCAGCTACTATTTCCCGCCCTGCGGAGGAGCAGCGGTGCAGAGATGGTTACGCCTGATCCGGCAGACAGAGGGTTCCGGTCTGCACTTCACCGTGATCTGCCCCATAGATGGCATCTACCCAAACCTTGATCCCAGCCTCCAGAAGCAGATTCCCGCATCTGTAAAACTGATAAGAACAGGCAGAGCTCATTTGGGAAAACTCTGGTCTAAAGTTACAGACAAACCCATGCCCTACGGCGATTTGAAGACCGGCAGAGGTGATTCAATCCTGCATAGAGCTCTGGTCTGGATTCGACTGAACCTGATCATCCCCGATCTCAGAGTCTTCTGGGTTCCTGCAGCTTATCGGACGGCCAAAGCAGAACTGCTGCTGGATCAATACGATCTAGTGATTACTACCGGGCCTCCCCACTCCACGCATCTGGTGGGTTACCTGCTAAAGAAGAGATACAAACTGCTCTGGGTAAGCGATTGGCGTGATCCCTGGGTTCAGATCCACTACCTGCAGCTCAATCCCCCCTCCCGCTTGAGCTTGATGATACACAAGCACCTGGAAAAGCTTATGCTGAAGCAATCCGATCTGGCTCTGGTGGTCTCCAGGTATATCTCCGACTCTCTGCCTCCCGGTAACAAAAGGATACTTTACAACAGCGTTGATCCCAATGAGTTCCCCTCTTATGAGGATATGACAAACTCTCGAAGCGAAAAGAATAGCGAAAGTTTTACTATAAAGTATGTAGGTCAACTTACTGCCGGGCAGGACATTGTGCCTCTTCTTCAGCTACTTGATAGCCTCACGGAAGATATCCGTTTTCAGTTCATAGGCACCAAGCTGAGTGATGAACTGGAAGCTGCTATTCACTCACTTAAGAGGCTGAAAGTGGAAAGAAAGAGCTTCTTGAGCCACCAGGAAGCAATCGCTGAGATGCTTTCCGCTCAGTTACTGATTCTCTTAATCAACGACTATCCCGGCAGCGAAGGCATGGTGACCACTAAGCTGTTTGAGTATTTGGCCTCCAGAAGACCCATTTTATGCGTAGGTAACACCAAGAGCGAAGCCAGTAGGTTGATTGATAGCTACCAGGCCGGTGCTTGTTTTGAGTACAATCAGCTTCAATCTGCAGGTGAGTATCTGCAGGACTTGATCCGAGACTATCAAAAGGGGATCGAGCACATAAACAAGGCTGATCTGAGTGAATTGATGCAACCCCATCTGTTGGAATACCTGCAAGAGCTGAACTACTCTAAATCTTCTCACTAATCCAATAGCACAAGCTACAAACCTCTCCCAAATTTTTCCCGGAGTCTTCACCGAGTCTTGCAGGACTCTTCCCGAGCATTTTGTTCGGGAAGAGTCGGCCAAGACTCGGCGAAGACTCGGCAAGTCCCTTGGAAGAAATTGACAACCGAAACTTGGATCTACTGGTTTGCAAGCATTACCATACCACTAAAAGGCAAGAGATAACAGCTTCCTGCTTGGACGTGGTTGTTTACTGCTTCTGCTTCAGATACTCTTCGATCTCGCTGCGTTCCTTATCGAAACCGGCTTTATTCATCAGGGCATAAGTGGCGATTTTCCCTGCTTCCACCCCGGGTTGATCCAGAGGATTGATATGCAGAAGCTTACCTGTGAAGACGGTCTGAATCTCGTAAAGCATGATGAAGGCTCCGATATTCTCTTCGTTCAGTTCCGGGAAGACGATATTGCAGTTGGGGCGTCCGGCCTTGGTGAGGGCAATCTCGGTGGCGAGGCGTTCGGCATTGAGCAATTCGCTTAGTTTCCTTCCGCCCAGATAGCTTACTTCTTCACGCTCCGGATGGAGATTGGGTATGGTAAAATCGTTTTGGAATTTATCAACCGTTAGGAAGGTAAAGACTTTATCGTTGGGTCCTTCGCTGTATAGCTGAACCTGAGAATGCTGATCGGTGGTGCCCAGAGCTTTCACGGGCGTTTGTCCCACGTATATCTCACGGCCTTTAGCATCGTAGCGTTTGCCCAAGCTTTCAGCCCAAAGCTGTCTGTACCAATCCGCAAAGTCATACAGACTGTTGGAATAGGGCATCATCACAGAGATATTCTTGCCTTCTCTCATATAGAGATAGTGTAAAAGACCGTTTAAATAGGCAGGATTGGAGAGGATATCGGTGCTATCGCAAAGATCACGCATTTGGGCTGCGCCTTCCAGCATCGAAGCAATATCTATTCCGGCAAAGGCACTGGAGAGCAGGCCGACATCTGTAAGCACGGAGAAGC
>JAKPXC010000193.1 GCA_029567705.1 Candidatus Cloacimonadota bacterium
AGATAATTCATTATAACACCTCGTTGTTGTTAGTTGCGTAATAGCAAATGCAACAATAATATACGAGGTGTTTTTGTCAATATCTATTTTATGTTATTTTCCTGCCTCTCAAGCACTTGGGCTGCTGGGAAAGATTAGTAACTAAGTTTTACACTTACGATAGACCATAGCGAGGGTGCGAAGCGGAGCAGCTATATTACCTAACTCCTTCTCTCTTTTACTTCTTTCCTCTGTTTTGATTAAAAAGAGCCTTGTCTTGCTTCTCAGCTCAGAGAGCGAAGCAGTACTTGTTACTTGTCACTTCGTCACTTGTTACTCCCCAAAAAAGAAGCCCGCCACCGAAGTGACGGGCTCAAGTTCTGGTCTGCATCACCAGAAGCCTCTCATACATCAGCTTCCGAAGCCTATACCCAAAACTACTTGGTTCCGGCTTAGCATCCAGAGGCCAACAGCCCGGAATGCCTCCGTTTATATATTCCCACATTATGGCCCGGCGGGACAGACAGAGTAGGTAGGGAAGGGATTGGAGTTTGTCCCGCTTGGTCCAATAATAATGCACATGTGGAGCCATTTGGTGATAATATGCTAAGAGATTGATGTATAAGGGTATAGTTATTCGCAAGAGCGAAGCAGGGGTGTATTTTTTGCCACTGGTAAAGATTAATCCGGGAGCTGACTATGGGTATTCAGTTTATACTGTGCAATCTTTTTGAAGAGGTTGGATTTATCTATCCCGAGAGCTTGAGCAGTTTGGCTAACGTTTCCGTTATAATGATTTAGCGAGTGCTGAAGGTAGGAACGCTCGAAGTTTCTGAGCACCTGGCGGAGCTGAGAAGTGGTTTCGAAGGGGGGCTCATTGAGGCTGGAATGGCCTCCTTGCAAATCGGCCACCGTCAAAGTGTCATTAGTGGCAAAAATTACACCTCGCTCGATAGTGCTGCGGAGTTCACGCACATTACCCGGCCAGGTCTGTTCGTAGAGCCATTGCAGGGCAGGGAAGGAGATTTGCATAGGGGCTTTGCTGTTGCGGTTGCAAAACTCGGTGCAGAAATGGGTGGCGAGCTGCAGAATATCGTCCTTGCGTTCCCGGAGAGGCGGGATGTTTATGTTTATGGCATTGAGGCGATAATAGAGGTCGCTGCGGAATTCTCCCCGGTTCTGCATCTCAGTCAGATTGCGGTTTGTGGCGGCAATGATGCGGGTGTTGATCTGGCGGATTCTTCCGCCCAGTTTCTGGATTTCGCCTTCGGAGATCACGCGCAGGAGTTTGGCCTGCACTTCCAGAGGCAGTTCGCTGATCTCATCCAGAAACAAGCTGTTATCTCCGGCATATTCAAAATAACCTTTCCGGTCTCCCACAGCCCCGGTGAAGGCTCCCTTTTCATAGCCAAAGAGCTCACTTTCAAAGAGTTCCTTGGGAATGGAAGCGCAGTTGATACATACCATATTCCTGTCTTTG
This sequence comes from Candidatus Cloacimonadota bacterium, assembly GCA_029567705.1. Classification (GTDB taxonomy): domain Bacteria; phylum Cloacimonadota; class Cloacimonadia; order Cloacimonadales; family Cloacimonadaceae; genus PHBP01. The sequence continues at coordinate 1,460 of JAKPXC010000193.1, forward strand.
TAACGGCTGAGGCGGTGGATGGCGTGGGCAGCGAGTTCCTTGCCCACTCCGGTTTCTCCGGTGATCAGCACGGGATTATCGTAAGCTGCGGTGCGGATGATATTGGCATAGACGTTTTGCATGGCAGGGGATTCTACCACCATGCCGATAGCCGTCTTCGCCATATCTAGATTTGCCTGTTTGGAGCTGATGAAGGCAGCTATATTGCGGATTCTCTGGCGCAGGTGATCCGGAGCTATGGGCTTCTCTATAAAGTCATAGGCTCCGCGTTTGATGGCTTCCACCGCATCAGGAATATGGCCAGATCCGGAGATCATCAGCACGATGGTATCCGGATAGTGTTCACGGATAAAATCCAGCAGGCCAAAGCCATCGCTCAGCTCGGGCAAACACATATCCAGCATCACGATGGGAAAGAAGTTCTCGCTCAGATGGCGTCCTGCTTCCTCTACATTGTAAGCCTTTTCCACGGCGAAGCCTTCCCGGGAGAGCAAATCCCCGGCAAGCTTGCAGAAAGTCTGATCGTCGTCGGCCAGCAACAGGTTTATCCTGGTCATCTATTCTCCTTTTAGCCAGATGGAAATCACGGTGCCGCAACCTTCTTCGGAACGCAGCTCAAGCTGTCCCTGCATGGATTCTATGATCTTTTTGCTTTCCGGGAGGCCAATGCCGGTGCCGGCGGCTTTGGTAGTAAAGAAGGGCTTGAAGATATCTTCCATATTGTGTTTGGAGATGCCTTTACCGCTATCTTCGATCTCCACCAGCACGGGAAGCTGATCTTTCCCGGAGCTGTGATGAGGCACGATGGAGACCGAGACGTGCAACACGCCTTCGCCGCTCATGCTCTCAATGGCGTTGTAGATCAGGTTGCTCAGAGCTTCCTCGAAACGGATGGGCTCGATCAGGGCTTCCACGGATTGCAGACCCCAGTTCTTGATCACTTTTATGCCGGAAGGGATCTTAATACGGGCAAGGCAGTGCTCCACAGAAGGGATAATATCCTGGCGTTTCAGCTCGTAATCCTTCAGCTCGGAGAAGCGCTGGAAGGCATGGGTAAAGACCCGGATGCGCTCCGTCTCATCTTTGATGATTCTAAGATACTGCCCCTTGTCTTCTTTTGAGATATCTTCTGCCTCCAGAGGCTCCAAGGCCAGGAAGATATTGGTGATGTGGCGGCGGACGTTGTGCGAAAGCCTGCGTGCAGTCTCTGCCCAGATTATCTCTCTGCCATACTTTTCCGCATCCAGATTGTACAGAGTGAAGGTGATCAGGTAGAAAGTTCTGTAGCTGAAAGCCCGCACGAAGACCACGCTGCTTTCCAGGCTCAGATCTCCGATCTTTAGCCGTTGATGCGTCTTCAGGCTGGGATTTTTGCTTTTGGCAAATTTCTCCAGAGTGGCATGGATCTCTGGGAAAATGGAGCTGAGATGCTTGCGGTCCAAGATGGTATCCGGGGCGGCATGAGCGGAGAGCAGCTCTTCTGTCCTGTGGTTAATGTGGCAGATTTTATCCGTGCCGATGGTGATAATAACTCCCAGATCGATATTGTCTGACAGAGTGTAATTCGCAAAGCTGCGCTTCCGGAATAATTGGCAGGATAAGAGCAGGAGCAGGAGCAAGAAGCCCATCACCCAGAAGGAATAAGCCTTGAGTGATGCCAGGATCATCTTGCCCAGCGGAATGTTCTGATACTTATAACAGGTTACCTGAGCACCGGTGGTTACGGCAATGACAGGGTTTTCCTTGAAACCGCGGCGCACAGAAGCGATCAGGTGACCGCTGGCGTCCGGATAGGGATGCTTGAGCTTGGCACGCAGCCTGAAGCGATGATCCAGCACAGCAATGTATTTATCGTCCGTGAGCACCAGCAGTTCTTTCTTTCCATCCTCATCCAGATCAACCGATTCCAGGATCTGCAGAGCAGAAGAATCCAATCCGTGTTCTATCAGATTCAGTTCCTCATCCAGAACGATCAAGCCCTTCACGGAATCTATCAGGGTGATAAGGTATTTGCCTTCCCTATCCATCTGATGCACCAACACTTCCGGCACCATGTCGTACAGAGTGGAGGCAACGGAGTACTGCCGCTGCAAGACGATGCGATCATTGGTATAATCATAGATGGAGAGGCTGTTACGCTGCTCCAGATTTCCCCAACTTCCTGCCAGCAGGATGATCTCCTTCAGGCCATCGCTATCCATATCCGCCAAAGCGGGTACAGCGGTGCTATAACCATCCAGCACTTTGTTTTGGAGGATTCTTTCACCTCTGGAATTCAGGATTGCAATGTAGCTATCATGATCCGTGAGACCGTTGATCTCCTGGCTGGTATTTCTCAGGGCTTTGGTGCCAAAGACAATCTCGTTTGCGCCGTCTCCATCCAGGTCGTCAACATAGACACCGGTCAGGTTGCAGGGACTGCGATACTGCCATTTCAGCCGTCCTGAATCAAGGTCGTAAACCACCAATCCGCGGGGATTGGCTTTGAAGCCATCGGCAGCCTGGCAAACCAGTTCCAGCCTGCCATCACCCTCCAGATCCAGGATTAATTTGGGATATAGCGAGCCATACCAGGGACTGAGGGGATTGTCTTCCGGATTGGGAATGCGGGGAACAGGCTCAAACACTTTGTCTTCCCTGGTAGTGCGAGGCTTCCATGAGTAACAGTGGGCCAGCAGATGCACCTTCTGGCTGTCGTTATAGCTTTGATATACCCAGGATTTACCATCCCTGGGATCTGTGAGCACGTTTATGGTATGAATAGTGTGGCCGATGTTGAATTGCGCCAAGGGTTTGCCTTCCTGAGAGAAGATTATCATAGCCGTGGAGGGACCCAGTATATCATCCTTGCCAATGGCTTCGTCTTTGCCATCGGCATCCAGATCGGCAAACAGCACCGTTCCTGTCCTTGGTCCGTTGGCAATATAATCCTGTTCGAGCCTGTGCGTGAGGATTCTCTCCCTCAGGTCACAAGCACTCAAAAGCACAACTGCCAGACAGCACAAAACTTGGCACAAACGTCTCAAAACCAACCTCAAAAGCATTATTCCATAAGATTAGCAATAGGACAAATTCATTCAATTTAGTCAAGGATTATCTTGCATTGGGGTTGGGGTGGCTGCTTAAATCAGCCTCAGTCCCCCTGCTGCTTCCTAAGCTTAAGCCACCATTCGATCCGCTTCTCGATCTCCCGCTCAAAGCCGAAGCTTCCGGGCTTGTAGTAGGTCTTTTCCTTCATCTGTTCGGGGAAGTAGTTCTGGTAATGGTAGTGGTTTTCGTGATCGTGATCATACTGATAGTTTTTGCCATAGTCCAAGTCTTGCATCAACTGGGTGGGAGCATTGCGGATATGTAGCGGAACGCCGTAGTGACTGGTCTTACGGGCATCTTCTGCGGCAGCTTTGTAGGCAGCATAGACGCTGTTGGATTTGGGTGCAGTGGCCAGATAGACCACCAATTGTGCCAGAGCGGTGTTGGCTTCCGGCATACCCAGGAAGTGGATGCTGTCCTTCACGGAAATAGCCAGCGCCAGAGCCTGGGGATCGGCCAGACCGATATCTTCCGAGGCAAAACGGATCAGACGCCGCACCAGATAGAGCGGATCCTCCCCTGCTTCCAGCATGCGTGCAAGCCAATAGAGCCCCGCCTGAGGATCGGAGCCGCGCAGAGACTTGTGCAGCGCTGAGATCAGGTTGTAGTGTTCTTCCCGGTTTTTATCGTAGAACATGGTCTTACGCGCCAGGAACTTCGCCAGTTTCTTCATCTCCGGCTGGGGATTCTCACGCAGGTAGGGTGCCAGCAGTTCCAATAGGTTCAAAGCTCTTCTGGCATCGCCTCCGGAGATTTGCGCCAGCCAACCGCAGACTTCTTCGTTGGGCTTTAGTCCCAGTTCTATGCTGCCCCGGCTCAGGATATTTTGCAAATCCTCTTCGGAAAGCATTTCCAGCACAAAGACATGGCAGCGGGAGAGCAGAGCGGGGATCACTTCAAAGGAAGGATTCTCCGTGGTAGCGCCGATCAGGATCACGGCACCGCTTTCCACATAAGGCAAAAAGGCGTCCTGCTGGCTCTTGTTGAAGCGGTGAATCTCGTCGATAAAGAGGATGCTGCGCTGATTCTGATGGCGATGCTGATAATCCGCATTCTTCATCACGGCTTTAACGTCATTGATGGAGGAAAGCACGGCGCTGAAATGGATGAAGGGCAGATGAGAGCGCTGCTCGATAATGCGGGCGATGGTGGTCTTACCGGTGCCTGGAGGCCCCCAAAGGATGAAGGAATGGTAGTCCCCGCTCTCGATCATGCCATAGAGCAGGGAGTCCGGGGCGATCAGCTTCTGCTGTCCCAGCAGCTCTTCCAGGCTCTGGGGACGGAGCTTCTCCGCCAGAGGAACGGGGCGTCCGGCTTGTTCTTCGGATTCAAAAAGATCGGTCTGTGCTTTATTCACCCGGCTTTAATCTTCCATCAGGCCACTCAGTTCAGCAGGATCGTACCAGATCATTGTGCCCTGCAGACGGTCTATCTCTGCCTGAATCAATTGCTTGTGATCCTCCTCCTGAATGGCGAACTTGCTCAAAACACTCTTCAGTTCAGGATCTTCAGTGTAATCTGCAATCTCGAGATAGGCATCCCGCGCCAGGTCTTCCCGGCTTTGGGCAAAGCGCAGAACTTCCAGAGGCTCAGTGAGTTTGACACCCTTGAGTTCCGTTTCCGCCTGAGTTTTGATGATGGGTTCCATTCCGTCAAACTCCTGGATAAAGAGCTTGCGCATATATTCTTCGTGCATCACTTCCAGCTCGACCAGTTCCTTGAATGTGGCGCAGGTTTCGGGATTCTGGAATGCCCTGGAGAGGCTCCAATACAGCATTTGAGCTCTGATCTCAGCCTCTATGACCATCTGATACATTTCTTGTTTGTTCATGTCCTTCTCCTTGTCTTAAACCGTTTGCCGCAGCAGTTCCACGGCATTAATCTGTTTGAGCCGGCCCAGCGGAATCATGGTGCTGGCCAGCGTGAGTGCATAAGATATAATAAGCACCAAAAGCAGATCCGGCAGCTCTATTTTTATGGGGAGGCCAATGCTTTCAAATTCCGAGACAGGCAGTTGGATCAACCCAAAGCTCATCTGCAACCAGAGCAGGAGCAGCGCCAGCAGGAAGCCCAGAGCGATTCCGATGGTGCTGAGGATCATCGCCTGATGCAGGAAAAGCCGGCTGAGTTCCGTTTCCTGATAACCCAAGGCCTTCAGCAGGCCGAGTTCACGCTTCTTCAGGCTGATAGTCTTGAGCATATTCCCCGTAAGGTTAAAGGAGGCGATGATATACATAAAGAGCATAATCACGATCATGAGGAACTTCTCAAAACGCATAGCCGTGAAGAGAGAGGGGTCAAACTGGCTCCAGTCCTCAATCTGATGCTTTGGGAAGAGCTTCTTGAGGCGGTGGTTGTAAGCCCGGACTTTGTTTCTATCCGGAGTCTTGATCTCCAGATAGTCCACTCCTTCTGTGTAACCCTTGAAATAAGCAGCCGTTGCCAGCGGGATATAGCTATGGGACTGGTCATACTCCGGCATGCCGGAGCTCACGATGGCCAAGACCTTCAGGCTGCGTATCTTGGGAATCATGCCAAAGGCAGTGGGCTCGCTGAAGATGGGGGAAAGCACCTGCACTTTGTCTCCCACCACAAGCTGCATCTGATAGGCCAGGCCCACACCCAGCACGATGCCACCCTCACCGGTGGAAAGGCTGTCCACTCTGCCCGTGAGGATACCCTGTTCCAGGTTTTCTCCCGTGGTGCGGGCAGGTTGGAAGAGACGGCTGACCTTGCTGTGTTGACGGGGATCGACCCCAAAAGCCAGCGTGGGAGCGATCTGATTGCCCACCTTGAGCATCAGTTCTGCACGGATCACGGGGCTGGAAGCAAAGCCTTCTTTCTCAAGCTCGAATTGAAGAGAAGAGAACTCTCTAAGCTCCTGCTGCCCATCTGCATAGAGCCTCATTTCAGATTGGGAGGAGATGAGACGGTTCTCCATATCTGCCTGGAAACCGTTCATCACGGAACTCACGCAGATCAATGCCATCACGCCCAGCGCGATACCTGCCAGGGTGAGGTAATGGGTTTTGCCGATCAGGCCACGGCCACGACCCCTCAGATACTTCAGGGCCATGAACTTGACAGAAGGATTATTCATATTTGCCAGCCTGACGAGGCTGCTTAATCCGTCAAGCCTTTAGTCTTTGGCTTTCTTCGCCTTCTTCTTTACCGGCTTGATCTCGGGAAGAGAGATCCGCACCATCTGCACCAGATGCTCAGAATCATCCCACTGATCTTCCGGGATATAGAACCAAGGCTTGGCACCCGGATAAGGGAAGCCTTCTTCCACCTCACCCAGAAAGGCTTTGCCGGCCTCGGTGGGCTTCAGGAAGAACTGATCGTCGCAGACCAGGGCAAAGAGCTTGTCTCCGCAGTAGATGCCGTATTCACCGAACATCTTGATCCAGCGCACGTCTTCCAGTTCCGAGAGCTGTTCCAGCAAGAAGTCGATGGTTTCTTTTTTGCTACCCATGCTTTTGTTCTCTCCTTTGAGCAAGATTCTTCAAACGGTTGTCCAGATCGGCCTGAAACTCCTCGTCCGAGGCATCAGGATTGTGGGTATCGATCCACACTTTGCAGGGAGCCTGGCCGCACTCTGCACAGGAAGCAATGCCCCTCTCCTGTACACAAGAGTATATGGGACAGTGGGTTTTCTCCATGAAATCAGCCCAGGAAACCTTGCCTTCCAAAGCATTACAGCCGGCACACTCACTGCCAAAAGCCCGGCAATCGGTGGGGCAGTTCACACCGCACACACTCAGGTCGGTCACTGGCCATCCCCTTTGTATTCCAGCAGCGCCACCACACGGTTTTTATATTCCTCTTTGCTGAGATCTGTAAAGCTTTCCACCAGCTTGATGAAGGCAAATTTATCCGGAGTGATGAACTTGAACATATCATCCTGCGGGAAACTGCGGCGGATGAGGATCATGGATTCCTTGATCACGGATTCATCCAGATCATCTCCCCTGGCAGAAAGCATGGTGAAGAGAGTTCCCAAACGCCAGGTGAGGGTTTTGGCACAAATGGCATTGAAATAGATGCCCAGAAGGGGAACGTTGCCCAGTATCTTATCCAAGGCTATATCCACAAAGATTTCGCTCAAGGTTCCCGTAATAATCTTGGTGCCGGTATCCTGGGGAGTGCCACTGCGCTCATAGAGTTCGCGGATGCGATCCCAGAGCGGAACGTAGATCAGCGGAATCACGGCAATATCCGTGGCAATCGTGAAAGGCCAGCCGGCTATCCCACTGAGGGATTGCGCAATAGAATTATCCTCCGCCTTCTTCATGATAATCTGATAGGCTTGTTCTGCTTTCATATCTGCTCCTTGCGGCTTTGTGCCAAAGAAACTTGCAAGAATGATTCCCATTATCATGCGGATTATCCATATGGCAAGACAAGCATTGATTGACAGAAACATGCAAGCAGAATAGCATGCAAACTGAAGAAGGAGAACAGATGCCGATCACAGATAACAGGATTGACCCTCATTGGGTAAAAGAACAGGAAACAGCCCGTTACCCCGGACTGCAGATCCATCGTCGGTTCATTCCTGCCCTGCTTTTCCTGCTTTTACTCTGCTCATCCCTCTTTGCCTCTCCGGAAGTGGAATACATGGAAGCCTATTTGCTTTCCTGGCCGGAAACGGTGGAAAATACCATCACAGCGCCTTTGAGCTGGGAGAAGAGCAATTGGCTGGCTGCCGGAGGATTGCTTCTGATTGGCGGAGGCCTGTATCTGGCGGATGAAGAACTTTGCGAGCTGGCCAGGAGGAATCAGAGTGGCATGGGCGATGACTTGTCCACGGTAGTGCGCCAGTTTGGAGAGTACAAACAGGTGATCCCGGTGCTGGCACTAACAGCCGGGATGGGCTACATTCTGGGAAGCCCCAAAACGGTTGATACCGGGCTGATGAGCCTCAAGAGCGCAGTGCTGGCCAGTGCTGCCACTCAAGGGCTAAAACTTGCCACTCAGAGATACAGACCGGAAGAGAACAGGGGAAACAGCTTCTGGAATGGCTCCGGCATCACAAGAAAGCGGGATTCTTTCCCCTCTGGACACAGCATGCTTGTCTGGAGCATTGCCCCCATCGTGGCGGATCAATACCGGGAAACTCGCTGGGTACCAGTGCTGGCTTACAGCCTGGCCTCGCTTACCAGTCTCTCCCGGGTCTATGATGACAAACATTGGAGCAGCGATGTCTTTGCAGGAGCTCTCATCGGCTACCTGGCCGGAAAGCTGACCCTGGCCAGCACACCCCGCTTTAGCCTGCATCCCGGAATTAACGGCGTGAGCTTCAGCTATAGCTTTGGGGAGTAACGAGTAACAAGTAACTAGTGACTAGTGACTAGTGACGAGCTTCGCTGGGAAGTGAACAGAGCTGTGAACATGCACAGACGGAGCCGCTTCACTTACCCCCAAATGCGACAAGTGAGCAGAGAGAAGCAGAGACTGGCAGCGGATTCTTATGGGGTGATTTGGCAGCCCAGAATTGGGTGCGACAGCAGCACTCGTTACTCTCTGATCACTGTTCACTGATCACTGTTCACTTCCTCTGTATCCTTCCAAACGCTTCACTGATAATCATATGCAGATAGCTGAGCTGTTCCTCCGGCAGACCTGCTCCCACATACTGTAGACCGTCTCTGGTCTTGATAACCACACCTTTGGTGGGAGTCAGGCGGCTGAGTTTATAGGCCCAATTGGGAATGTAGGTCTTGCTTGGATCTACCTGATAGCTTCCAGAACGGGGTGGCAGGCCGGAATCCTTTTCCAGAGCTGTCAGAGGACTGCTGAAATCAAAGCCGTAGATTTCTTCTGCGGAGTATCTTTTAGTCTTTCGGGAGATAAGCCCCCGCTGCTGCAGTTCCAGACTGCCCGGACGGATGGTAAGGATCAGTGTATCCCTTTTAACCATAAGCAGATGCCGCAAGAAGCCCAGCACCGGCCCCAGCACCAGGAGCAACAGGAAGAAGCCTCCAAAGAAGAAGCTTACCGCCGGGGGCGTTCCCGGAGAAAAGAGTATGGGAAGAAAATTGTAGCCAAAGAAGCAGAAGATGATGATAGGCAGTAGCATAGCAACGATTCTGGACGCCCGCACCGGGCCTCCCTGAAAGGCCACCCGGAACTCATCCCCGCTTTCGCCAACTCTGCAATTCAGCTCCGGCACATAGTTTGGCGGGGCTGAAGCAGGCTTAGTGTTTTTGGGCTCGGTTTCCCGGGCTTGAAAGAGCTCTTCGTGATCTGTACTGCGGTCATAGAGCGGGAGATGCAGGAAATCCATCAGGAGCTTGGCCTGGTCTCTGGCATCTCCATAAAACGATGTGCTGAAGAGAGATAAATCTGCAATTCCCTGGTCGGAGCCCAAGCAGAGGGAAAAAGTCTCGGCAGTGTCTGAATCCCCGGGATCATGCTTGATTATCAGCTTATGATAGTTGTCCAGCTCGTAAATCTGGTTCCGCATGGGTTTCAGGAGGCCTTTTGCCTCAAAGATACGCCGTTGCCTGCGGTCGATCACCGTCCAGGATCTACCCCAGACCAGGGCTGCACCAACTCCACTGAAGATCAAGCCCATGAAGAAGATAATCACCATGGCTATCCAGGGAACTTCGTTGGCATTGGAGACGGGCATCAATCCTGTTGCGATCGATAGCATGAAAATTCCGGCCAGAAAGAAGGGAAGCCCAAACAGGATCAGACAGCCTCCTCCCTTCTTGATCTCCAGACGATCAGGGGCGGTTTGTTTGAAAAGCTGCGGCTTAGCATTCATATAAGCTCCTTATAGATGGAGTAGTAGGGTATGACGCTTGTCATAGCGCCAGCAACGAAGTATATCTTTTGGAGTTCATGCTGGCTATCTAAACTACACTCATACAACAGACTACACAGCCAGCATGGACTTCAAGCAGTGGATGCGGCAGCAGAGAATAAAGAACTCCGCTTCGCCTGGTGCTGATTGTAGTCCATCGCTGCATCTTGCTGAGAGATAAACGTTTGGACATGGGAGCCGTCATGAGCTCTAACTATCCGTGCGGCAGCAGCGCAGCATTAACTTATTCACTATTAACCATTAACTTTGAGAGCGTCTCTGCCAAATCGGAGTTTGGCAGCTGTGGTTACCAGTCACCAGTTACTTGTCACTCTCTGCCCACTTGTCCCCGACTCTTCACCGTGTCTTGGCCGACTCTTCCCGAGCAAAGTGTTCGGGAAGAGTCCTGCAAGAGTCGACGAAGAGTCGGCGACAAGTTAGTGAACAGTGATCACTGGCTCTTTCTTCCCCACTGTGGCAATGTAGATCACAAACTCCTCGGTTCCATCCAGATCGAGTGCCTCGCTCATCATTTCGTCACAATAAGCTCCGATCATGCAAGCCCCGCCATCGATGGCCTCGGCTGCCAGATGCAGGTTCTGAGCGGCATGGCCGGCATCCAGATACATATAGCGGTAGCTGCGTTGATCGTAACGCCAGATGGTGCGATAGGGCACAGCCGTCCAGATGAAGTTCACGGCCGAAGCTGAAGTCATTTCTTGGCAGAAACAGCCTTCCACGATCTTCCGTTCAATCTCGGGACCATTCATCACCAGCACAAGCAGATGCTTGACCGGGTGATAATAGTAAAGCCCGGGCTTGATCCCGGTGACCCGGCGGATATAGAGATAGGTTTCCAGGGGGTGACGCGCTCCGGCGGAGGGCACATTGCGCAGGGTGATTTCCAGGCGTTCGCTGCTGCGGAAATCCCTTGCCCAACTGCAGCTCCAGAGCAGGAAAGACAGCTCTTCCTGGCTGAGGGGGGCATCAGAATACTTTCTCAGGCTGCGTCTTTGAGAAATGGCTTGATGCAGGGTGATTTCTGGCAGGGGAATGGTCGCCACAGCGGGAAGGGCAATTTGATCTCCGGTTCTGGGCTTGATGGCAGGGGGACGGTGCATGCCCTTCTCCTGATCGCTCTTGCCCATGTAAAGATAGTTAGTGAGATGCAAGAATCTCTCGCCGATCTTCTCGGCTTGAGCACGTTCTTTCATAATCTCTGCCAGAACCGGGGCAAGCTTCTGTTCCATTTGTGCATATTCTTCAGCAGTGATCTCCAGCTCTTTCATGATGGATTCTGCACTGTCTCCCTGAGCCTTGTTGTAAAGGTAATCAAAAGTCTTTGTGTCCATTAGTTACTCCTCAGTGTTCTTTATTGAGCCTACCGGGCAGCCCCGGAAGCGTCCGTTGCCATCTATGCACACTCCGCATTCCACGCATTTGGACTGATCTATCACGGCTATACGTCCCACCATGCTGATGGCGTCCACAGGGCAATTGCGCTCGCAGAGACGGCAGCCGATGCAGGTGCCGGGATCGACTGTGAGGATGGATTGTGCCTGATGCAGGGGCTGGTATTGCGAATCGCGGATCAGAGTGACGCCTGATGCATCGGTGATCTGCAGCACTTCCAAAATCTTCTGGCCGGGAAATTGATAGGCTTTCACCACGGCTGAATCTCCGGGAACAGGCACCCAGACGCTATCGCGGATTACCCCGGCTGTAAGCAGCAGGAGATAGCTGCCATCCTCTTTGTCCAGATAGACCGAGTGGGAGGTTTGGCGAATGATGCCGGTGTGGTCGCCGTGATCTTTGAGGCTTAGTGCTTGCAGGGAGCCCACCAAAAGCAGGAGTGCTGTGACTATCAATATCAGTTGTTTCATAAGAGATCTTTTCTTCCTTCAGTTTTCAGTTGATCCACGATCTTTTTCACCTCTTCGGCTTTGTCCTTGGTGGTTACCAGTATGGCATCCCTGGTTTCGACTATGCAGAGGTTTTCCACTCCGATCAGAGCGGTGAATTTATTGGTGTAAATGTAGTTATCTTTTGCTTCCAGAGCTATTCCGCCTGCCGGGAGAGTATTTCCTCTCCCGTCCTGAGTGCTGAGTTCTGCCAGGGCTTTCCAACTGCCTACGTCGCTCCAATCCATCTCCACCGGGATCACGGCACGTTTATCGGCGGCTTCCATCACGGCTATATCGATGGGGAGCTTGGGCATCTTGGCATAGGGCTCGCTGATATCGGCACCGTAGCCAGCTTCATCCCAAATCTGGCCAATCTCTTTGCAGATTGACCACAGCTCCGGTTGGTAATGTTCAAAAGCTTGCTGGATCACGCCCAGTTTCCAATAGAAGATCCCGCTGTTCCAGAAGTATTTCCCGGTCTGGAGGAAGGCTTCTGCCGTGGGGAGATCCGGCTTTTCCTTGAATCTGTTTACCAGTTTCCCTTTCTCCGTGAGGGGAGCACCGGCTTCTATGTAACCATAGCCGGTGGCGGGGTAATCCGGCACGATGCCAAAGGTGACCAGATAATCCTGCCGGGCGCATTGCTCGGCTGCGCCAAGGCTGGCATGAAAGGCAGGCAGATCGCGGATCACATGATCGGCCGGCAGCACCACCAAGCTCTGGTGAGGCTCAAACTGGCGGATCAGGCGGCAAACACTGAGAGCGATGCAGGGAGCGGTATTCATCCCGAAAGGTTCCAGAATAATGTTCTCTTCCGGGAGCTCCGGCAGATGTTCCTTCACCAGGTCTTCCTGTCCGGCAGCGGTGACGACAAAGATTTTGTGGAGGGGAACCACAGGTAAAAGGCGTTCCACAGTGAGCTGAATCATGGAGCGCTCTCCCACCACGCGCAGGAACTGCTTGGGCATGGTGCTGCGGCTTTCCGGCCAAAAGCGGGTGCCAAAGCCTCCCGCCATGATGAGTGCTATCATAAAAATCTCCTTAGGGGCTGATCTCTTGAGCGTCCGCCGGGTAAGAATATCTCCAGACGGAGGCTGGGATAGAGGCATTGGTGCGGATGTCTGAGAATGTGTAGCTAACGCTGTTTCCGGAGGCATCGGTGTAGGACAATCTATCCACCAGGCCGCTGATTCGGTTCACTCTGGCGCTGATGGAGCGGATGATGGGATCTCCGGAGACGGTGAGCTCAACGTTTGCAAAGCTGCGGTTTTCGGAGGCTACTCTCACGGTGGATTTGCCCCAGTATTCCTGCAGAAGTTCTATGGGATTCATACGGGCGAATTCGGGACGCATCCTGCTGCGCATGATGGTGTTGGATTGGGCATCGTAGAGCGTGATATTGCCACTTTCGATCTGCAGGCGCTGAATCTGGGGACTGGTGAAGTGCATGAGCATCCGGCCGGGGCTATAGTAAATTCTACCGCTGTAATCTATGGTGTGCGAGAGATTGCGGTAGCGGTTGCTTTGGCTCACTGTGGCTTGATAACTGCTGAGGTTGTTATAGGCAGTTTGCAGCTTGCGGTGCACTTCTGCGGGCGTCATGGCCGCCAGAAGGCTGAGACCCAGACAAGCCAGGGCGGTAATATAAAACTTCATTCTATCCTCTTATAGTCTCTTAATCATTCACTTCTAGTACTATCCAGACCCGTTTATCCTGCACTCTTCACTCTTACAGCCCAATGTGGGTTGCGTCAGCAGCGTCAGCTCTAGTTACTAGTCACTCGTCACTATCCATCAGTCCCATCTGCTCCAGTTGCTCCCTGTCTGCCAGCACATCCCGGCTTTTACTGCCCAGATGAGGGCCAATGATGCGGGCACGCTCCAGGAGGTCTATCAGGCGTCCGGCCCGGGCATAGCCGATCTTGAAGTGGCGTTGCAGCATGGAGACAGAGGCGGTGCCGGTGCGCACGATCACGCGGGCGGCTTCGGGGAAGAGATCGTCGTCGTAATCGAAGAAACCGGCTTCACCGCTATCTTCTTTCACTATGCTAAAATCTTGCTTGGGTTTGGGTTGCATGGCCAGGAATTCCGTGATCCGGGCTATCTCGTGATCGCTCACAAAAGCGCCGTGGATGCGTTCCGAGATGGCTTTGCCGGGAGGCAGGAAGAGCATATCTCCCATGCCCAGAAGCCGTTCCGCTCCAATCATATCCAGGATCACGCGGGAATCCACCCGGGAGGAAACCTGGAAGGCAATGCGGGCGGGGAAATTGGCCTTGATGATGCCGGTGATGACCTTGATGGAGGGCCTTTGGGTGGCGAGGATGAGGTGGATACCGACCGCACGTGCCATCTGTGCCAGGCGGGTGATAGGCATCTCTATTTCCTTGCCGGAGGTCATGATCAGATCGGCAAATTCGTCCACGATAATCACTATATAGGGCAGGCTTTCCAGTTCTTCGTCTTCTTTGGCTTTCTCGTTGTAGCCGATGATATCGCGCACTTTGGCTTCCTGAAGCAGTTCATAGCGCCGCTCCATCTCTTTAACTGCCCAATACATGGTTTCCAGAGCAGTATCCGGATCTGTGACCACACTGCCGATCAGGTGTGGAAGCTCATTGTATCCTGCCAGTTCCACCCGTTTGGGATCGATCAGCACCAAACGCAGGTCTTTGGGTGTGGTGCGCAGGATCAGGCTCATGATGATGGTATTGATGCATACGCTTTTACCGCTGCCTGTGGCACCTGCTACCAAGAGGTGGGGCATCTTGGCCAGATCGGCGATGATGGGCTTGCCGGAGATGTCTTTTCCAAGGCCGAAGAGAAGCTTGTTGCTGGAATTGCGGATCTCTTCGGAGAGCAGGATATCCCGCAGATAGATCATATCCCGGGTGAGGTTGGGTATTTCTATGCCGATCAGGCCACGTCCCGGGATGGGAGCTTGCACACGGATGGCTTTGGCTTTGATAGCCAGAGCGAGGTCATCGGCCAGAGAGACGAACTTATTGACCTTCACGCCTTTGGCAGGCTCGATCTCGTATTGGGTGATGATGGGGCCGATGTTGACGTTGCGCACTTCGGCGTCGATGCCAAATTCCGCCAGCTTATCGGTGAGGATCTTGCTGGTGGAGAGGATCTGAGCTTCGATCTCCTTGCGGTCACGGTCGGAGAGCTTAACGGGGCTCTCCAGAAAGTCTGAGATGGAGGGGATGATGTATTCACGATCCTCGTCTTCCTCATCCTCGGGTTCCGGTTTGGGAGGAGCTTTCTCGGTTTTCTGCTTCTTGCTCTTCTGAGGCGGTTCTTCCGGCAGGGGTGGGTCAAAATCCTGAGCATGGTCGTTGATCACCGGGCTCACGTTACTTTCTCCGCGGGGAGGCTCGGTGAAGGCTTCATCATTGATGGAAGGCGGCTTTACCTTGCGGGGCTTTTCCTCTTTCTGTCTGGCTTCAGAGCCTCGGGCAAGATCTTCCCAAACACCGGCAAACCAGTCTTTTATCCTGCCATAGCCGATCATCAGCAGTGCACTCAGGGTCATGGCAGCCAGCACCACAATCGTGGCACCCGTTACCTGGAACAGCCCGGAGAGTAGCTTCCACAAGCCCAAAGGCAGGAGGCTGTGAACGAAGGCTGTCTCTCGGGAAGCCAGGAGCACCTGTATGAAGAAAACGAAGATCAGCAGCAGATAAGCACGTTGCCGGGGCAGCTCGGATTCCGGATCCAGGAAGTATAAAAAGGCCACGAAGGCCATCACGATAAAGGCAAAGAGCGAGAACCAATAGCCAAAGAAATAGATAAAGAGCGAGGAAAGCACTATGCCATAGATGCCGATAGGATTGCTGAGTTCTGCGCTTTCCGAGGAGAACCACCGGAAGATGTTGCCGCTGGCTTTGAGGGCCTCATAGTCCTTTTGGATGGAGTTTTGCCCCATCACCAGAGCAATCACCAGCAGCAGGCAAAGGATGAAGAGCAACCCGCTGATCAAGCGCTTGCTGAAGGCAGAAAGCTTCTTGGGAGCCTTACGCTTGGTGCTTTTCCTGCGGGTGGGCGCAGCCTTTTTCATACATTGAACCTAACCGAGATGATATCGCCGTCTTTGACGATGTAGTCTTTGCCTTCCAGGCGAAAGAGTCCTTTCTCCTTCAACACTTTTTCAGAGCCGTGTGCCAGGATCTCTTCATAACCAAAGCATTCTGCCCGGATGAAGCCCCGCGCCAGATCGGAGTGAATCTTGCCGGCAGCGGTAACAGCATTGTCGCCGGCAGTGATGGTCCAGGCACGCACTTCGTCTTCCCCCACTGTGAAGAAGGAAATGTAGCCCAAAAGCTTGTAGCAGAGATGGGTAAGCTTGTCGCGGGCAGATTCAGAGATGCCCATATCCGTCATAAAGAGTTCCGCTTCTTCGGGTTCCAGCTTGCTGAGTTCTTCCTCAAACTTACCTGCCAGTGCTTCCACCAGAAAGCCCTGAGCCTCTATCTTTTGCTTCAGATCAGCCTGGTTGTCCAGATTGGCTTCGGAGCAGTTCAGCAGCACCAAGAGCGGTTTCTGGCTGAAGAATTGGAAGCCGCGGATGGATTTGGCTTCATCCTCGGAGAGCTCCATTCTGCGGATGGGAACGTTTTTGCCCAGTTCCTCAACGATGTGGCGCAGAGCGTGTTCTTCCACCTGGATGGCTGCGGTCTTGACTCCGCGTTTATAGCCCAGTTCTATCTTCTCCAGGCGCTTTTCCGCCACCATCAGATCCATCAGGATCATCTCTTCTTCAAAGCTGAGCAGTTCCTTCAGGGGGTCGGCAGCACCATAAAGCCCGTCCAGCTCCGCATCTTCAAAGTTTCTAAGCACCAGAGCAAAACCTTCATTGGCTTTGATGGCGGAGAAGATGGCGTTTTCCGGATTCTCGCTGTGTGCGGAGAAGATACCGGGGAAATCCTGATATTCTATCGTGGCATAGATGGTCTTTTTGGGTTTGTAAAGCTCCGAGAGACGGGTGATGCGTTCGTCCAGCACCTGCACGACGCCGATATTTGCCTCTTCAGCGGGGGGCAGATACTTGTCTGTGGGATGCTCGGAGGCTGTCAGAGCATTGAATATGGTAGTCTTCCCGCTTTTGGGAAGCCCGATCAGCGCTATCTTCATTGTTTCTTATATCCTTTATCCATAGTTACTTTAAGTGCCTTCAGCTCGCCATCGGTGAGGAATCTCCAACGTCCGGAGGGCAGGTCTTTGAGTTTCAGGGGGCCAAATTGTAGACGCTTCAGGTTTCGAACCTTGGCACCAACAGCCTCCAGCATGAGGCGGATCTGGCGTTTACGTCCCTCGCTTATCACCATCTTGAGGGTCATGCTGCCTTCGGTTTCGGATTTCACAAAGACTCCGGCCGGCCTGGTCTTACCGCCCTCGATCTCCACACCCTGGCGCAAGGCCTCAAGCTGGCTTTTGGAAAGCTTACTGCTCACGTCCACCTTGTAAACCTTCTCTACCTTGAAGGTGGGATGCGTGAGGCGGTTGATCGTTCCGGTGTCATTTGTGATGAGCAGCAGGCCTTCGGAATTCTTATCCAGCCTGCCGGCATAACGAAAGCTCCTGGCAAAATCCGGCAGCAGCTCATAGATGGTCTGCCTGCCCAGTTCATCGCTGGAGCTCACGATGTAGCCCCGGGGTTTATTCAGCACCAGATACTGGTATTCTTTGGCAGCAGTTACCCGTTTCCCGCGGAATTCCACCACGTCCTTCTCAGGATCTAGCGTGGTGGCCAGATCGGTCACCGTCTCTCCATTGAGCTTTATTTCACCGGAGGAGATCAGTTCCTCCACCTTACGGCGGGAACCCAGCCCCGCAGCAGCTAAGAATCTATTTAGACGTATCACCAGGCCTCCAGTGAGTTTTGCACGATGGTGCGGAAGAGAGATTTTATCAGTTCCTGCCGGGCTTCTTCTTTGCTTTTAAAGCGGGCACTGCTTTCCGGGGATACGGCATAGAGCTCGTTGATCACCAGGTTACGGTTCTCGTAGATCACATTGTTATTGATCAGATCGGTGAAGGTGACCGAAAGCACCAGGCTGAGCTGATAATCCTGCACGGAATTGGCGGAATCATAGCTGTATATCTTCTCGTCGTAAGAGAGGATAGAGCCTTCCAGAGAGCAATCCGGCGCAGCAGTTACCGGCCTGAGCCGTCCATCGTTACGAAACTCCAGCGAAAGCTGATTCAGTAGCTCAGTGCCAATCTCAAAGTCCGTGGATTGATTGCCAAAAGATTCCACACGAATTTTTTTCAGATGGGGATAAGCATTTGAATATACGGAATATGCGCATCCTGCAAGCAGGAGTGTGAGTGCGAATAGGTAAACAAATCTCTTGACCATATTGCAAGCTCAAAATTAGCATATATCTTTGTCAAGTTAAACCTTGAAGCAAGCTAAAATTAGTTAATCTTTACATATACGCAGGAGGTATATGATGGCAAAGAAGTATCTGTCCAAATCAGAAGCCGCCAAAAAGCTGAAAGTCTCGGAAAACGTCATCCAGGAGATGATAAATACAAACGTATTCGAGAGTAAGCTGGTGGGCAAGAACATCAAAGTGGATGAAGATTCCATGAACGAATGGCTGGAAAACCTCAGCGACCGCGATGAGAAGATGCTGGCTCTCAAGCGCGTAATCTGCCACTTTGAAGAATATATGCGTCCCGAAAACATCTTCCTGGATTTCCAGGCTGATAACAAATACGACGCCATTCGCATCCTTAGCGAAAAAGCCAAGGATCTGAAGCTGGTGCGCGATGCCCGCTGGCTCTACGAAGTGGTCGTGGCCCGTGAAGAGCTGATCTCCACCGCCATCGGCAACGGAGTGGCCCTGCTGCATCCCCGTCACCTGCATCCCTCCAAGATCAAGATGCCCAGCATCCTCTTTGGCAGAAGCGCTGAGGGAGTGGATTTTGACGCTCCGGACAACAAACCTGTAAACATCTTTTTTATGCTGCTCTTGCACAATGACAAGCAGCATCTCTTCTCTCTTTCCTACATCTCCAAGCTGATCATGAATTCCGGCATTTTGGATAGCTTCACCAGCGCCACCAATCCCGAAGAGATCCACACAGCCCTCACCGTGATCCCGGAGCAAATGAAATAGTTATGCCGGTGCTGCGCTTTATTTTGGGTAGTAAATCCGACGAAGCTGTCTGCCAAGCCGGGCTTGAACTTCTAAAGGAATTTGGCGTTGATTACGATTACTATGTCTCCTCAGCGCACCGCAATCCGGAACGCACCGCGGAACTGGCCAGAAACGCCGAAGCCGAAGGCATCAAAGTCATCATTGCGGCCGCTGGAATGGCTGCCCATCTGCCCGGAGTAGTCGCTGCCCACACCTGCCTCCCCGTGATCGGCCTGCCGATTGCCTCCGGAGCCCTGCAGGGAGTGGACGCCCTTTATTCCATTGTGCAGATGCCTCCCGGAGTGCCCGTAGCCGGCGTGGGAATCGGTTCTGCCCGCAATGCCGCCCTGCTCGCCATCCAGATTCTGGCTCAGACAGATCCCGCTCTCAAGGAGAAATTCCGGCTCTACAAGGCCTCATTGGCCAAATAAGACTCCTGCGTCTGTGTGTCTGAAGAGTCCCGGGACGACATTATAGATAGCTAAATGTAATTAGAATATTCATATCCGACTATCTAAAATGCCGTTCCTAGGGAACTCTGGTTTGTGTTTTGGATTAATTGTACTATCTAAAATGCCGTTCCTACGGAACTTTCCCGCTGTTCACTACACTTATCATGCAAGTTCCCTGGGAGATTGCCGCCCCAAGCTTGATATTCACTAATGATCTCTGCTCTTTTCTTGCTTTTTACCATAAAATCACTTATGATAACTATGTAAGCACCATAGCCATCCGCTTTGCCATACCGCCCGGCAGGGATCGGAATAAAGGAGCCAAAATGAGCCCAGAAGTCACAAATTCTCAGATGCAGACAGGGAAAGGCCAGCTCAATGCTGAGCATCTGATTGCCCATCTCCCCGTGATCATCTATCGTCTGAAGATGAAGCCATCCCAAACATTTGAATACATCACGGATAACGTTTTGGAGATGACCGGATACAGTGCTCAGGATCACTATGATGATCCCAAGCTGGGCGCAAAACTGATCTATCCCGATGATCTCCCCGTCGTCCACGATCAGATATCCTCCCGCAGTTCAGATCCCATTATCGTACGCTGGACCCGCAAGGACGGCAAGCTGATCTGGACTCAGACCTTTCTCTTCTATCAGCAGGATGAAGCCGGAGAACTGGAATACATCGTCGGTATCGGCATTGATATCAGTGAGCGCATGCGGGAAGAACAACTGCTCCAGCAAGGTCTCTCCGTGCTGGAAACCGCCACAGAGATGGAGAAGATGGGCGGATGGGAGTGGGACATTGGAAAACAGGCTCTATATTGGACCAAAGACGTCTATGCTATCCACGAGATAGATCTTCCCTTTGAGATCAAGCTTGGAAAGGAAGCTGTGGAACGCAGCGTGGCCTGTTACTCCCCTGAAGCAAGAGAGACAATTCGAACCGCTTTTGAAAAGTGCTGCACAGACGGGACTCCCTACGAACTGGAACTTCCCTTCGTCACCGAAAAGGGCAAGCATCTTTGGATCCGCACCATCGGCAAAGCGATCTGGGAAAACGGCAAGATCATCAAGGTGATAGGCAATTTTTCCGATATCACGGAACGTAAACAGCGGGAAATCTTTATAGCCAAAAGCGAAAAACGCATGCGCGGACTCTTTGAAGGCATGACCGAAGGCTTTGCACTGCATCAAATGCTGTATGACGAAAATGGCAAAGCCTGTGACTACCGTTTCCTCCTGGTCAACCCCGCCTTCGAACGTATGACCGGCCTGGCTGCTGAAGATCTGGTGGGCAAGACGGTTCTGGAAGTCCTGCCCAATACAGAGCAATCTTGGATTGAACGTTATGCAAAAGTGGTCGAAACCGGTGAACGTACTGTCTTTGAGGATTACTCCCGGGAACTGGGCAAATACTACCATGTAGTAGCTAACAGCAATAGAAAAAAATACTTTACCGTCTTTGTGCACGATGTCTCAGATATGGTTAAAGCCAAAGAACAGGCCATTAATGCCCAAAAAGCTGCCGAAGAATCCAACCGTATCAAGAGCGCTTTCCTGGCTTCCATGAATCACGAATTGCGCACTCCGTTGAATCACATCATCGGCTACAGCAATCTGCTTCCCGATGCACATGATATGGAAGAAGTCCGCAGTTTTTCCGAGGTGATCCGCAAGAGCGGAGAACATCTCCTGCAGATCTTTGAAGACATGTTTGAGCTCACTTTGGCGGAACACTCCATGCTGCAGGTCAATGCCCGGGAAGTGGATTGCTTTGAGCACTACATTCAGAACAAGACCAATCTGGAAGACATCCTGCGTGCTTCCGGCAAAGAGGACGTTATCAAGCTGGTCTACAACCCCGATCTGAGTGCTTATGGCAGAAAAGTCTATCTGGACACCACCAAAGTGAATCAGGTGCTCACCAATCTGATGCGCAACGCCGTTAAATTCACCCCCAAAGGCTCGGTGGAGTTTGGCTTTGATTTTCCGGATCACGACACCATCCGCTATTACGTATCAGACACCGGCATCGGCATCAATCCCGAGAAAGAGCACAGCATCTTCGAAATCTTCAGCCAGGCGGATGACGGACTCACCAGAAACTACGGCGGAGTGGGCATCGGTCTCTCCATTTGCCGCAGAATGACCGAGGTGATGGGCGGAAAGCTCAGCTTTGAATCCACCGTGAATCAGGGCACTACCTTCAATCTCTTCCTGCCGGTGAATCAAACCCGGCTACGCAGCAGCGGAGCAGATTTTAGTAAACACACATTGGTCAACGAACTGGCCGGAAAGAAGATACTGCTGGCGGAAGATGACCAGGTGAGCGGCATCGTGCTGCAGAGATTCCTGGAACGCTACGGCGCTACCACCCTGAGAGCGATTGACGGCTTGGAAGCTGTTGAACTCTGCAAAGCCAATCCCCGCATAGATTTGGTGCTGATGGACAAAATGATGCCCCGGATGAATGGCTCCGATGCCACCCGGGAAATCAAAGAGATGTATCCAAATCTTCCCGTGATCGCCATCACAGCCGGATACCAGGTGGGAGCACCGCCCAAACCCGAAGACCTCGTCTTCGATTCCATCGTGACCAAACCCATCAACCAGGATATCCTCTACCGGGAGATCAGACGCTTCCTGAGCTTGGGAGCCAAGTGAGTGAACAGCGATCAGGAAGTAACAAGTGACGAGTGACGAGTGACGAGAGCTTCGCTGCTGACGCCCATCACTCCACTACTTCACCGCTTTTTCTAAACCACAGAGGACACGGAGAAAAGCAGAGAGAAGCAGAGGGATTCTATTGGTCTGCCAATCTCCGAATTGGCAGAAACAGGCTTCCTTTTTTGATTAAAACAGAGTAAAGAAGTAAAAGAGAGTCTATCATTGGAGTTTGGGGTTGTGTTCATTTCGTCAATTCTGCTTAATAGTCCATTTCGTCCATCTCGTCCATATTGTCCATATAGTCCATTTTAAAAAAAGCCGATATCACAAGGTGTAAGAAAGGAGAAGTGGTAGAGAGAGAAGGTTCTCTTTGGAGTGCCAATCTCCATATTGGCAGAAATAGGCTTCCTTTTTTGATTAAAACAGAGTAAAGAAGTAAAAGAGAGTCAATTACTGGAGTTTGGGGTCGTGTTCATTTCGTCCATAGTGTCCATTTCGTCCATAATCTATCACCACAGAGGACACAGAGAAAAGCGGAGAAAAGCAGAGGGATTGTTAAAACAGAGTAAGAGAGTAGAAGAGGAAAAGTGATTATTGAACAAGGAGTAAAGGAGAAAGGAGAGATAAAGAGCGAAGCAGCGCAGCACTGGCATCTAGCTCCTTCTCTCTTTTACTCCTTTCCTCTTTGTTGAGTCAAAAAAGATTTTTTCTCTGTTTTCTCAGCACATGTAGCGAAGCAGCGCAGCTCTGTTCACTGTTCACTCACTTGTCCCCGACTCTTCACCCACTCTTGCAGGACTCTTCCCGAGCAAAGTGTTCGGGAAGAGTCGGCCAAGAGTCGACGAAGACTCGGCAGCGTAGAAGCGACATCTTGTCGCTTTTCGATAAATACTGGAGAATCGGCGGTTAAACGCCTGTGGCTTCACCACATCATCACTTCGCTACTACGCCACTCACTTCCCCGTAGGGGCGTTAATCATCCAGTTGATACCGAATTTATCGATCAGCGCGCCAAAGTAATCTCCCCAGAAGGCATCTTCCAGAGGCATGGTCACGGTGCCGCCCACGCCGAGTTTTGCCCAGATGGCATCGGCTTCGGCTTTGGTATCCACGCTGATCATGAGGTTTATATTATTGCCAAACACGGCTTTCTGGCCAAATTCCTCTGCCACGTCCGAGCCCATCAGGGTATTATTCTCGCAGATCGGCAGGCTCATGTGCATCACCATATTCTTCAGGTGCTCCGGCAGTGGGTGCCCGGCATCCTGGGGCATATCTTTGAAAAATCCCACATAGGGGAATTCGCCGCCAAAGACGCTTTTGTAGAATTCAAAAGCCTCCAGGCAGTTACCATTGAAATTCATATAAGGGTGAATCGTAAGCATTTTTATACTCCTAATGTCTTTATGAAGATAGTATAAGCAGAAAACTCCGGGCAGCCATCCAGAGGTGGAATTGGGGTGGGGCGTCCCGACGCCACAGAGTCCGGAGGCCTCTCCCACAATCAGAACGTGCCGTCATACCGATGACCGGAATC
>JAKPXC010000004.1 GCA_029567705.1 Candidatus Cloacimonadota bacterium
CGATCCTCGCCGGAATTGGGCTAATGATCCGATATGGATTCGGACTTCGCAAGATCGAAGCTCTGGACTTTACCGAGAGCAGCGTGATCGTGTTTGTTACTTGGTTTATGATCAGCATAGCAGGAGCGATCCCATATATGGTGATCTCCGGAATGAACTTTACCCATGCGGTTTTTGATTCTGTAAGCGGGTGGACGACTACCGGGCTCTCAATGTTAAATATTCTAGAAGCGCCAAAGATCATTTTATTCTACCGAGCTTGGACGCAGTTCATCGGTGGCGCGGGTTTCGCTATTATCATGCTGGCCTCCCTCACTGGAGTTGGTGCCCAGCATATCTACTCCGCGGAGGGGAAGGGAACGCTTATCAAGCCTAACGTTCTTGCTTCAGTCAGGATAGTGATAAGTCTTTATGTGGGATATTTCTTGCTCGGGACGATTGCGTACATGGCCTTGGGGATGAACTTCCTTGATGCAGTTGTCCATTGTTTCGGAGCGATCTCCACAGGAGGATTCTCGAATTATCCACAGAGCATAGGATATTTCGACTCGTCTATGATCGAGCTGGTTACAGAGATATTAATGATCCTCGGTAATCTGAACTTTCTTACGGGCTACTTCATAGCCAAGGGTAAGTTCCGAAGCATTGCTCGAAACGGTGAGGTTAAGGTCATGACCATAGCATTAATGATCGCAATACCTGTAGTCTTCTTTGGAGTCACTTCCAGAATATATGAGAGCCTGTCCTACGCTGCCAGAGTCTCTGTCTTTGAGTCTGTCTCAGCTCTGACGACGACAGGTTTTTCTCTTGTGAACTATAACCAGCCGGGATGGTATGATAATGGCGTCTTTGTGTTGATCTTGTTGATGCTGATCGGGGGTGGGACGTGCTCCACAGCAGGCGGGATCAAGCAAGCGAGGATCTACATGATGTTCAAGTCGATAACGTGGAGAATGAAGCAAAGTCTTTTGCCAAGTAAGGCCGTAAAACAGGACTTCCTCTGGGAGGGCGACCTGAAGGTCTATACTGATGAGAAAAGGCACTTTGAAACGGGTAGCTTTCTGGCCCTTTATCTGGGCTTATTCGCACTGGGAACAATGATCATCTCTATGTCAACAAACCCACTAACTGGAATGGCATACTCCTTGAGAGATGCAATGTTCGAGTTCGCATCATCGATAGGTACCGTGGGACTCTCGATCGGGGTTTCGACTACCTCAGCACCTTTGCATGTGATATGGACCGAAACTCTGGGGATGCTTTTGGGCAGGCTTGAATTCTTCGTTGTGTTTATCGCCATAGTAAAATTATTCAAAGACAGTCTATCACACTTCGGGATTAAATGATTGATATGGGCAAAGACATAAACACTGATCAGCACTGCATCAATCCCGAGCTTGACAAAGCCAGAACGTCTTTCAATCATGCACTTATGAAAGAAATGCACACTGTACAAGACCTGTATCAAAACGCCAGCTACTGCCAAGTCTGCGGACACGTGCTGGAGCTCAAGGAAGACCGGGAGGGCAAGCTGCGCGCCATCTGTCCCTCCTGTGGCTTCATCCTATACAAGAATCCCATCCCTGCTGCGGCCATATTCTGTTTGAACGAGGCCGGAGAATTGCTTTTGGTGAAGCGTTTGTTTGAGCCGAGAGCCGGTTTATGGGCGCTGCCCAGTGGATATATCGAGATCGATAAGAGTCCGGAGGAAAACGCCATTGCCGAAATGAAGGAAGAGACCGGACTGGATGGAGAGGTGGAGCACTGCATCGGCTGGTATTATGGTTACAGTCCCATCTATTTGAGGGTGCTGAGCCTGGGTTTCCGGATGAAGATCACGGGTGGAATTCTTCAAGCCGGAGATGATGCGAAGGAAGCCAAGTTCTTTCCGCTGGATAGTTTACCGCCCATAGCCTTCGATGCCCACCGCCATTTTATCCGGCTGGAAACGGGTATTGAGGCAGAAATAGCCGGGAGGCCGTTATGAAACTGCAATATCTTGCCCATGCCTGCTTTATGATTACTACTGATGCCAAGACCAAGATCGTGATCGATCCCTGGTTGGATCAGAACCCGCTTGCTCCCATTAAAAGCAAGGATATCAAAGCTGATTATATCATCCTGAGCCACGCTCATGGCGATCACTGCGGGGATACTCTCAAAATAACCCATCCTGAGACAACTATCATTGCTGTCTCGGAGCTGGCTTCCTATTTCAAGACTCAAGCCGTGAAGACCCACGCCATGCAGATTGGTGGATCTTTTGAGTTCGAATTCGGAACTGCAAAACTGGTATCCGCTCAGCATGGCAGCATGACTTTCGACGGGCGTTATGGAGGCCTGGCTGCCGGGATTATTCTGGAGATAGGCGGGATAACGCTGTATCACATGGGCGATACCGGGCTGTTTGGCGATCTCAAGCTGATCGGGGAGATGTACGAAATAGATTATCTGATGATCCCGATTGGCGGGAATTATACCATGGGGCCGCAGGATGCTGCTCTGGCTGCCAAGTGGTTGGAACCCCGCTTGGCCATCCCCATGCACTTCAATACCTTCCCTCAGATCCGCCAGAATCCGTTGGACTTCTATGATCTATGCGAAGCAGAAGGCGTTGCCGTCAAAATCCTTGAGCCGGGCGAGGAACTGCTCCTGAAGGCCAGGGAAGAGTAAAGCCTAACCAGCGTTGCGGCAGACTCTGAAGCCGATACTGGGGCTGCGGTTGGTTCCGGGAAGAGCCCAGTAACGATAATCAACCCGGCAGCGAAGTTCGGAGCTGTTGTAGGCTCCACCCCTGAGAGCTCTCTTGAAGCCCGTATAAGCCGGTGAAGAGGCTACATTATGAGGATTGAGGCTGGCCGGTCTTGCGTCCCAACACCATTCCCAGAGATTTCCGCTCATGTCGTAGAAACCCAATTCATTGGGTCTGAGCCAGCCGATGGGATGAACGGAGGTGCCGGAATTGAGCTTGTGCCATCCCACCAGGCTTAACGTGTCACTCCCACTATAAGTGCAGTGCCGGGTGAGTTTACCCCCTCCCGCGGCATATTCCCACTCTGCTTCGGTGGGCAGTCGATAACCATCGACCGAATTATCAAAGTGGAGTTTCCTGTTTATTCTCTGCGGATCAGCCCAGTTACTTGGCCACAAGGCGGGATCGTTGCCGTACGAGTCATAGCTATAAACCGGATCGAAGCCTTCAAGTCTGCTTCGGAGGTTGCAGTATTTAATCGCATCAAACCAGGAAACATAGTACACTGGGATATCGTTTTGCTTGGCATCTACCTTGGAGAAACCATAAACCACTGCATTGTAATGATCCTGACGCACTTCGTACTTATCCATGTAGAAGCTGTCTATCTGTACGGATAAGTTATGGAAGGTGAAAGAACCGCCTTCCACCAGAATCTGAGCCGGAACAGGAGGCGGATCCAGAGGGGAGTGTGGCGATAGCTGTGGTTCAGTGCTTTGCTTGTCGCAGGAAAACAGGATAGAAAGAAGTAAAAGAAGCAGCAGGTACAGGCCATGCCGTGGTTTAGTATTCACGCAGTAATCTCCTCTTTAATAAAGAGATGGGACTCCATCATGGGATAGTGTCCCATCTCTATATAATGTTTCTTGGTTAAGCTAATCACTTATGGGATTGTGGCTATTTACTCAACACCATGCGCTTGGATACTACCCGGTTTCCACTGAGTAAGCGGTAGTAATATACTCCACTGGCCACACTGCTGCTGTTTTCGTCCAATCCATTCCAAACCAGTTCGGAGTTCCCGGCGGGGAAAAGCTGGTTACGGCAGAGGCTCTTCACCAACTGTCCGCGGATATTGAAAATCTCCAGGCTCACTGGTGCTTCTTCCCTCAAGCTGAAGCGGATGGCGGTGCTGGGATTGAAGGGATTGGGATAGTTCTGCAGCAGTTTGTCCGAAAGCGCTGGTACAGTGGGGTCAGAACTCGGAAGAATTGCAGCTGCGTGGC
>JAKPXC010000005.1 GCA_029567705.1 Candidatus Cloacimonadota bacterium
GAGTGATGGAGTGGTGGAGTGGTGGAGTGGTGCTCTGTAACCAAGGATTATGGGATTAGAGGATTGGAAGGATAGACAAATACCGGATAATATGCTTGTACGGATTCAGAAATTCAATTTATTCGGTGATAATCCGTTCAATTTGTGAAATCCGTATTCTAAAAAAAAGCCCATCCTACCGTACCACGCTGAGGGTCAGCATGCGTTTGATAAGCTTCGTTATTCCGGCGGGCACCCAGTTCCATCTTGCTGACCACGATGTCTTTGATGCTGTAGATATACTGGCTTTTATCGTCGATGGGCACGCGGGAGCCAGAGGTGTTGTGAAAATGTAGTGCGTGCTGTCCAGTTCGCCCAGATAGAGCACGAGTGTCCTCTCAAGTGAAGTAGAATAAAGCGGGGATAGGCACTATCGGTGCAGCGAAACAATGAGCTAATAGTTATCCCCTATTCGATTGCTTGAAAAACCCAGAAAATAAGTCCAAACATGCAAATTATACGATAATGAAACGTCCCAGACCACTGTGACACAGTTTAAAGCCAATCCTTCATCTCACAATTCTATAAACATTTACGATCACAGTGACAAGTGATACCCATTAGCAAGTTTGGGCTACACATAATCTTCACCCGGCAGGTCATCTTTTCAGAGTTCATATATCTTCTTTGGAAAAATTCGCTTGACACATAGCTGTCTTCCTCTTTTGTGGCTGAAGTAGATAAAGTGGTTGAAAAACCACGAGATAAAGTTGATAACGATCGCCCTGCGAGAATGGATAGCTACATCGATAGCTATTTTTTTTGATACAAATTTTGTAAGAATAATGAGGCCGGAAGATGGAATATTACCGAGTACAGATGGAAGAACTCGCCAAGAAGATATGTGCTGAAATGCACCTTGCTCTTTACGACATCGATGAAAAGATGAGCAACAAGGGTAGGATCTTCACGATTTATCTGACCAAGATTGGCGGTGTGACTCTGGACGAGTGCGCCCGCTTCAGCCGCAGGCTGAGCGAAGTTCTCGACGAATTGGATATCATTCCGGACAGATATTTCCTGGAAGTTTCTTCTCCAGGTTTGGAGCGTCCCCTAAAACTTAAAAGCCATTATGTAAGCGCTATTAACGAGAAGATTCTGGTGCAATGGACCGACACGGAAAAGCGTTCCACAATGGGCACGCTTCTGGAAGTCGATCAGGACTACATCCTGCTGGATGACAGAGGCACCAGATTGGAGATACCCTTCAAAAGCATCAACCGTGCCAAAACGATATTTTTGGATAACCCACAACAGAGAGGTGAGAGAGAATGAGCAGCAATATACTTGATGCAGTAGTTAAACTGGCAGCTATCAAGCAATTGGATAAGGAACTGATTCAGGAGATCATCCTGGAATCCATCACCGGCACCCTGAGTAAGAAGCTTCTTCCCGAAAACGAACTGGAAGTATTTACCGATGCCGAAAGCGGCTCTATTAAGGTGCGTTTTCTCTGCCAGGTGGTCGAGATCGAGGAAAACCTCGGACAGATCTCTTTAGCCGATGCCAGGGCGAATTTTGACCGTAACGCCACTCTGGGTGAATATATACGTAAAGAGATGTTTCTCAATGAGTTTGAGCCCAAGCTGGTTAAAGTAGCTCAGAAGAATATCATGGACCGCATCCGTAAGCTGGAGGATGAACGCATCCAAAACGACTTTAGCAAGCAGAAGCATACGATCGTGACCGGTAAGGTTAAATCCATAGATGATAATGGCGGATACAGGATAGATATCGGGTTTTCCGATGCCCTCCTGCCGGTTGACGAGCAGATAGAGAACGAGTTTTACCGGGTCGGCGATAACATCAAGGCCTATGTGATCAATATCCGCAGCCGGGAAACTGGTGTGATTGTGATCCTTTCCCGCACCAATCCGGAATTTGTGAAGAAACTGTTTGAGGCGGAGATTCCGGAGATCTTTGGCGGACAGCTCAGCGTGATGAAGATTGTTCGTGAGCCAGGCATCCGTACCAAGATTCAGATTGTGGCTAATGATCCCAAGGTTGATCCCATAAGCGCTTGTATTGGCGTGAAGGGTACCAGAATAGATTCCATCCGCAGGGAATTGCATGGAGAGCAGATCGATATCGTGGTCTTCAACGATGATTCCGAGCAGATGATTATCAATGCCCTGGGTGTGGAAAGCATCAAGAATGTGATACTGGAGCGTAACCGTACTGTTAGCGTGATAGTGAGCGAGGCTGATAAGGTTACTGCCATCGGGAAACAAGGCAAGAATGTTAAACTTGCCGCCAAGCTTACAGGCTTGAAGATAGATATCTTTACTCAAGCCGAATTTGATGAAAAGAAAGCCAAGGAACGCCGCACTGTGAGCCACGTGACCGAGCTGGATGGCGTGACTCCCAAGATTGCCGAGATTCTGCGTCATGCAGGATATACCTCGGTGCAGGACATTTTTGCAGCATCCTTGGAAGAACTGACCAATCTGGAAGGATTGGGACAAAAGACGGCTGAACGCCTCAAGGAAGCTTCCAGGTACTTCTGATGCCAAATCAAGCCAGCAAGGCCGATCACAGACCCATCCGCACCTGCGTCGTTTGTAAGGCGAAGCGGGAGAAGGCAGAGCTTTTGAGCTTCTTCCTTCTGGAGGGTGGACTGGTTATTGATCTGGCCGGAAAGCTGCAGACCAGAATGAATTACGTCTGCTCCGGGGGAGATTGTCTCGGAGGCCTGGATAAATGGAAGCTTAGATATAAAAAGAAACTCAAGGTAACAAAAGCCAAACCTAGCGGAGAACCCAAGAAGTGAACAAAGCCAAGATGATCAACCTGATGCAGTTTGCCCGCAAAGCCGGGAAGCTGGTGAGTGGTTATGATGCCACGATCAGGGCTTTGAATCGCGATCTGGTTTATCTGGTGGTGACTGCTGAGGATAGTTCGGAGCGAACTCTGAAGAATCTTCAGCATGCTCTGGAACCGCTCAAAGCCCGGGTGAAGCACCTGAGCTTTGGCAGCCAGACAGAACTGGCGCAAGCCTTGGGTTTACCGGATACTGCGGTATTTGGTGTTTTGGACAAGAATTTTGCCGGCAAAATAGTGGAATATTGGCAGGCAGAGGATTAATGGAGGAACCTTGCAAATACGAGTACATGAACTAGCCAAAGAGCTCAAGATCAGTGCCATGGCTCTCAAGAAACACCTGCTTGATCTGGGTGTGGTAACCAAGAGTCACATGAGCTTTATCGATGGCGAGGTCGCCGAAAAGATCAGATCGAAATTCAACGAACAGATCAATGCTGAAAAGAATGCTGAAAAAGAACGTAAGCGTCTGATCGAGATGAAGAAAGAACGCGCCAGACAGGCTGCTCATCCTGAACCGGAACCGGTTCGTGAGCCGAAACCCGAGCCTGTGCCGGATATCGTTATACCGCAAGAGATCCAGGATTCCATCAAAGCTGCCGATCTGGAAAGAGCTACCGCTCCGAAAGAGATTGTACAGGAGCCTATTCCAGTTCCGAAAGCCGAACCCCAACCGGACCCTATGCTTCCACCTGTTGCCAAAGCCGAGCCCCGACCGGCTCCGCAGCGCAGGGAAGAAGCTCCCAGAGCCACTCAAACTTCCACCCGCAGGGATGAACCCCGCAGAGCACCGGATTCCGGCTACACACCCAGAACCGGCTCCGGATATCAGGGCAGACCGTCTTCGCAACAATCCGGCCCTGCCGGTAAGAGACCCTATGATAATAGAAAGCCTGCTCCGGGAAGTGGCCCCAGAGTAGCTCCTGTGGTTCCAATTGAGCCGGTTAAGCCGTCAGATGAAGAGAAGAAATTTGGCAAAGCCAAGGTTAGCCATGAGGAGCTGGGAGACAAGAGTAAGCATAAGAAAGCTTTGATTACCAGCACCAAGAAAGGTAAAACTAAAACAGCCGCACCTGTAGCCATCGATGAAGCAGAAGTTGCCCGCAGTATCAAAAAGACTCTGCAGAAATCCGGGAAGAAGAAAAAGTATCATCGTGAAGCACAAGCTGCCAGCATGGAGAGAACCGGCACTGAGATCGTGATCCGTGAATACACTTCTGTGAGTGAACTGGCCAAGATCATGGGTGTGGGGCCTTCCGAGATTATCTCGAAGTTCTTCGCTATGGGGCAATTGGTTACCATTAACCAACGACTGGATCGTGATTCTCTGGAGATGATCTGCGATGAATTCAAGGTGGAATTCCGCTTTGAAGATGAATACGGCACCGATATCATCGGTAAGGATAAAGAACAATATGATGAGGTGGAGGGAAGCCTTCGTCCTCCTGTGGTGACTATAATGGGTCACGTTGATCACGGAAAAACCTCCATCCTGGATTACATCCGCAATACCAATGTGGTAGCAGGTGAATCTGGCAGCATTACTCAGCATATAGGTGCTTATCAGATAGATGTTAACGGACATAAGATCACATTCCTGGATACTCCCGGACATGAAGCTTTCACGGCCATGAGGGCTCGTGGTGCCAATGCCACTGATATCGCTGTGATCGTGGTCTCCGCTGCAGAAGGCGTGAAACCTCAGACCAAAGAGGCTATAGATCATGCTAAAGCAGCCGGCGTGAGTATTATTGTCGCCATCAACAAGATTGATTTGCCAGATTCCAATGTGGATAGAGTGATAGCTCAGCTCTTGGAGATGGGAGTTTATCTGGAGCAATACGGGGGAGAGGTTCCCTGGTGTAAGACGTCCGTCGTCACCGGTGAAGGCATCCTGAACCTGATCGAGATCATTCTGCTCAATGCAGAAATGATGGAACTCACTGCCCGTACAGAAGTCCCTGCCGAAGCCATTGTGATTGAATCCGAAAAGGATGCACGTATGGGAGCGGTTGCCACAATTCTGATGCGGGAAGGCTCTCTGAAACGCGGAGATATAGTGGTATGCGGGGCTACCAGCGGTCGTATCCGTAAGATGGAAAACGAGCGTGGAGTGGAGATAAAAGAGCTTGGTCCTTCCGATGTTGCCAGAATCTATGGTCTTTCAGATACACCCAAAGCCGGTGATATGCTTAATCAGGTTGATACCGAGAAAACTGCCCGCAGCATCAGTACCGAGCGTCAACAGATCCGCCTGGAGCGGGAGAAATTCCAGAACAAATCCTCTCTGCAGAACATCTTTGCCAGAATCCAGGAAGATAAGATCAACGAACTGAACATCATCCTGAAGGCAGATACGGATGGTTCTGCCGAAGCTTTGGCAGATTCCTTCTCCAAACTCTCCAATGAAGAAGTGGCGGTAAATATCATCCACAAGAGCGTGGGCGGTATCAGTGAAGCAGACGTGAGCCTGGCTTCCGCCTCGGACGCTATCATCATCGGATTCCACGTACGTGCCTCTCAGCAGGCCCGCAGAATGGCTGAGGATGAGGGAGTGGAGATCAAGATTTATCAGATAATCTACGACGCCATAGACGATATTCATGATGCCTTGGAAGGAATGCTGGCTCCTGATTTTGAGGAAGTGATCCTTGGCAGTGCCACCATCAAGCAAGTCTTTAGAATCAAGAAACTTGGCACCATCGCAGGTTGTCAGGTGGATAAAGGCATTATTCGCCGTGGTTCCAAGATCAGAGTTTACCGCAACGATGTTCTTTTGGCAGAGGATGACCTCAGCTCTCTGAAACACTATTCAGACGATGTCAAGGAAGTAAAAGCAGGCACAGACTGCGGACTTTCCCTTGCCAAGTTTACCGATATCAAAGAGGGTGACGTGCTGGAGTGCTACACGATACAGCAGGTTGCCAAGAAGCTTTGAGCAAAGAGGAAAGATGAAGTCGTTCAGAATACCCAGGTTGCAGGAAGAGCTCAAGAAGATCTTTAACATCGCTCTGACTCAGCAGATCAATGATCCCAAGCTGGCCTGGGTAACTATCACAGAAGTAGTCCTTTCCAAAGATTTACGCTATGCCAAGCTCTACTTTTCCCATTTTAACAATCCCGCCCGGCACGACACGATCCAGCAACTGCTGATCAAGAGTTCCGGATTCTTCAAAAAACAAATTGCAGGAGCAAAACTGATGAGAACAATACCCGAATTATCCTTCTTCTACGATGAAACAGAAGACAAAGCGGCAAAGGTGGATAAACTGCTTGCCAGCCTCAAAGACGAATGGGACGATGGCGACTATGATCCGGATATTGATATAGACGAGCATTTGGACGATGAGTTCTACTTCGATCTTGATGATGAAGAAGAAGATTACGACTTTGATTTCGATGATGAAGACGAGGATGAGGACGAGTAGTCCCAGCCCAAGTATCAAGCTATAATCGTCGTACCAACGGCGATTTTTCTTCTTTATGATGAATCTTATTGAGATCAGAGAAAGCTTCTGGCAAGCGACAAGTGCTTCTGCCTCTATTGGCATCATGTCCCACATAGAGCCGGATGGTGATGGTTTTGCTGCCAGCCTGGCTCTGCAGGAGCTGCTTAGAGCTCGAGGTTACCAAAGCGAGGTCGTTGTGGATGAGGGAGATTTGGGCAGGTTTGCTCATTTGATGGGTGCTGCTAAGTTAACCACTTACTCCTCCTCAATCTCCTACGAGATGCTTGTGGTGATGGATTGCAACAGCTATGACCGCCTGGGGGATAGAGCAGAATTGGTGCAGAAAGCCGGCAAGCTATTCCTCCTGGATCATCACATACCGGAAGGCAGGCTCATAGAAACAGATTGCAGCTTCATCGATAAAAGCTTTGCCACAGTAGGCTTAATCCTCTTCGAGACCTTCAGGGAAGATATTCTGGTCTTGGACGAAGCTGCCAGGATACAGGTCGGTAACTGCCTTTATACTACTATCCTGAACGATACCAATAACTTTGTGAACGCCAATACCAATCCGGATGTCTTCCGTTATGCTGCTGAAATCACGGAGCTTGGTATTAAGCCGCATGAGCTTTACAAAGCTTTCTTCCTGAACCAATCTTCGGGAGAGATGAGATATGTAGGGCAGTCATTGGCTACCATCGAGCTTCATCTGGATGGCAGGATTCTAGTTCTATACTCCGATCTGGCCATGCAGGAAGAAAACCATATCCAGGCGGACTCCATCATGAGCATTACCCGCTACGTGCAAGGTGTGAAAGATATTGAAGGAATAGTTTACCTGCGTGAGGATGCTCCCGGTGAGTTCAAGGTCAGTATGCGCTCCGTGCATCTCGATGTGAATAAAGTTGCCCGTAAATACGGTGGTGGTGGTCATCGCAGTGCTTCAGGCTGCCAAGTAAAGGGTGAGCTTGAAGAAGTCCGCAGGCAGATACTTTCTGACCTCGCGGAGCAGCTTCACTCCAACTAAGCTATGAATAGCAGCTCCGGGTTCCTGCTCATCGATAAGCCGGAAGGGATCAGCTCCTTCACGGTAATCAGAGAGCTCAGAAAGCTAACCGGTATCAAAGCTATTGGACACACAGGCACCTTGGATCCTTTCGCTACGGGATTGCTTATCTGTTGTATGGGAGCTTGTACTCGTTTGGCGCAATACCTGGAGGCGGAAAGCAAGGTCTATGAAGCTACCTGCGTTTTTGGTTACGAGACCGATACAGGGGATACAGAAGGACAAATCACCCGGAGAGCAGAACTACCCGCCACCTTACCAAGAGTAGAAGACTTGGTAAACGCAGCTCTTTCCCTGAAAACGTTGGCCGTTCCTGCCTATTCTGCCGTGAAGATTGCCGGCAAACGTGCCTACCAATACGCCAGAGAGGGAGTAAAGACGGATATTCCGGAGCGGGAGACAGAGATAAGCAGCTTTGAAGTGCTGGAGCTTTCCCAAGAGAGCCTCAGCTATCGCTGCAGGGTCTCCAAGGGTACCTATATCCGCAGCCTAAGTCAATGGCTTGCCAGGGAGTGCGGCAGCCTGGGTAATACCACTGTTTTACGCCGCACGACTATTGGAGAAATCAGTATCGACCAAGCTAACAAGCTATCTGAGCTGAGTTCCGATAACTGGCAGACAAGGCTTCTAAAAGCCAAAGACCTGCTGGAAGGCAAAGCCTGCATCACAGTGAATGAAACTCTAGCCGCAGACCTTCATCACGGAAAGAGCATAGCATTCCCGGGAGAAGATTGTGATCTACTCTTCGTTTTTTTACAAGATGCTTATCTCACCTCAATTTGCACTTTAAAAAATAACATTCTCAAGCCCAAACAGAACTTTCCCTATGTCTAAAGTTATCACAATCGGCAATTTTGACGGATTACACCTGGGACACCGGAAGCTGCTGGGAACCCTCACGCAAGAGGCTGCCAAGCGAGGGCTTCCCTCATTGGTAATCACGTACAACAACCATCCTGCCGAGATTCTCTTTCATCCCAGCCAGCCCATGCTGCTCAGCACTACTGAAACAAAGCTGCAGGGCATCAAAGACCTCGGTATCGATGAAGTCGATCTGATTAGCTTCGATGCCGTTTTTTCGCGCACCAGCGCTGAAGACTTCCTGATGAACTATCTGATCCCCAAGCATAGCCCCAGCCTGATTGTGGTGGGCTTTGATTCACACTTTGGGTATCAGAGACAGGGCAATTACGAGTTTCTGAAAGCTCATTCCCAAGCTTGTGGTTATGATCTGATCTATGTGGAACCGGAACTCTATGAAGGAGTTCCCATCAGCAGCAGCCTGATTAGAGCCAAGCTGCGGAGTGGGGAGGTGGAGATCGCTGCCCGGCTTTTGGGACGTCCCTACACTCTATCTGGTAACGTGGTCCATAGTAAAGGCCTGGGTACCAAGCTGGGTTTTCCCACAGCAAACCTGAATCCGGTTAGTTCACATATCCTGATCCCGGCCTCTGGAATCTATCTCTCTAAGGTCTGTCTTGGAGACTACAGTGCTTTTGGATTGACAAATATCGGCACAAGCCCAACCGTGAAACAAGATGGAAAAACCGAGATAGAGACCTATATTCTCGACTTCAATGAAGATGTTTACGAACAAGTTATGACTGTGAGCCTCCTGCGTAGAATCCGGGACGAAAAAAAGTTCTCCGGCTTGGAAGAACTGATGGCGGCCATGCGGCAGGACTTGGACATAGCCAGAAACCTAATCGGGAGTCAGCAATGCACACAGCACACAGTATTGTCCTGTTGATCTGTTTGCTAATGGCAGCTTGGGGCTTATGGGCTCAAGCTGCGGTTGGATATATTCCAGGTCCCGGTGAACCCATTCAGTCGGAAAAAGACTACAGCTTTGCCTATCACGGATCAACCGATGATCTGCACTGGTATGGAAGCCCACAGTGGGCGGTTCTCTTTGATTTTGAGGAAGTTTATCCCACCTTGTCCATGTCTCAATTTGCAATTGAATCAGCTTTGATCTATTTCCCTGTGACCGGAAACAACGCCAAGGTGGAGCTCTTCACGGATTTCCAGGGGCAGCCCCAGCAGCGAGTGGGCATTTCTGAACAGACTGTTACCCAAAATATGATGCAGTTTGATTTTGACACCACCATTCAGACAGAGAAGATTTGGGTGGTTCTTACCTATAACACCAGCTATCAGGGGCCCTTTGTTGCAGCTTCATGGGGCGGAGGCACCCGCAGCTATTATCTGAATCAAAACTACGACGTTCCTTTCTTTCAAAACCTGGCAAATGCAGGTTTTTCCTGCGAATTTCTCTTTGGCTTAAAAGGTGAATTCCTGATCCCTAATCCTGATCTGGAGTTACAGTCATTTGATTTAGTAGGAGATAAGACTCCCCGCTCTGCCTTGCGTCCTCAATTCACTATTTACAACCACAGTAGCCAGACAGTCACCGGCGCTGAGATACAAGTACAGATCAGCTCTCCCTCCTCGGCCGATTTCTCCCTGGCAGATAATATCTCCATTCTGGAGCCCATCCCTCCTCAGACAGAGTATATCTTCAACCCGCTTTCACCGCAATATATCTTGCATATATATAATCTCTCTGAAACGCCCATGCAGATCAAAGCCAAGGCCATACTGAGCAGTGAGTTGAGCGAACAGGAAACGCTTTTTAATAATACCAAAACCAAGTACTACAATATCTTCGATCAGGCTTTTCCGGTCTATCTGGTAGAGAATTTTATCCGGAACAGCGAGCTCGACCAGATAGTGCAGTACCAAGATGATTATCTCTTTGAGGAGTTGCATTCACTCTATTATTATCCCATCTTGTCCGATAGCCTTTCCAGCCTGGGAGCTGCGCGCAGACACCAATGGTATTCGCTGTTTTCCACTCCAGTCACTATCTTTGGGGGAACAGAAAAGCTCTTTGGTTTGGGTTCAAGCTATGAAACCGATTTTTCAGAGAAACTTAGCTACTTTGACAGTGCCTGGACCTTTATCAGCTCTTCCTCCAGCACTTTCACGCTTCCTGCCCAGGGAGAGAACCTACAGATAGAACTGAGCTTGACCAATGGTGCAACCCATCTTTTCCGTAACAGTATTGATCCCAACCTGATGACCAACTCCCGATTTTTTGCGGCGTTCTTCAAAAAAGACGGTTTCTCGGGAGATGGTATCTACCGTTTTGATCGCTGGATTGCTTTTGCAGATACGATCTCGGCCAGTTTGGCGCCGGGGGACACACTGAGAAAGAGCTACACAACCTCACTGAGTAATCTGGACCTTGCCGATTTGGGGGAGAACTACAGGCTTTACTATTGGCTGCAGGCTGCAGGTGGGGGTAAGATATACTATTCTGCTTTCTCCTCCATCAACAGTTATCTCTCCAACGATCCCAACATGGTAGTGCCATATCTCAGCAGAATTTATCCCAATCCCCTGAGAACACAGGGATTGCTGCACCTAGATACAGGCAGCAAGTATCAAAGCTGGGATCTTGAGATTTATAACGTGAGGGGTCAACTCATAGATAGAACCCACAATCATACTGGAAGGCAAGATATCGACACCGCCATCTTTGAGAGCAGCGGTATATACTTCCTGAGGATAACCGGAACAGACAGGTTGGGGCAAAAAGTCACCGAGACACAAAGAATTACAGTACTTAAATGAAGGATTTATGGAAAACAATATTAAAGTAGTTGATCTCCAGAGCCATGTGGGTCAGGAGATCACCAGCTTCTATTTAGTAGCGGAAAAAGAACTCAGAGAAGGCAAGAACGATCATTATCTGCGGCTCAAGCTTCGTGATAAAAGCAGCAGTGTAAGTGCCAATGTGTGGAAAGATGCCAAGAACGCAGCAGAAGGTTTTGAAGCAGGCGATGTGATCAAGATCAAAGGCAATGTAGTTAGCTACAAGGGGCAGATCCAGATCAGCATCACCAAAATTCGCTTTGCCGATCACTCCGAGTATGATATAAATGAATTTCTGGCCACCAGTTCCCGCAATCCTGAGGAGATGGCAGACGAGCTTTTCAAGATCATAGACAGCTTGCAGAATCCCTTTTTGCACAAGCTGCTGCACTCGATCTTTGACGATCAGGATTTCTTTGCCCGTTACTTGAAAGCTCCTGCTGCTAAAAGCTGGCATCATAACTATATTCATGGCCTCATCGAACACACTTTGTCTGTGGCAGGCCTCTGCGAATATGCCTCCGGGGTCTATCCTGTGAATCGGGATCTCCTATTGAGCGGAGCGCTTTTGCACGATGTTGCCAAGGTCTTTGAATACGACAATTCCACAGCCATAGATTTTACTGATATCGGACGTCTGATTGGGCACCTTAGCCTTTCAGATCAATTGGTCTGTGAGAAAGCTTCCCGCATTCCGGGTTTTCCGGAAGAGGTGCTGCTTAATCTGCGTCACCTAATTCTCGCTCATCATGGCACATATGAAAACGCCTCGGTCAGACTGCCTCAGACCATTGAGGCTGTAGTGCTGCATCATTGCGATAACCTCGATGCGCAAAGCACGGGAGTGGCACAGGTGATTTCTGCCAGCCCGGATAATGCTGTGTGGAGCGAGTTTGACAAGCTGAATAACCGCTACTACCGCATCTATCGTCCCGGTAATTGATGTTTCAGGTCAGTGTTCTGGCCAGCGGGAGCAAGGGAAACAGCCTGCTGGTTCGAAGTGGTGAAACTGCCATTATTCTGGATGCAGGTATATCAGCCAAACGCATCTTTGCAGCCCTGGATAGCTTCCGGATAGACAAGGAGATGGTTCAAGCCATCCTCATCAGCCACGAACACTCGGATCATTGTGGCTCTGCTGGAGCTCTGTCCCGACTGCTAAAGCGTCCGGTATATATTACCCGGGATACCTTCAGCTATTCTGCCCATAAACTGGGCAATCTGCACGAGCGGATAGAATTCTTTCGCAGCGGTGAGGAATTCCGGATTGGAGAGATCATCTGCGAACCCTTTAAAAGCTCCCACGATGCCGTTGATAGCTGCAATTTTATCTTTAGCAGTCAGGTGATGCAAGGTCGCAAACTGGGAGTGGCCACCGATCTTGGCTATCCCATGAAGCTATCTCTCACCAAGCTCAGCCACAGCACTACCCTGGTGCTGGAGAGCAATCACGATGAACAGATGTTGATAGATGGTCCCTACGAGTGGCACTTGAAGCAGAGGGTTAAGAGCAATCACGGACATCTTTCCAATAAACAGGCTGTAGGCGTGATCAGCCAGATTTATCACACGGGTTTGGAAAACCTGGTACTTGCCCATCTTAGCGAGGTAAATAACCATCCCGGACTGGCTCGCCGGACTATGCAGGAATATCTGGATGGTATCCGCAGCGATGTGGCGCTCTATGTGGCATCACCCTCTGAACCAACTCCGCTGATAGATATCTGAAGATACAATCACTCTCCGTCCCATTGAGGCTATCGCGCATATTTATAGCTGGCTAGCTGCACCGCTATCCACTTCTCTATCGTTTACCAATAAGCTGCCGAGTCTTCACCGTGTCTTGCAGGACTCTTCCCTAGCAAAGTGTTCGGGAAGAGTCCTGCAAGACACGGTGAAGACTCGGCGACGCATTGGGAATAGATGATGGTCTAAAGGAACTGCCAAGAAACAGGTCTACATGCCGATTCCATTTGTCAGTCAGTTATCCAAACGCTGTTATCAGATACTTCGGTGTCCCTTCAGTTCAAGGATAGTTGATTGGTAAAGACCGTTGCACATGCATCTATCCGAGGCGAAAGAATTTATGTATCCACCAAACTTCACGCAGCGTCATTCCTGCGAAGGCAGGAATCCATATCACTGTCTCTCATTCTATTAAACGCACTGTGGATTCCTGCCTTCGCAGGAATGACGAAACGTGGACATTGGGTGATAATTACTGAAAATTGAATCTGGACCCCTCACTATTGGCTTTCCAGCGGTTTTTCAACACTCTCTGGTAATAAAAAAACCGATCAGCTCCTCTAGGAACTGATCGGCATAAAAAAGAACTGGTCGGGATGACAGGATTTGAACCTGCGACCACTTGAACCCCATTCAAGTACGCTAGCCGGACTGCGCTACATCCCGAGCCGGTTGAGTGCATTTGTTTTGAAGCGGGTATTTTTGGCAAGCCTTTTTTTCCGGGTGCTGGTTTTCTTCATCGTGGCTCAAGGAAGGCTAAGGAATCAGGTTTCCTGAACCCGGTTCAGAAATGCCCTTTCCCTGTTAACTTGCAGTACGATTGAGAGTCGAGAAGAATTTTTTTTTGATGGTAATAATTCCGTTTGTGGAAAAGAATCAACGCTCCCGTATGTGTTATCTGGTGAGGGATTGAAAATAGTTGAACCGGTGTTGAAAAAAACGATCAAGAGCAGACAGCCAAAGGTGAAGAAAACTATTGACAATAATGGTTTGATGGCAAAGTTGAGGTTGTGAAAGCCTTCTATAGGCATATCTTGTCTTGGTTCGAGTAATCCGGCAGTCCGGTCGGGTGGTTCGTCCCGGTGGGAAGAACTTGCAGCGAAGCTCGACAGAGCGCCGATAAGTCTATGGGTGTAGGTAGATTGAGCGAAGAATGCCAATCGAGTAGTTAGAAATGAATGTGTTTAGAGTATAAGGAGATTTTGTATGAACAGAACGGTGTTAATGCTATTCCTGATGCTAGTCAGCATTACGTTGTTATTTAGTGCAGGAATCAACTATTATGAACTGCAAGAATCTGAGATCACAGCAGATGTGATCGAGATGATCAGGCAGGATAATAGTAGAGTCGAGCGCAGTGCCCCCACTTGGGATTTTGGCACTACAGCTGTTCCTGTCCCCCTGCCCAGACCCGCCGACGATCCTTTTTTGGAGGATCAGGTCTGGACCAAAGATTTTAGTAGCCATGTTGTGTACAGCGGGTCTGGAGAGCTCTTTCTCTTCTACAACTCTGTTACGCAAAGATTTAACATAACCACTGATCCCGTTAACCCACTAATGCTGCATTTCAGTATCAAGGCTGGAATGGAGAATTGGTACGGCAGCGAAACCATGATTATCGGCGTTTCGGACAGTCCCATGCGGGAACCTTCCAGAACTTATGCCACTGCAGTGGTTCGCATCACGGTAACCCCTGTTGATGATCCGATCATTCTGAGCTGTCCGCCCCAATTCCAAGTGCTGGACGAATTTGGCAATCTGCTGCATTATCAGATTGATATGCAGGAAGAGACTCCTCTCACTATCAACTTTCTGGATTACGATGGTGTCGCCCTGATAAAAACAGTGGATGACCTAAACAATCCCAGCAATTACGATTTCTTTGTAACGCAAACCCAACAACCCCCCTACAATGTGAGTATCAACCAGACTCCCGCTTATGTGGGGAAGACGGTTACTTTCACGCCACGTCCGGGTTTCTTCGGTGAAGTGCGTTTTGCGATTACCAATACGGATAACAATATCAATGGATTTTTGGATCTGGATCCGGATTTTAACACCTGCTTGAACGTCTTTGTACTCAAGGTGGCAAACGTTAATGATGACCCGGTGATTAAGAGCTGGACTCCTGCGGATCAAACTATCAATGTCAACCAGCATACCAGCCAGAGCTTCTCAGTAAGAGCCTTTGACGAAGATGATTACTATCTTGGATTGGTTCCGCCGGACACTGAGATGAACTTCGAGTGGAGAATCACTGGGAGTGAATATGGCAGCCCTCTTGATCAGGTGATAGCCCACACAACTGCTGCCAGTCCAGGGAATCCGTTGGATGTGCTTTCATCCATAGACTACACTTTCAATTATCCCGGCGCTTTCCAGATCAGCGCTATAGTTTCAGATGGCTCTGTGACGCTGCCTCCTCTGGTTTGGACTATAAATGTGATGGCTACCGGACCGGAATTTACTCTTCCCGGTGGTGTATATACCGAAACTATCAACGTGGGGCTGTTCTCCACGGTTAGTCCGGATGCTCCTATTTATTACACTCTGGATGGTAGCCTGCCGGATACAAATTCCTTCCTCTTCGATCCCTTGAACCCAATTGTGATCAGTGAAGGAGTGGACGATGTACTGGTTACCATCACTGCAGTATATTATGACGCTGTATATGGTCAGTCCGGTTACTCTGCACAAACATACAGGATCACCGGCACGGTTGAAACTCCGGTCTTCAACCTGCAGCCCCTGCCCTTTATTTATACCAGTGCGCAGCAATTGGTGATCAGTTCTTCCACACCCAATAGCAACATTCGCTATACCCTGGATGGAACGGATCCGAGCTCAACTGATGGTATATTGTATGCAGGGCCGATTGATATACCTTTGGATACTATCCTGAATGTGAAAGCCATAGCTTATAAAGACACATGGTTAAGCAGTCCGATAGCTTCAGGTTCATTCAGGGTGACTGGGCAAGTACGGATCGACGATCTGAGCTTCGATAAAGTTGTTGCACCTCTGGTACACGTTTTACCAGTGGGTGCTGATCTTACTATCAGCGTCACCAATCTCCAGCTCTTCCCCGATGATCCCGGAACCAGGCTGTATTTCACTACTGACAACAGCACTCCCACCGAGGCCTCAACCGAGTATGTGGGACAGAGCATTACCATCTCCCAAAGCACCATCATCCGGTTCAGAGCTTTCAGAGAGAATTGGGCACCCAGCGCTGTCCAGTTCTTTGAATTCCTGATCAATGGACAGGTTGTGATCGGTACTTATGGTAATGGCACAATATTTAGTCCTGATCCCGGAGTGGTTTATCAAAACCAGGTGCTGGTTTCAATAAACAACACAATCCCGGCTCAGAATTCTCAGATCTTCTACACAGTTTCGACCGATCCCAATATCGCTCCTCCGGATCCCACCACTTCATCCACTCTGTACTTGGGTACAGGGCAAATCGTGGTGCCGGTTCTGCAACCTTACAACATTTCCAGCCTGAGGATTAAAGCCCGGGCTTTCCATAGTTTCCTGGCGCCTAGTCCGGTTTATGAAGCTTTATATACGGTAACCGGGAAGGTTCAGCCTCCCATCTTCAATCCTGCCGGGGGAGCCTATGCTTCACCGCAACTGGTTTCAATCGTTACCTATGCCCCGGGCGGAGAGATTCGTTATACTACCTCAAACGATATCAATGTGATGCCGCCTGATCCCACTCAAACGGATAATCTCTATACAGCACCCATTTCTGTGCCCTTGGGAACCAAAGTGATCAAAGCCAGAGTGTTCAAGGCAGATTGGACTCCCAGCGATGTGGTGACAGCCATATACTTTGTAGGCGTTTTGGAAGCACCGACTTTCAGTCCCGTGGAAGAGCTCCATTATGCTGCCTTCCCTGTTTCC
Source organism: Candidatus Cloacimonadota bacterium (assembly GCA_029567705.1). Classification (GTDB taxonomy): domain Bacteria; phylum Cloacimonadota; class Cloacimonadia; order Cloacimonadales; family Cloacimonadaceae; genus PHBP01. The sequence continues at coordinate 16,690 of JAKPXC010000005.1, forward strand.
ATCAATCACAGCGATCCCAATGCAACCATTCGTTGGGTGGAAGGAACAGGCATTCCCACTCAGACCAGTCCCATATACTCCGGGCCTATCATGCTTACCGAGAGCAAAACCCTCACAGCCAGAGCTTTCCGGCAAGATTGGAACCCCAGTGAGCCTGTAACCAAGACCTACACTATCACTGGCACATTAGCTCCTTTGAGTTTCAGCCTGCCCAATCTCCCAGGTTCGTATGAAAACTCCGTAATTATCGGAATTCATACCGATGATCCGGGAGTCGTGATCAGAGTTACTCTGGATGGCTCCGAGCCGACCCTGACCAATGGACAGACCTACACGGTTCCCTTCCAGCTGAACACAACCACTCTGGTCAGAGCCAGAGCCTTCAAGGATGATTGGTTATCTTCACCAATTCTGGAAGGACTCTATGAGATAGTTTCAACCGTTGCTATCCCCAGGTTTACACCTCCTCCCGGAACCTACACAGCACCTCAGGATGTGTATATCCTGTCCTATACCCCCGGTGCCAATATCCGATATACCATATCAACGGTTCCAGGCGTTGTTCCTGATGATCCCAGCTCTGTAAATGGTATACTATACGATGCAGATTCTCCGATCGTCGTAACTGACTATGCTTTCATCAAGGCTATAGCTTACACGGGAAGCGGATTGAATTCTGTGATTCTGAGCGGTGAATACAATATCACCGGCACGGTGGCCACTCCGGTCTTTGCTCCGGCTCCCGGAGTCTATGCCTCTGCCCAGTCTGTTTCCATCAGCACCACCACAGCCGGTGCTACCATATATTATACTACGGATGGTTCTAGCCCCGATCTCACCAGTGCAGTGTTTGATCCTGCCAGTCCGATTTTGGTGACCGAATCTACCGTTATCAAAGCCATAGCCATGAAGGCAGATTGGATAAACAGCGCAGTTGCTACAGGATCTTATGTGATCAACGGCAAGGTTTCCAAGCCGCTCTTCATCCCTGCAGGTGGATCTTATGTGCAGGAACAGAATGTTGCTATCAGTGTTTATCCCAATGATGCCAATATCTATTTCACGACCGATGGCAGTATGCCTGTGGCAGATCCTGCTCTGCTCTACACAGGTGCCATTCCAGTAACTCAGACCACCACCATCCGGGCATTTGCCACGATGGCCGGTTGGCAGGATTCCGATCCCGAGATGGTTACCTACACTCTGAATGTCCTGCCTCCTTTGGTGAGCCACGCCAGCGGACTATATCCCAATCCCATTTCTGTGAGCTTCACAAACCAGAATCCCGGAGCAACCATCTATTACACAACCGATGGTACTGATCCTCTGGAGATTCCCGCCAATCTGTATGGTGGAGCTTTTGTGGTAAGTGCAAACACAAGAGTGAGGGCTATTGCCTATCGCAACGGCTGGACTCCTTCTCCCGAGCTGGATTTGAACTACGTGATCAATCCCGCCATTACCGCACCTGTCTTCTCAGTTGCTGATAACAGCGTGTTGGGAAGTGAATTCAGTTTAAGTATCAGTGCCACTCCTGCTGATGCCAGTATTTACTACACCTTGGATGGAACTGACCCTACAGAGGCTTCGACCCTCTATAACGGTCCCATCCTGATTAATAAAAACACCCTGGTGAAGGCCAGAGCTTTCAAAGCTTTCCACAATCCCTCACCGATCTCTTCTGCCCAGTATTATCTGCAAGTGGCAGATCCGATTGTGAATTTCGCCAGCGGCAACTACAACAACTACATTCAGGTATCTCTCACCAAGCCTACTCCCGGCTCTGATATCCGCTACACTCTGGATGGCTCAGATCCCAGTTCCACCCTTGGAACCCAGTATACAAACGTGCCCATCACCGTGAATACGGATCAGACACTCAAGGCTATTGCCTATCGTACCGATTGGTGGGATAGTGCTATTGTGAGCAGAGCTTATAGCTTCTCGACTGCCCCGATCGTCTTCACTCCTCCTGCCGGAAGTTACGAGGGAGATATCCCGGTGCAATTGACCACAACCACTCAGGGAGCTACCATACATTACACACTGGATGGCTCAGTTCCCACCACAACAACCGGATTAGTCTATGGTGCGCCGATTGTTCTGAATCGACCCACCACCATCAAAGCCATAGCCTTCAAGGATGCCATGCCTCCCAGCGTTGGAGAAGCAAGCTATAGCTTCAAGCTTCCCATGCCTACCTTCTCCTTTGCCGAAGGCATCTACAACGAAGGGTTTGATCTTGAGATTAACTCCGTGGTTGCTGGCTCCAGTATCTATTACACCACTGACGGCAGTGATCCCCTGACGGTTGGCTTGCTCTATAGTCCTACCGTACGAATTGAGAATCCTGCCACCGTGAAGGCCGTGACCGTGATGCCGGGTTGGAATCCATCTGCTGAGGCTCAGGCCACATATCAGTTTAAGGTTGCCACTCCTGTCTTCACACCCAATCCCGGCTTGTATGCTCTTCCTCAGAATATCGGCATCACTACTCTGACCACAGGTGACGATATTTATTATACTACAGATGAGAGCACACCGGATGGAACCTCTACACTATATAGTGCACCTATCCTGGTTGAATCCGGCCTGATAGTCTTCAAGGCTATTGGCAAGAAAGCCGGCTGGCTGGATAGTGATATCGGTGAAGCTGGATACATTATCGGTTCAGGCGGTCCTGCTCCCAACACTGTGGAGACTCCCGTCTTTACTCCTGCTCCCGGTTTATATACTACAGCGCAGAATGTAACCATTACCACTGGAACACCTTCGGTCACGATTCGCTATACTCTCGATGGAACGGATCCCTCGCCTACCAATGGGATAAACTACACTGAAGCAATTCCGCTCGGTTTGGATACCACTACTACCGTGAAGGCTATTGCCTACAGAGATGGCTGGACAAATTCCCAGATGGCAGCCGGAACCTATATCATTACTGGCACTGTGGCGGACGTAAGCTTCACTCCCGGCGGTGGTCTCTATACTGCAGCCCAAACCGTGCTGCTAAGCTCTCCGACCGAAGGAGCTACCATCCGTTACACAACCGATGGCACAGATCCTGTGGCAAACTCTCCTATCTATAATACAGGTATTGTTCTGAGTAACAACAGCCTCACCATCGTTAAAGCCAGAGCTTTCAAATCCGGCTGGACTCCCAGCGCTATTGGCTCTGAAACCTATAATATTACCGGACAGGTCACCTTGATCTCTCCGATAGTGGATATTGCTCCTGGCACCTACAGCAGTCCCATCACTGTGAATGTGGTGGCCACAAGCTTCCCTGCAGATGCCGTGTTACGTTACACCACCGATGGCACAGAGCCCACCGAGGCTTCTCCGGCTTATTCGGCAGCCTTCAGCGTGGGTGAAAGCAGCAGCCTGACCTTGAAACTCAAGGGCTTCAAGACCAATTGGATACCCAGTGAGACCTTTACGGCTGTCTATAATGTAACAGGAACAGCTCAGTTACCGGCTCTTACCTTTGATCCTCTGCCGGGAACCTATCAGACAGCGCAGATGGTCACTGTCTATCCTGCAGCTCAACCCTCGGATGCGATCCTGAGATACACTCTAGATGGCAGCGAGCCCAGTGAATTCTCTCCCGCCTATTCCAGCCCGATCAGTCTGGGCTTGGACAGCACCACTACAATAAAAGTCAAAGCCTTCAAGGCAGGATGGCTGCCCAGTCCCACGATTTCTGGTGTCTACGTGATTACCGGTCAAGTGGTCTACAACAGCCCTGTCTTCAGTCCTGCCCCCGGCATCTACCAGACCGCACAGAACATCAGTATCAACACCGCTGTTCCAGCCGGAGCCGTGGTTTATTACACCATCGACGGTACAGAACCGGATCAGACTTCGTCGCTCTATGCCGGAGCTATTCCTCTGGCTCTGGGAAACACCATTACAGTGAAAACCAAGGCCTACCTGACGGATTGGACTCCGAGCATCACTCATGAAGCTACTTATACCGCTACCGGACAGGTTACGATCCAGACACCCGTTTTGGATCCTCTACCTGGTCTCTATACCAATCCGCAGACTGTAACCGTTACCGATCAAACCAATCCTGCCGGTGCAGTGATGAGATACACCATAGATGGCAGTGATCCCACCGAGGCATCATCCATATATAGTGGTGCCTTCACTGTAAACCGGGGCGAGACTCTGAACCTCAGAGTACGTGCCTTTGCAGCAAACTGGTTACCTTCAGTTATCTACAGTGGAAGTTATACCGTTACCGGTCAGGTAAGCTTGGCCACACCGGTCTTTACCCCTGCAGCCGGAGTATACACCAGCATCCAGTATGTAACCCTCAATACCAATTCCGATCCAGTGGGTGCCACTCTTCGTTATACTACAGACGGGAGTGAGCCTACTGCAACGTCACCTATATACACAGCAGCAATTCCTGTGACCAGCCAGACCATCAAGGTGAAAGCCTTCAAGACAGACTGGCTGCCCAGTGTTACTTATGAAGCCAGCTACACTGTGACCGGTCAGGTTACTATCAGTGCTCCTGTCTTCTCTCCTGCTGCCGGTATCTATCAGACTGCTCAGAATGTAAGCGTAAGCGGAGTGGTCACTCCATCTGATGCAGTGATTCACTATACCACGGACGGCAGTGATCCCACAATGGCCTCCCCGGTCTTTGCCGGACCGATAGCTGTGGGCCTGAACAGCAGCCTGAACCTCAAGCTGCGTGCCTTCAAGACAGATTGGATACCCAGCCTGGTTTACAGTGCTACCTATACTGTAACCGGTCAGGTGCAGCTTCCTGCCATGGTATTTAGTCCTGTTCCCGACACATATCAGACAGCTCAAACTGTAAGCCTCTTACCGGCTGTCTTACCGGCAACTGCCACTCTCAGATACACGCTGGATGGTAGCGAGCCTACGCTGCTCTCTCCTGCGTATTCTACCCCGATCAACCTGCCTTTGAACAGCTCCACCACGATCAAGGTGAAGGCTTTTGAAGCAGATTGGACACCGAGTGAAACAGTGACGGGAACCTATCTGATCACGGGTCAGGTTGCTTACAATCTGCCGGTCTTCAGTCCTGCCCCCGGCATCTACCAGACAGCACAGAATATCAGTATCAACACTCCTGTTCCTGCCGCTGCTGTGGTTCATTACACCACCGATGGCACAGAGCCGGATGAGAGTTCTGCAATCTACAGCGGAACCATCAATCTTCCTCTGAATAGCAGCCTTACCATAAAGACCAAGGCTTATCTGACAGATTGGACCCCCAGTGTTACCCATACCGGTATCTATACCACAACCGGCCAGGTAACGATCCAGACTCCCGTCTTTGATCCTTTGCCGGGTCTGTATACCAGCCCTCAGAATGTGAGTATCAATACCGGCACAGCTCCAGTGGGTGCCACGCTTCGTTACACCACAGATGGTAGTGACCCCAATGAGGCTTCTCCCATTTACAGCGGAACCATCCCGGTCAATACCGGCGAGATCATCACCATCAGAGTGAGAGCCTATGCAGCCAATTGGTTGCCTTCAGATATCCATACAGGTACATACACGGTCACTGGTCAGGTGAGCCTGAACAGCCCTGTCTTCACTCCTGATGCCGGCATCTATACCAGTGCACAGATGGTTACTCTCAATACCGCTTCCAATCCTGCCGGTGCTACCTTGCGTTACACCACGGATGGTAGTGAACCAACTGCCACTTCAACTATCTACACTGCCGCAATAGCGGTTAACAATAGCCAAACGATCAAGGTGAAAGCCTTCAAGACCGATTGGCTGCCCAGTGTTACTTATGAATCTGCCTACACCATCACAGGTCAGGTAACGCTTTCCACTCCGCTCTTCAATCCTTTGCCCGGAGTGTATCAGACAGCACAGACTGTGAACGTGATCGGCAGTCCCAATCCTGTGGATGCAGTGATTCGCTATACCTCGGATGGCACCGATCCCACCACAAGTTCTCCGATCTATGCCAGTCCGTTCAATATCGGTCTTAATAGCAGCCTCACGATCAAGCTGAGAGCCTTCCGCAACGATTGGCTTCCCAGCCCTGTTTACACAGGCTCCTACACTGTAACCGGCCAGGTTCAATTGCCTACCACGGTCTTTACACCAGCAGCCGGGATCTACACAACCGCACAGAGCATTACTCTGAGCACTAGTACAACCCCTGCAGGAGCTACTCTCAGATATACCATGGATGGCAGCGAGCCAAACGAGCAAACCTCTCCGGCTTATACAATGCCCATTCAGTTGCCCCTGAACAGCAACACAACAATAAAGGTAAAAGCCTTCCTGGCAAATTGGACGCCCAGTACCACGGTCAGTGCTACGTATCTGATCACGGGTACTCTGGCTATCAATGCGCCGGTGTTCGATCCTCCTGCGGGATTGTATTACCAAGCTCAGACTGTTGCAGTTAATAGTGCTTCCCAAGCCGGTGCAGTAATCCGTTACACGCTGGACGGAAGTGATCCCACAACCGGATCTCCTGTTTACAGTACGGCTTTACCAATACCACAGGGAAACACAACTCTCAAAGTGCGGGCTTTCCTCGCAAACTGGACATCCAGTCCTGTTTACTCAGCAACTTATCAGGTTACCGGACAGGTCGCTTTACCAACACCTTTCTTTAGCCCTGCTCCCGGAACATATACAACTGCCCAGCAGGTAACCCTCAATCAAGCTACAGTTCCAACTGGAGCTCAAATCCGTTATACTACGGACGGTAGCATACCCAATGCCACCTCTGCCTTGTATACCGGGCCAATCAGCGTAAACCTGAACACTATCAGAACCATCAGGGCTGTTGCTTACCTAAATGATTGGTTACCCTCTGAAGTTGCCAGTGCCACATATACTGTAACGGGACAAGCTGCTATCAACGGGACGGTCTTCACTCCTGCTGCCGGTCTCTATACGACTCCGATTTCGGTTTCGCTCAATACCACAACTACTCCGGCAGGAGCTACCCTACGCTATACCATCGATGGTAGTGACCCGACACCGGGATCTCCAGAATACACGGCAGCAATTCCCCTCATGGGAGATATGACTACCACGATCAAAGCGAAGGTTTTTGCCACAGGCTGGATACCTTCTGACACTTACGAAGCTACCTATGTAATTACAGGAAGAGTCTCAGTGACCGGAGATCTGTTTGATCCTCCCGCCGGAACTTATCAGACTGCTCAAAGCGTAAGTATCACGGCTCAAATATATCCCACCCCGGATGAAATACGTTATACAACAGACGGAACTGAACCAACTGCCACATCCCCGGTGTACAGCGGTCCGATTGATATTCCACTTAATACACAGGGATTCGAAATCAGAGCCAAAGCATACTTGGCAAACTGGGTACCAAGTCCCACGATATCAGCAATCTATAACATCACAGGCCAGGTGAGCTTGAACACTCCTGCCATCAGTCCTGCTCCAGGAACCTATACCACTGCTCAAACCATTACTATAGCTGCGCCGGTTCTTCCGCAGACGGCTGATATCCGATACACTCTGGATGGCAGTGAACCCACTCTCACTTCTCCTGCCTATCAAGCTCCCTTCCAGCTCACCGGTAACACGGTTACTACAGTGAAGCTGAAAGGATTCATGACAGATTGGATACCCAGCCCTACCGTCACAGCCGTCTATAACATCACCGGCACAGTGGCAGATCCCGTCTTCTCCCAAAGCGGTGGTCTCTATGCCGAGGAATTCAATCTGGAACTCAGCAGTACCACGGATGGAGCCGAGATTCGCTATACCTTGGACGGAACTGATCCGACTGCCACGTCCACGCTCTACACAGCTCCGATCAGCATTCCGTATCAGAGCCAAAGCTTGGTAGTCAAAGCCAAGGCCTTTAAGACGGATTGGGTGTCCAGCGCTATTACGAGCCAGACCTACTCTGTACTCAGAATTCCGATCAGTGTCCGTGCCTATTCCTACAGCGGATACATCCGGGTGCTGTGGAATTCTCCTCTGCCCTCCAGAAACCTCGATGGCTTCAAGCTCTATCGCAAGGCTACCGGAGATGCAGACTTCAGCCCTGTTAATGGCGGTGCCCTGATCAATACCTTCGATGGTGGTTTCTACTACTACGATGATTATGTGATCCAGGTCAACACCACTTATAGCTACCGTGTCACAGCAGTGTACAATGGAGAAGAAAGCTTGCCCAGCCTCACCACCTCGATCGAGTATCAGGCAGGTGATCTAGAAATCAGCGACAACAGCCATGCCTTCCCTAATCCTGCTGTAAACAATACAACTATCAGGCTTATCTTGAGCCGCAACGACAACGTTCAGGTCTCTGTGACCATCTACGACTTCGCAGGAAAACAGATCCGTACTCTCACGGTTCCTACTACCAATACGAACCAGATAGACATCCTGTGGGATTTGAAAAATTCCAGCGGAACCAAGGTCGCCCGTGGAGCCTACTTTGCCAGAATTGTGGCAATTGATGGAGCAAACCGCAGCGAAAGTGTCCTGAAGATCGCTGTCCAATAAGGAGGATAAGATGAAGAAGATAATGAACCTCAAAACTAGCCTGCTGCTGGTCTGCCTCATATTGGGAAGCCTCTCGCTTTTCGCAGCAGATATAAACAATTCAGCCGCCGCCTATATCCGCATGGGTATAGGTGCGCGGGTGATCGGTATGGGTGAAGCAGGAACTGCCATCACCAAGGATATCACAGCAGCCTATTGGAATCCGGCCGGGCTCATGGAAATGAAAGACATCGAGTTTAGCTCTATGTACAACCTCTCCATGGGATACGACCGCACCTACAAATATGCCGCCCTCGGAAAACGCTTCGATTTCGGCGTTCTGGCTCTGAATTGGGTCAATGCCGGAGTGGAAGACATCGAAGGCTTCAACGATCTGGATCAACCCACCGGTTTCTTCGGCAACCAGGAACACAATATCGCCCTCAGCTATGCCAACCGCTACAAGAGGCTGAGCTTCGGCGCTACTCCCAAGCTCTATCTCTCCACGGTGGATGACGATACTGAAGTGGGATTTGGCTTGGATCTGGGAGCCAAATATGACCTGAGCCAGTATTTCCAGGCCGGACTCATGGTTCGGGACCTGGTTGGGACTCTGGCTGACGATACGATCCCCACTCAGCTTGCTCTGGGAGTTGCCGGCCATCCTTTTATGGGTGTGACCATAGCTGCGGATCTCAGCTTGGAAAGCTCCGAAAGCCCCAAGCTCAATTTCGGCGGTGAATACTGGACTCCCATTGGCCGTGATCCGGAGGCCGATTCTCAGGTCTCTGTGGTAAATATGACCGAACGCAGTTCCTGGGATGATATCCTCACCAATTCCCAAACCGGTCTGCGGGTTGGTTTTAATGAAGGCAGATTCACAGTTGGCACCGGGCTCAGATTCCGCAGTGTCCAGCTAGACTATGCCTACAGATTCGGTAATCACGATATCTTCAATGATGATCACATAATTTCGCTGATCCTTAAGTTCTAAGGGAGCTGATTATGATAATGAGACATCATGTTATTCTGCTTCTGATAGCCCTGTTTCTGGGGCTATCAGCGGCAGCCTTTGGGATCGGTTTGCGGGGTGAACGCTATGCCACAGAGGCGATGGAGTATTACCAGCGCGGTATGTATAGAGAAGCGATCAATCAGTATCTTCAGGCCAACCGGTCTGCAGACGATACCGTTCCACTTTATCATTACTGGCTGGGTAAGCTCTATATCACCGTTCACGACAGCACCAATGCCAGAAGATGGCTGAACAGCTATCTGGCCTCCGGTGAGGAGACTCACCGCGGGGACGTGCAAAGCCTGCTGGGAATCCTGGATAGACAAACCAAGATTTTCGAGCGCTTTGAATACTCCGATATGCCCCGCTATGTATATAGCAGAAATTCCGATTACGGGGCTGTGATGAGTCCGGATGGCAACTGTGCCTACTTCACTTCCCTCCGGCCGGCTAACCGTGAAAAAGAGAATATCTGGCGCATTGAAAGATTTGCCTCAGGATGGGGAAGACCGGAGCTCATTAATACTTGGAATACAGATAAGAATGAAGCGATCGGCTCTTTTTCCTCCGATGGCAACACCGCTTATCTCTTTGGCAATTATGAACGCAACAAGATCGATGGCGATATCTATATCAGCACCAAAGAGAACGGACGCTGGACTGCCCCGCAGAACCTGACGGTGGTCAATTCTCCCCAAGTGGACACCCATCCCATGATCTTCCAGGATAAGTGGCTGTTCTTCGCCAGTTCCCGGGAAGGCGGCCTGGGGGATATGGATATCTGGGTGAGCGAATACCAGAATGGCCTGTGGTCTGTCCCTCAAAACCTGGGACCCATGATCAATACCACCGGAAACGAACAAACTCCCTATATGGAGTTTGATGGCCGCACCCTGATCTTTGCTTCGGACAACCTACCCGGCTTGGGAGGCTACGACCTCTTCAAAGCTGTGAAGATCGGTGATGGCTGGCAGGATTGGTCTATCCCGGAGAACCTTGGCATCCCCGCCAATTCCATACGGGACGATAGATTCTTCTCCCGGGTACCCAGCTCCAACCAGGGCTTTATCAGCACGGATCGCAAAGCCGCAGGCTTCGAGAAGTTCATTGCCATCAATCTTGAGTATCATGATCCTCAGAGCTATCTGACCCGTGATCCCGATACCGGGGATGTGATCTCAACTGATATCGAGGAAGAGAGACCGCTGATCAGAGCTGAAGAAGTAACAGTCACCGGCCGGGTAACCAATGAAGCTGGAGAACCCGTTCAAACCCAGATCGTCTTCGAAGCTGTTGTGGATGGACAGAATCAAAGATATACGATCAATACGGACGAGAACGGTGCCTATACTCTGGACCTTCCGCTTGGCCCCACCTACAATGTGGTGGTATCGGAAGAAGATTACATGATCTTTACAGGTTCCTACAACCCCGAAACCGATGGCAACACTCTGAACATAGTGCTTCAACCCCTGGAAAGAGAGCGGGTCTTCATACTGGAAAATGTCCAGTTCAATTTCGACAGTGCGGAACTCACCGAAGCTTCGCTGGAGATATTGAACAACTCCGTGATTACCCTACTTAACAATCCTGATATCAGAGTTGAAATCTCCGGACACACCTGCAACATCGGCACAGCCAGATACAATCTGGGCCTGTCCGAACGCAGAGCCGCCTCGGTTGTGAACTACCTGGTCTCCAAAGGCGTGGAACGTTCCCGTCTGAGATCAGTCGGTTATGGTCTCACCCGTCCCCTCGAATCCAACCGCACTCTAGCGGGTAAAATCCGCAATAGACGTGTGGAATTCAGAGTAATGGGTCCCAATGAATAACTAACAACTACAAAGTCATATAAGGCTCGCTAGAAAGCGAGCCTTTTTGTATGAGGGCTTATCCGGAATCTAGACTGCAAATAGAAGGCATTCCCCCAAAAAAGTGATATAGCAGGATGGTAAGATACTGCTGACAAATGTGTAAGAAGTACTTATTGTCCATTGGTTTGGTTTTACCACTCCCTGTGTGAAAAGTGGTCATAGAGAGGACGGGGAGGCGAGGC
>JAKPXC010000009.1 GCA_029567705.1 Candidatus Cloacimonadota bacterium
CAAAAGTATTGAGTATTCCCCACGCATGTGGGGGTGAACCGATGGTAGGAAAGGAGCTGAGCAGGAAGGTGCTGTATTCCCCACGCATGTGGGGGTGAACCGTAATATACATACAATATTCTGTCACCATTAGCGTATTCCCCACGCATGTGGGGGTGAACCGAATGGTATGACCACAATGGGAACATAAACCTAGTATTCCCCACGCATGTGGGGGTGAACCGGGAGAATGAATCCTAGTCCAACCTTATAGGTTGTATTCCCCACGCATGTGGGGGTGAACCGCTCAGATTCATCATTGAGATAGGTCTGCACAAGTATTCCCTACGCATGTGGGGGTGAACCGTGGAGCTCAGACCAGGATACCCAGAGACGATACGTATTCCCCACGCATGTGGGGGTGAACCGTTGTCTTTCGCTATATTGGTGAACCTAAGCATATATTCCCCACGCATGTGGGGGTGAACCGCTTGAGGCGAAACTGGGACTGCTTGGCTATGCGTATTCCCCACGCATGTGGGGGTGAACCGAACGGATTTGTGTGCTGGATGAGTCAATTACAGTATTCCCCACGCATGTGGGGGTGAACCGTGATCATCAATTGCCTGATTATCATGCCAACAGTATTCCCCACGCATGTGGGGGTGAACCGAGCTTTAGCACTGTGTCATATACGGTCTGCAAGTATTCCCCACGCATGTGGGGGTGAACCGTATCATGTTGGGGTCAATAGAGGTGCGGTAATGTATTCCCCACGCATGTGGGGGTGAACCGACGCTAATACACGTTGATTATGATGATATTGTGTATTCCCCACGCATGTGGGGGTGAACCGAGGGTCTCGCAGGAACTAAACGATAAATACGGGTATTCCCCACGCACGTGGGGGTGAACCGAAAGAGCTTCTGAGACGCGCAGAAAGCGACCCGTATTCCCCACGCACGTGGGGGTGAACCGGCTACAATCTGAAGGAGGCCATCTGGGCGGTGGTATTCCCCACGCATGTGGGGGTGAACCGCAGCCACATCTTCCTCTTAACCGGGTCAAGGCGTATTCCCCACGCATGTGGGGGTGAACCGCCCAATCTTCCGGCGTGACGCTGCAGTCCCACGTATTCCCCACGCATGTGGGGGTGAACCGGGACGCCATTACTTTGGATAGCAGAGGGAAGAGTATTCCCCACGCACGTGGGGGTGAACCGACGCTGTAGGCGTTGTAATAAACGCTATAGTCGAATTCCCCACGCAAGTGGGGGTGACTATGAAACCTATGTTTAACCCGCGTCCATTAACACTAGGAGGTTCAAATGAAAGTAAGAAACATCAATGGAACTACTGACAATTCATGCAAGTGTGGATCTTGGCTGGATCATTGGAAGAGATTCTCCGGTCAACCAGTACCCTCATACTGTCCGGAAGTAAACTGTCATAATCGGCCCAGTGTGGGAGCTCACGTCCAGAAAGCCGGAGACTATTCCGATAAATGGTATATCGTCCCATTATGCTATACCCATAACAGCTCTAAAAGTGATCTAGAGATAGACAGTAACATAAAACTGGTTTCTGCCAATAAAAAAGAAACCTGTGATAAGTAAGTAAAAGTAGATGGACGCGGGGTTTTAGCTATGGATGAGAGCTTTGTCTGTGTGATCAGTAATACTGGATCCCGGATCAAGTCCGGGATGACGGTATGTGGAGTCTTGCAGTAATGAGTGTGGATTGGGTGCTCTGTGCACGGATCCCGGATCGAGTCCGGGATGACGGAAGGCGGAGTCTTGTGGTGAAGTGCGGGAATGATTGATATTCACATGGATTCTGGATCAAATCTGGGATGACGGAGGAGAAGGAGTTCCCAATTTATCTCTAATGCGTCCCCGACTCTTCGCCGTGTCTTGCAGGACTCTTCCCGAGCAAAGTGTTCGGGAAGAGTCGGACAACCCTCGGTGAAGACTCCGGAAGAAATGAGGGGGGTAACCGGTATTGGCGTTGTGAGGTATCGCGGTATTGGGCTGTCGAGCTCCTGTTCGACAGAGGCGGCGGAGCCGCCTGCAGAAGAGGCCTCCGGCCTCTGTGGTGACGAGGACGTCCCCACCCCAAAACTCCCGAGACTCTGGCATCCAGTAAATTCCGCCTTGGCGGGGTGCAATATGCAAAGCCCATAGTGACGGCGCAGACGGAACTATGGGTTAGCGACAATGGGTAAAAAACAATAAGCAGAACCCCCTCCCCCTTGCCAAAGCGTCCTTTGGCCGGGGGGAGGGGGTGAGAAGAACCAAAGAATCGGCCATATCCACAACCCGCAGTTCCGCAAGCTCCACTATGGGCTACACATATGTCACCCCACTCCGTGGGATTCTCCTTTCCACATTGTGGGAAAACCTCTTGTCCTTTTCCCTCTGTTTATGAGATCTCTGCTTCTCAGTGTCCTCAGTGATTGAACAATAGTGGTGAAGTGGGTAAGCAGCAGCGCCCCAGTTCTGCTATCGAGAGGTATATACCAAAAAGAGTTGACAGACTAAAGCCTTGGAATTGAGTAGTCATCAGTAGAATTACAGGAGTTTGAATTGATGGCGATAAGCTTTCCGGAAGCCGCAAGCTTTCCATTTCAAGAGATTATAATGATTGTGATAGGCTTGGTGCTTATCTGGTTGGCAATACAAAAAAAGTACGAGCCTGCTCTGCTTTTACCAATCGGTTTTGGCACCATCCTCACCAATATACCCGGCTCGGCCGCAATCGGCGAACATGGCCCGCTCACGGTGCTCTTCAATGCCGGGATCAGCACAGAACTCTTTCCGCTCCTGATCTTCATCGCTATTGGTGCGATGATAGATTTCTCTCCGCTTTTGAAGAATCCTTTTATGCTGCTCTTTGGTGCGGCAGCTCAACTCGGCATCTTTATCACGGTGATCGGTGCCGTGCTTCTGGGCTTTGACCTCAAGGAAGCTGCCTCCATAGGTATTATTGGAGCGGCAGACGGTCCCACTTCCATTTATGTGGCCAATCGTTTTGCGCCTCACCTGATGGGAGCCATTTCTGTGGCCGCCTATTCATATATGGCCTTGGTTCCACTGATTCAACCGCCCATCATCAAACTGCTCACCACCAAGAAGGAACGTCTGATGCACATGGATTACCATGCGGATGAGGTTCCCAAGATCATCAAGATCATCTTTCCCATCGCCATCACTCTAATCGCCGGAATCTTTGTGCCGTCCTCGGTGGCTTTGATCGGCTTTTTGATGTTTGGCAATCTGATCCGGGAATCCGGTGTATTGGAAAGCCTTTCCAAGACTGCTCAAACCGAGCTGGGCAATATAGTCACCATTCTTTTAGGCATCACGATTGCCTCCACCATGAAAGGGCCGGATTTCCTGCGGCCTCAGACCCTCTATATCATGCTCTTGGGAATTGTGGCTTTTATCTTTGATACAGCCGGTGGTGTGCTTTTTGCCAAGCTGCTGAATGTGCTGCGCAAGCAGAAGATCAATCCCATGATCGGTGCCTGCGGGATCTCCGCTTTTCCGATGTCTGCCCGGGTTATTCACCAAATGGCTCAGAAAGAAGATCCCTTCAACTTCCTGCTGATGCCTGCCGTGAGCGTGAATGTGGGTGGACAGATCGGTAGCGTGATTGCCGGTGGCTTGATCCTGGCTTTGGTGGGTTAAATGGAGCAAAGAGCTCTGACCTCTTCCGAACAGGAACTGCTGGATCTGGCCAAAGCAGCATCATTGAAGGCTTATGCTCCCTATTCCGGCTACAAGGTCGGAAGCGCTCTGCGCTGTGAAGACGGTTCAGTGTTTCTGGGTGCAAATATAGAGAATGCTTCCTATTCCCTCACCATCTGTGCGGAACGCAATGCCATCTTCCGTGCTGTTTTGGAAGGTCATCAGGATATAAGGGAGATTGCCATCTATGTGGATGTGGATCAGCCCTTCCCGCCCTGCGGGGCATGCCGTCAGGTAATGGCAGAGTTTAACCCCAAGATGAAGGTCATCTTTGCCAACCGTAATGAGACCATAATATCCGATCTGGGAGCACTGCTGCCGGGTCACTTCAGTCTGGAAAAGGTATGAGATGAAAGCTTATCTTCAAGAGTGCCGTATCTGCCCGCGGGATTGCGGAGTGGATCGGTACATCAGCAATGGTTTTTGTGATGCCGGGGCTGATCTGAGGATCAACCTGGCTCAATTGCATTTTGGGGAAGAGCCTGTGATCTCCGGGAGCCGGGGAAGCGGAACTATCTTCTTTACCCACTGTAATCTAAAGTGCGTATTCTGCCAAAACTACAGCATTTCTCAGGAAGGCTTTGGCTCCTATTGCAGTCCGGAAGATCTCAGCGATCTGATGCTGGATCTGCAGCAGCAGGGTGCTCACAATATCAATCTGGTCACTCCCACTCACTATTCTCTCCTGATAGGGGATGCTCTGGTGCTCGCCAAAGAAAATGGCCTGAAGATTCCCGTGGTGTGGAATTCCAATGCCTACGAGAAGGTCGAGACTTTGGCACAGATGGAAGGACTGGTGGATATCTATCTGCCGGATTACAAATATAGTTATGCCGCTTACGGCAAGCTCTATAGCTCCGCACCGGATTATCCGGAGATTGCGCTGAAGGCTTTGGTGGAGATGAAGCGGCAGGTGGGCGATCTGGCTTTGGATGAAGAGGGGATAGCCACCCGGGGATTGATTGTCCGGCTCTTGGTTTTGCCCAATAACATCGCCGGAATCCAGCGCAGCCTGGATCTGATTGCCCGGGAACTGGGTACGCAAACCCAGCTTAGCCTGATGGGGCAATATTACCCCACTCACAAGGCTTTCCTCTATCCGGAGCTGAGCCGTGGGATTACCCCCACCGAATATGACAAAGCTGTGGATGCCATTCATGCTTATGGCTTTAAGAATGTGTGGACGCAGGAACTCTCCTGCAACAACGAATGGACTCCCTCTTTCAAGGCTGATGGAGATATGGTCTCTTAGACCGGGATTATGATCAGGTCTTATCAATTCTGTATCTCCCGGATATTGGTTCTGCTTTGCCTGATGCTTTTGTGCGCAAGCGGTCTATTAGCCGATATCAGCATCAGAATCCGGGGAGGAGCAAGCCACAGCCTGCCCACCCGTACAATAAACGGCATAGAATATATCAAGCTGGACGATCTGAGCCCCATCTTCAAATCTATCGTCAAGCACGAACCCAGCGATCACCGCATATTCCTTTTTATCTATGGAGAGCAATTTATCTTCCTGCAGGATACGCCCTATTACACGATCGCCAATGCCAATTTCAATATGCATTATCCCTCGATCAACTATCAGGGCAACCTCATGGTGCCGGGTTTGTTTATCAAAGAGCACCTGGCCCAAAGGATCAGCGACAAGGTGAGCCGGAGCGGAAACAGCCTCCTGGTGCAGGCTCCGGAGGATCGTTCTGTCAATACCATTGTGCTGGATCCCGGGCATGGAGGCAGAGATCCCGGAGCGGTGGGAAGAACCCTCAGAACGCCGGAAAAGACAGTGGTTTTGCAGGTGAGCAGAATGCTCAAAGTGATGCTGGAGCGGGAGCTGGGACTCCGGGTGCTGATGACCCGGGAAGACGATCGCTTTATCTCTTTGGGAGAGCGCACCCGTTTTGCCAATGAAAACCGGGCAGATCTCTTTGTCTCCATTCATGCCAATGCTTCCACAAACAGGAGCGCCAGTGGCCTCGAGACCTATTATCTGGCCATCCGTGGAACTTCGGATTCCCGGGCGGTTGAGGCTTTGGAAAACAACGTGGTGGAGCTGTATGAAGAGGCGGGAGCCCGGGCTCAATACGACGCACTTGCCTTTATCTTGAGTGATCTTTCCCAAACCGAGCATCTTGATAACAGCAGCATGCTGGCCAGCCTGATTCATCAGAATATGGTGGCCGGAACCCGTTGGAACGACCGGGGCGTGAACCAGGCAAATTTCTTTGTGCTCAGAGGTGCTTTCATGCCGGCAGTCTTGTGTGAGATAGGCTTTATCTCCAATGCCGAGGAAGAAGCCAGGCTGATCAATCCCCAATATCAAAACCGGATCGCCAGAGCCATATTTGAAGGCGTTAAGCGCTTCAAATTCCGCTACGACCGGATTCGCAACACCTAGGTCCTTATGCCGGTTCAGATAGATAGGGTTCTCAAAGGTTCTTCCGCTGCCAAATACGGCATCCGGGCGGGGGAGACCCTGGTCTCCGTTAATGGAGAGGAAATCCGGGACTTCCTGGATCTGCAGTTTCAAAGCTCCCAGCAGTTTCTGCGGCTGGAGATACTCTCTCAGGATGGAGAAGCCAGAACCATCGATCTGGAACGTGAAAACCGCAAAGCTCTGGGCATCGAGCCCGAGCCCTATCAATGCCGCTCCTGTCAGAATCATTGCATATTCTGCTTTATAGACCAGATGCCTCCCGGGTTGAGGGATAGCCTTTACATCAAGGATGATGACTATATCTTCTCCTTTGTCTTTGGCAATTATATCACGCTGACAAATCTCTCGCAGGGGGATTTTCAACGGATAAAAAAGCAGAGGATCAGCCCTCTTTTTGTTTCCGCCCACACCACCAATCCCGCACTTAGGCAGCAGATGATGCGCTACCGGGAAGAGGCAGATCTGATGTCCCGTCTCAAGATTTTGTCCAAGACAGGTATTGAGCTGCATATTCAAATAGTGGCGGTGCCGGGCTACAATACCGGCGAAGAGCTTTCACGCAGCCTGAAAGAGCTGCTTACCCTGGGGAAGAACCTCCTTTCTATAGGTGTGGTGCCGGTGGGACTCACCAGATATCGGGAGGGGCTTACTCCACTCAGGTCTTTTGACCCGGTTTTAGCGCTGGATACTATCAAGCGGATCGATGCTATCCGGGAGGAAACGGATCTGGTCTATGCGGCTGATGAGCTGTATGTGTTGGCAGATGAAAAGCTGCCTCCTGCTTCTTATTACAACGATTATCCTCAGATAGAAAACGGCATCGGCATGCTCCGGATGCTGCATAGTAAATTTCCCTATCGCAAAGCCCGTTTCCTCAAAGAACTTAGAACCAAGCCGATGGATTACCGCATGCTCTGTTCCCGCTCTGCCTATAGCGTAATTAAGGGCATAGCTGAAGCTTTGGAGCAGGGGCTGGAGGATCAGTTGGTGGTGGCGCAGGCCATCCGGAACGACTTTTGTGGAGAGCAGATCAGTGTGGCAGGCTTACTCACTTTCTCTGATTTTAGGGATCAGGTGAAGCTTTCTCCCCGGGAGATACCCATTATCCCGGAGGCGATATTCAATAATGAAGGATACACCTTGGATGGAGCCACGATTCAGGATTTCCGTGAGCTCTGGCAACGTGATCTTATGGTTGTGAACCAATTCTTTACGGACTGGGGCTGGGAATAGCCGGCCAGAGGAGTCTTTATACTTATGAAAGCAAGAATACTTATCATTTTGAGCCTGCTCCTGGTTTTGGCAGCTTGCCAGAGTTCTGCCTCCAGGCTGGAAAAGGCAAACCGGGATTTGGGCTCCAAGAAGAACCCGATCAAGATGTATTTTGTGCCCTCTCTGGAAGCCGGAAAGGTGGTTTCCAGCGGAGAAGCCATTGCCAGTTTTCTGCAAAAAGAAACCGGCTACTATTTTAAGGTGGCGGTGCCCACCAGTTATGCAGCGGTGATTGAAGCTCTGGGCAGCTATCAGGCGGATATTGCCTGGTTGGCCACTTATGCTTATGTGCTGGCACACGAGAAGTTTGATGCGCAGGTGCAGTTTATGACGGTGCGCAATGGCCTGAAGAACTACCGGGGGCAATTTGTTGCTCTGGCAGATGGCAACGTGAAAAGCATCGAAGATATTGAAGGCAAGATCATTGCATATACGGATGCCGCTTCCACCTCCGGCTATATTTACCCTTCGGCTATTCTGAAGCAAAAAGGCATTACTCCCCGGGATATGATTCTGGCGGGAAGCCATAATGCTGCCATCCTGGCTGTCTATTCGGGTCGTGCCGATGTGGGCTGCAGCTATTGGTCTCCAGACGATTCCACCGGCAGGCCCAAAGATGCCCGGGAGAAGCTTCTGGATACCCATCCCGATGTGATCGATAAGGTCGCCATCATCGGCTTTACGGATTGGATTCCCAATGATACCGTTACTTTCCGCAACAACTTACCGGAAGAAGTGCGCACCAAGGTCAATGACGCCCTGCTGAAGTTCAGCAGCACCGATGCCGGAGTGCAGACTCTACGGGAGCTTTATGATATAGACGGCCTGGTGCCCGCTTCTGATGCGGATTATGATATTGTGCGTGAAACACTCAAGTCTCTGGGTATGAATCCGGCTGATATGCTGAATTGATGAAACAACTCGAGCTGCAGAAAGTTAAGAAGACTTACGACGGCAAGTACTATGCTGTCAATGAGATCAGCCTGGGGCTGGAACGGGGAGATTTTATCATCCTTCTGGGGCTTTCCGGCTCCGGGAAATCCACGCTTCTGCGCTGTATAAACCGTTTGATCGAGCCCAGCTCCGGAGATATCCTCTTTGAAGGCAAATCCATAACTGGGCTTCAGGGCAAGGAACTCCGCAGTTACCGCCGCAAGATAGCCATGGTCTTTCAACAGTTCAATCTGGTGAAGAATCTCTCCGTGCAGACCAATGTGCTCACCGGACGCCTGGGCTATCACTCTATCGGTTCTGCTTTTACAAAGGCGGATCTGGAGCTCGCTCAGCACAATTTGGAACGGGTGGGACTGGCGGATTTTAGCACGAGAATGGTGAAGCAGCTATCCGGAGGGCAACAGCAGAGAGTGGCAATCGCCCGAGCTCTGATGCAGGAGCCCGATCTGATCTTGGCAGATGAACCGGTGGCGAGCCTGGATCCCGCCACGGCGGATTCCATCATGCAGTATCTGGGAGAGATCAACCGTAGAGACGGGATCAGCGTGATCTGCAGCCTGCACTTCCTGAGCCTGGCTCGTAGGTATGGAAACCGGGTCTATGCTCTCAAGGGAGGAATATGCGCCTATGAGGGGGAACCGGGGGATATAGATGAAACCCGCTTTAAACAGATTTACGGGGAGGACGCCCAGATAATCTAATGTTTGATTGAGCAGAGCCCAAATGCCAGCATCCAGCCCATATCTTCTCCGTGAAAGTACATTCGTTCTGCTGCAACTTCAATTCCCAACCTTCTGATCAGGTGAATTCTTAGACCCGCATCTGCCCGCATGGGAAATTCGAGGAACCCTATAGCTAACAAACTGCCCGAAGCAAATGACCATCCAGGACCTGCGTATCCTCTAATGAAGGGCTCAAATCTACCTAAACGCAAGCAGATCTGGGGGCCAATGAAGAAACTTTGTCCAAACAACGCACTGGAATGTTTATCCTCCTCATCATTACTCTCTCCACCTGCGATTACTCCCAAACCCCAATCGTAAGACCAGCCAATGTTCTTGTAGTAGTACTTATGCTCCCAGGCGAGCTTTATATCCGATATATTGCAGTCCCATTTCTCTCTAGCACCATAACTCAATCTGAAATTCCTTTCCTTCCGGTCTGCCTGAGGTAAATCCAGCATGGGAATCTCCACCAGCGTTGAATCATGGTCACGTCCTCCATAGAGATTGTAGTTCATGCCAAACATCACTTTCTGCTGGTATTTATCCACTCCATAACTTCTGGAGAAAGGCATTAGATCAATATTTGCACAGAGATCAAAACTGATTCTGGAGCCTGTGGCAGGATAACGCATCCCGAGGTGCAAGCCAGGAACCACAGAAGCAAGATCATCCTTCTCACCTTTATAATCCGGATCTCTGTAACATGAGGCAAGGTTTATTGCCAGAGTGGGGCCGCCATATATATCAAGCTGTTGATTTCGGAACGAGGGGTGAAGCATGATATCCAGATATTTGCCTTTGGATTCTGCATCTGAATTTTCTTCGATGAAGTCCCGATGATTGTAAAGTAGCTTGGCTCCCCAACTGAAGTATGGCTTCTCCTGTTTCTGGACTGCCAGACCAATAAATCCTCGGGTGAGCCAATTTGTCAGATGCACATGATAATTCGGGTGCGGTGTTTCCCAAACACCAACAAAAATATCGTTATTGGAAAACAAACCAGTTTCCAGATTCACCTCGAGGGCAAAGACCAAACCTGGCACTATGCAAAGGATTGCCAAAAGACTCATTATCAATATCTTATAACTCATCGATCCACTCCTGTAATATGCTTTCAAAAAAATAGTGCAATATTTGTTCCATAATCGTCTGGCGAAGAGAGATAAGGTTTACTACGGATGGGCACCAATACGAGTTTGATTATCCATTGTGCGTTGATTTTACTTGTTTGAGAGATAGCCCGGATATGCATTAATACATTTCTGGATTCCGGGCAATTCTACCTCAAAGCCTCTCTCAGTTCGGCTTTGAGGTGTATTGACAGGCCAAAAGGGCGTAGCAGCACAGTTCATACTTGTTACTTGGACAGAAGGTGTTGGATAGGAGGGATGGCGTCCACTGGCAGGTAGATGGCTATTCTGTATCACTCTTCTCTATTACTTCTTGTGATATAGTCTTTTACAGATGGACTATATGGACGAAATGGACATAAACCATAGCCCCAGTAATGGACTCTCTTGTACTTCTTTACTCTGTATTGTTTTCTACTTGTTCTTGCCTTTGCGGGTGTAGTTTCCTGATGAGATTCCCCATAATGCTGAGCTAAGTATACCTCAGGCCTGCTTCCTGGCCCAAAAGGCCTGTAGCAAGCTGAATCGCTTCCTCCCTTGGTTTTCTGTCGCATCACGCTTATATTGTTACTGAAGATACTACCTTCCGCAACTACAGCTATGATTCCATGCCTGTCAAGGTTTTTAGCTTCTCTGGCTGCCTTCTGTCTCGCCAGCGGGAAACTCTCTGAGTGACATTCTTTGAGCAGGGATGGTGGGAAATGTTTAGTTGACAGGATTGACCTAGTTTTATCAAGATGAACCCATAACAAATATGTATATGTAACGAGGAACAAGCAATGGCAAAATACGTGATAATCGGTGGAGTGGCAGGTGGTGCCACCACGGCAGCCAGACTGCGCAGATTGGATGAAAGTGCTGAGATCATTATGTTTGAGAGAGGCAGCTACATATCCTATGCAAATTGTGGCTTGCCCTATTATATTGGGGGAGTGATTGCAGAGCGTGATCGCCTTTTTGTGCAAACTCCGGAGAGCTTCAAAGCCCGGCTCAATGTGGATATCCGCATCGATAGTGAAGTGATCGTTATCGATCGCAAGGCAAAATCCGTAACGATCCGAAACACAAAAACTGCAGAGGAATACACCGAAAGCTACGATAAACTGATGCTCTCTCCTGGAGCTGAACCTCTCCGTCCGGGGATTCCGGGTATTGCAGATGAACGAATCTTCACGCTTCGCAGCGTTCCCGATACTGATAGAATCAAGGAATACATCAAGAATCATGAAGTTAAGCGAGCCGTGATCGTCGGCGCCGGGTTCATCGGCCTGGAGATGGCGGAAAACCTGCATCACCTGGGCATCTTCGTTACCATCGTAGAGATGGCGGAACAGGTGATGACGCCTCTGGATTATGAGATGGCCGCTGAAGTGCATCAGCACCTCAAGACCAAGAAGGTGGAGTTCTACCTCAAAGATGCCGTGAATGCTTTTGTTCAGGAATCGGATGGGTTGCATGTGCGTCTCAAGAGCGGAAAATCTCTGCAGACCGATATGGTGGTGCTCTCTATTGGGGTGCGTCCGGACAGCCATCTGGCAGAAGCTGCCGGGCTGGAACTGGGCGTCAATAAAGGCATTGTGGTCAATGAATACATGCAGACCACAGATCCGGATATCTATGCGGTGGGCGATGCAGTGGTCTTTCCCAGCCCAATCACAGGAAAGCCTTTCCTCACCTATCTGGCCGGTCCGGCCAATAAACAAGGCCGCATTGCTGCAGATAACATGGTCTTGGGTAATAGACGCAAGTACATCGGCTCAATCTCGACCGCTATTGCCAAAGTCTTTGATCTCACCGTGGCTGCCACGGGAGTCTCTGAAAAAGTACTGAAACACGAAGGAATTCCCTATATCTCTTCTATCATCCATTCCTCTTCCCATGCAGGATATTACCCCGATGCCCTGCCCATGACCGTCAAGATCGTCTTTGATCCCACCGATGGCAGGCTCTTGGGCTCCCAGATTGTGGGCTTTGACGGTGTGGATAAACGTATAGACATGATGGCGCATATCCTCAAGCATAAAGAGACCATCTACGATCTGGAAGAGATTGAGCATGCTTACGCACCGCCCTTCTCCTCCGCCAAGGATCCGGTCAATGTGGCAGGCTTGGTTGCGGATAACATCCTTAACGGCCTGGTCAAGATCATACATTGGGACGAACTGCGCAATCTGGATTACTCAAACACTGTTCTGATCGACGTCCGTACCCCGGATGAGCACAAACTTGGCAGTATCGACCGGGCTATCAACATCAATGTCGATACCATGCGCAATAGGCTGGATGAGATCCCCAAGGGGCAGAAGATTGTGGTCTTCTGCGGAACCGGACACCGTTCCTATTTTGCTTCCCGTATACTGGCGCAGAGTGGGTTCTCCGAGGTCTACAACCTCTCCGGCGGTTATCTCACCTATGAACATGCCACTCAGAAGCAATCCAATGAGGATATCTTCTCTAAGGATGTGATAGGGAAAGACGATCATATTTACCAGAGTGATCCGGAGCAAAGCAGTGCTCCCAGCGGGAAAATCTTTGAAGCAGATGCCTGTGGTTTGCAGTGTCCTGGCCCCATTATGCGTCTGAAGCAGGAGATTGATCGGTTGGCGGGAGGTGATCAGCTCAAGATCTCTGCCACAGACCAAGGCTTTGCCAAAGACGTTCCTGCTTGGTGCAAGATGACAGGTAATACCCTGATCGGCATACAGACAGAAGGACGCAAGATCATCGCTACCGTCCAGAAAGGCGGCGCGGTGGAACAAAGCAGTGGCGGCAGTGGCGGTAAAAACAAGACCATCGTTGTCTTCAGTGATGATATGGATAGAGCTCTGGCTTCCTTCGTGATCGCCAATGGTGCGGCTACCACCGGCAAGAAAGTCACGATGTTCTTCACCTTCTGGGGACTCAACATTATCAAACGCACCAATAAACCCCAGGTCGAGAAGGACTTCATGGGCAAGATGTTTGGCATGATGATGCCTTCCAGTTCCAAGGGACTGGCACTTTCCAAGATAAACTTTGCCGGGATCGGCCCCATGCTGATGCGTAAGCGGATGAAGGATAAGAATGTGGATTCGCTGGAGATGATGATCATGCAGGCCAAACACGCCGGAGTCGAGATGATCGCTTGCCAGATGTCCATGGATATCATGGGAGTGATGGCCGAAGAACTGATCGACGGGGTCACCATCGGTGGAGTTGCCACCTATCTCTCCGAGGCGGAACAGGCAAACCTGAATCTGTTTATCTAGACATACACAAGTTACCACAGATGATCCCGGTTGCTAATCTGTAGCCGGGATTATTATATCTTCAGGCAGAGAATGAACAAAAGTGCATCTATACCCGTTCATTTCTCTTGACTTTAGTTCACTATTGCTTTAGCTTGTATAGCAAACAATCCCTCGGGAGATTAATTTATGAGCTTGGTTCTAACAGAACGGCAACGTAGAGAGTTTCAAGAGCTTTTGGATCACAAAGCAGGTCTCAGCCCTGAAGAAGTGTCTCGTCGACTAACGGAGTTCGAAACTCTGGTGGAATCCGGCAAGATTAGTCTCCGGGATGAGATTTTCTCTAAGCTCAAGATGGAAAAAGCCCGGCTTCTGGCCATGGCTGGTGATTTTAAAACCTCTCTGCAAGCATTACAGGAAGTGCATAAAGCCTGTAAGATTCAAGATAATCGTGCCTTAGACCTAAGATGCAGAAACAATATCGCCTTGGTTAAACAGAATATGGGAGAGCTCTTTGAAGCCATAGACATCTGGGAGAAGCTACTTAAGGAAAACCTTGATATCGAATCCAGAGTGATATATACAAACAATCTGGGAGTTGCTTACAACCGGGCATTGAAACCCAAGCAAGCCATAGACGCCTATTTCTCTGCTTTGGAATTGTTGGATACAGACGAAGTGAGCAACAGCGTGGCCGATATCTACAATAACCTGGGGAACATACATCGAAGTTCAGGAAGCCATGAAAAAGCCCTGGAGTATTTCTTCGTAGCCCTAAAGATGTATCAGAAGCTGAAAGATAAGGAACGCATGGCTATGGTGTACAACAATCTCTTAGCAACTTACAATGAGATGCAGGATTTGGTAAACGCCGAGAAATACAGTAGCCTTGCCTTGGACTATTATAAGCGCTATATGCCAGAGCATACAATGTCTATAGTTTTGAACAACTGTGCTGCCTTAAGAACCATTCAGGAACGTTACTCTGAGGCCGATAAACTCTATCTGGAGTCTTTGGATATAGCTGAACGCTATAACGACGAGAGTATGCAGACCAAGATTCTGAATAATATGGCTTTGATAGCCTTGGAAGATAATAATGCAGACCTGGCGATTGAGTATGCCCAAAAATCTCAGACTATATCCCACCGTCTGCAAGACACTATTTCGGAAAGGTTTGCTTATTCCTGTCTCAAGGATGCCTGGCAGATGAAAATGGATTTCACCCAGGCATATTTGGCTCAGAGTATCGAATTGGTTTTAGTGAGAAGAATAAACCAAAACAATACTCCCCTGGATATTGCTCAAGCTGAAGCCCGCTTCCTGCAAAAGCAATTGGAAGCTCAATTGGAAGTCTATCGCAAACAGAATGAAGCTCTTGAACTCAGCAACCAGATAATCATGGAAAAGACTACTCAAATGGAGACTCAGAACAACCTTCTAATGTCTACCAATCAGCTTCTGAACAGGATTATCTCTATCATTACCCACGATGTGAGGGGTCCGGTGGCTACCCTCTCACAGATTACCGGGCTCTTGAGCACCGGCTGTCTGCAAGACAAACAGGAAGAAACCCTGAAGCAGTTGCATCTCTCAGCCAAAAGAACCGAAGGCTTGATCGATGATCTGCTCTATCTGGCCAGCCGTTACAAATCCGGACTGGATGAAGAACCGGAGGAGCTGGATCTCTGTGAGACTCTTCAGGATGGGGTGAAACTGGCGGAAACTGTGGCCACTCAAAAAGGCATCAAGATCAGATTTTCCAGCAACTGCAAATCTATGAAGGTCTTTATTGCCAGAGAACGCCTTCGCCTCATCGTCAGGAATCTGATCTCCAATGCCATCAAGTTCTCCAATCCAGGCTGCACTATAGATGTAGAGGTTATTTCTGATGATACAAACCTGAAACTGATCGTGAAAGATCAGGGCATAGGCATGACCGAGAAGCAAGTGCAAAAGATTCTGGCCGGAGCAGTCTTTACAGAACTGGGCACACAACAGGAGAAAGGCTTTGGCATGGGTCTGGTCTTTGTGCTGGAGGCCATCCTGCACACAGGCGGTACACTAGAGATCGAAAGCAAACCGGGAGAAGGCTCTACTTTTATAATCACATATCGCCTGGATGATCTGAGGCCATAAACAACAATTCGACCTTCTGTGACCTCCTCCTAATGGGTTGCCGAGTCTTCGCCGACTCTTGGCCGACTCTTCCCGAGCAAAGTGTTCGGGAAGAGTCCTGCAAGACACGGTGAAGAGACCGGGAGAAAGGGGGGAGCGAGGGGAAGTGGTGTTGTGGATTATCAGAAAGTTCTTGTGAACTTGACCAGAAATCTGAAAAACCCCGCAGAGCGGGGTGAAGTAATCCAGCCCATAGTGCAGGCGAAGCCTGAACTATGGGTAAATCCCAAATATGCGGCCTGTTGTCTCTCTTAAGCTAATCCCCCAGCCGGTGCGCCAAGCGCACCGGCTGGGGGATTAGCTATTGTTTATTGTTTGTTAGTTCGTATCTCCTACCCATGGTTCGCTCCGCTCAACATGGGCTATGGTATTTCACCCGGCAAAGCCGGGTTCCGGCTGGTGATGTGATGGGATGGGGTGGTGTTGTTGTGTCTTGATGGTGTGTGTTGTTGTGTCTTGATGGGGTGGTGTGGTGATGGTCTTTTTATGGCACAAGTTCGAACAGAGTAGGTATCATGTCGTCATCCCAGCGAAGGCTGGGAACCAGACAGTAGCAAGTTTGATTTATAGTTTTGTTATCAGCTGCTTAACAAAGACTGGATCCCAGCCTTCGCTGGGATGACGGTGTTGTCCTTAGGCAGTTTGAACATGAGCTAAAGAATAGGGTGATCCGAGGATCACCCTATTACTATCTTGTTTAGGGATATTTACTTGGAGAGCACCATCTTCTTGGTGATGGTCTGACCTTCGGAGCTAAGTCTGTAGAAATAGACACCGCTGGCAACGCTTGTGCCATTGTCGTCACGACCATTCCAGGTGATGCTGTGGTTACCGGCTTCAACGACGCCATTCACCAGAGTCTTCACGACCTGACCCTTGATGTTGTAAACACGCAGGGAGGTGTTGGAAGCAGTGGGAATGCTGTAAGCAATTGTGGTGCTGGGGTTGAAGGGGTTGGGATAGTTGTTGGCGCTGAAGACAGGGACGGTAACGTCGACTTCATTGCCGGTGGAGGGTTCAACTATTGCACGGATCATCACATCGCCTTCGGTGATGGGTTCCCAGGCGGTGGTAAGCTTCTTGTAGCTGTGTCCGGTGTGGTTTGTATCCAGACCGATCTGAGAAGCACCGGCTGTTTCCAGGATGGCAATGTAGAATGTGCCATTTGCATCTATGATATTCTCGGGCAGGGAGATAAAGTTCCAGCCGGGAACCACGTTTGCAGCAGGATATTGGAATTGTGCCATCTGAGTTCCGGGCATTCCGTCCGTACCATTATCGTCAAACACGCGAATGATGATACCGGCTGTACCTTGAGTATGCACAAAGACTTTGGCATACTTCACGGTCAGAGCATCACCATACATAAATTTGGCAGCTTGCTGGCGTGTGGAACCAACTGAGTATCCGGCTTCGGCTGCGCCGTCATCGTTCATCATCTCGGCATAAGTGGCGGGAAGTACGAAGGCGGTCACTGTGTTTGAAGCCAGGGATTCGTTGGTGCCGTACATAGCGGTTACATAATAGGTGTGCAAGCCACCTTCCACGTTCATATCTGTGTAGGTAAGCTGAGTTCCGGGAACTTCATCGATCAGGATGGTGTCACGATAGATCTTGTAAGCAGTGACGTCGCGATCGCGGGTTTCGGTTCTGTTCACAGCCAGTTCACCGCTGGTGATCTGATAGTTTTCGGGCAGGTCTTGACCGAGCACATACTCACGACCGGCAGCGTCTTCCACGTAAATGCGGATGTTCCAGTTGTAGGTCAGAGTGGCGCCAAGGGCGGTCAAGGTGGTCCAGGCATTGTTGAAACGGATCACGTTGCCGTAACCTTCAACGGGAGCTGTGGCATCATCGCAACCGGCAGGATAGCCACCGGTGGCGTTGCAACGGTAACCTGCCATCACGATGGTTTGGGCAGGGATAGTCCAAGGAGTGGTGAGAATGATCTCATTCCACTGGTCAGACACAGGATTGGTGATGGGTTGTTCATAGACCATGTTTCCGGCGGCACCGGTCCAGATTCTCACGGCATAGGAGCAGAGAGAAGTGGGCTCAGCGGGGAAGACCTTGATCTTGGTGATGTTCATGCCAACCCAGGGAGAGATGCCATGATCGCCAACGGGATCCCATTTGGCTGCAACGTCAAAATCGGCTGCGGCATTGGTGCCAATGGAGTTTCCGCCATTCTCGCCGTCATAGTTCAACCAGCCGGGTTCGCCACCGCCACCGCCACCGGGAACTGTCCAGGTGAGGGTAACGTCGTCGCCGGTCACATCAGCAGTGAGGTTTTCGGGTTCGGCGATAAAGATATCGTTGTAGATCTTGAAATCATCAATCATGAGACCGGTTCCGCTGGGAGCATCGGTATCAGATTTGAAGTACCAACGGAAGATAGCAGTTTGTCCCGCATAGTTGGGTGAAAGCAGACCGGTGAGGGTGTAGCTGTCCACCATGGAAGCCCATTCAGGCGGGGCATCGGAATAAACGTAGTTACTTCCGGCGGGATCGACAAAGGGATTGCTCATGGCAAACCATGTGGCTCCACCATTCACGGAGATTTCCCATCCAAAGTAATCAACTTCGGGGAAGGTATCAGGATCTGTGAAAAGACCTTTGATCATGAAGTCGGCTCTGATATCGCCACTTGTGGGCAGCACAATCTCAGGGCTCACAAGGTAGTTCATCATGTTGGTGTTGTAGCTACCAGAATCGTTTGACAAGGCCATCACATGGCTGGGTGACGGAGCCAGGGCATCCGTAGCGATGTGCCAGAGGTCTCCACCCAGGGGAACCATGCTGGCCCAGGTCATCTGACCATCGTCCACGCCGTTGTTGGTGTATCCACCCACGGAGATGTCGTCCACCATCATACCAAACATGGCCGGGGCATCACCGGTGCTATATGCAGGGTCGGAACCAAAAGCAAAGCGGATTTTGACAGATTGTCCCACATAAGCGCTCAGATCGAAGTTTGCATTCACCCAAGTGTTCTGTGCGCCACCCCAACCGGGGATGTTCGGGCCTTCACCATGCTCAAAGCCAAAGGAATAGGCAGAGGTCATGTTGTAGGCGGGGGTACCGCTGATGGGAGTCCAAGTGGTGCCACCATCGGTGGAGATGCGCACATTACAGGCATCCCATCCGGTATAGGGAGCAGTGGCTCCGGTGGGAGCTTCCACATTGTAGCGAAGCTTGAAAGTGAGGGCAGTACTGCCGGCGGCGATGGTGCGGGCGGGAGTATCCAACACTACATACTGGTGATCGTGGTAACCACCGATGTTGGAGCCGGAAGCAAGGGCAGGATCGCCCATCCACCAGACGTTTGCCTGGGCATCACCATTGTTGTAAATGTGCCAGTTGCTGGGAGCTTCTCCGCCGTCATAATGGGTCCAACCGGTGGCTCCGGATTCGAAGTCTTCCTGGTAGTGGACTACCTCATAACGGCTGGGGTTTCCGGCCATTAGCACAGTAGTTAAAGCGACGAGGGCTAAAATCACTAGCCATCTTTGTTTCATTGTTCCTCCTTAATCTTAAGGGTTATTTCTTCGTTTGCGCCAAATTATATAAGCGTCCTGTTATCTGTCAAAGCTTTTTTTGTTCCAAAGCCAGTCTTAGGTGTATTGCAACCTGTAGAGATCGTAGTAAAGTCCCTTCTTATCAAGCAGATCAAAGTGTGAACCTTCTTCCACTATTTCGCCTTTATGCAGCACAAGTATCCGATCCACATGCTGAATTGTGGAGAGTCTGTGGGCAATCATGATCGAAGTGCGGTCTTTTATCAGCTTCTCCAAAGCATCCTGGATCAGAATTTCTGTTTCTGTATCGATATTGGAAGTTGCTTCGTCCAGAATGAAGATGGAAGGATCATAGGCCAAGACCCGTGCAAAGGCCAAAAGCTGTCTTTGTCCCGTGGAAAGAGTCGCTCCCCGTTCCATCACCGGTTCTTCATATTTGTAAGGCAGCTTTTGGATGAACTTATCGGCATTCACGTATGTAGCAACTTCCAGAATCTCTTCATCGGATAGGTCGTCATTGGTGAGGGCAATGTTTTCTTTGATGTTACCACTGAAGATAAAGACGTCCTGCTGAACTATTCCGATATTGCTGCGAATATCTGCCAGAGCGTGAGTGTCCAGGGGCTTGCCATCCAAGAGGATGCGTCCTTTCTGATAGGGGTAGAATCCCAAAAGCAGGCTCACGATGGAAGTCTTGCCGCTGCCGGTGTGACCCACCAGGGCGATCTTCTCTCCCGGCTTAATCTTGAACGAGATATCTTTCAGCACCCATTCACCGGGATTGTAGGCCAACCAGACGTTTTGAAACTCGATCTCGCCTTCCAGACGCCGGGAGCTGCGCTTGTCCTCACGATAGTCTTCCGGTTTTTGATCCATCAGGTCAAAGATGCGCTCCGCGCCTGCCAGAGCTCCCTGCAGCACGTTGAACTTCTCACTGAAGTTGTTGATGGGTTCAAAGAGCTTGGAGATATACTGAGTGAAGGCCATCAGCAGACCAATGGTAATGGCATTTTGCAGGATCTGTCCTCCGCCGTACCAAATGATGAGGGCTACTGAGAACTGAGACGAGACGTGTATGATAGGCCTGAAGAAGGCAAAGAGCTTGAGCTGCCGGATAGAGGTGCGGTAGTAATCTTGGTTTATTTGGGAGAATTCATCCCGTTTATAGAAGTATTGATTGAAGAGTTGGATAATCTTCTGCCCGGCGATGTGTTCTGCCAAAGTGGCATTAAGCTGAGCCAGATACTTTCTTACTTCACGGTAGACCACCCTGGTTTTCTTCCGGTAGATTGTGATTGTCCAGATTACGAAGGGTATTACTGTGAAACTGATCAAAGCAAGCTTCCAATCCAGTACAAGCATCAGAACGGTGATTCCTATTACCATAAAGACATCCTGGATAATAGTGATCACTCCGGAAGCCAGCATCTCGTCGATAGCGCGGATATCGTTTGTGAGCCGGGTTACCAGCCTGCCCACCGGGTTCTGGTCAAAATACTGCACCGGCATCTTCTGCATGTGGGCAAAGACGTCGTGACGCAGGTCGTTCATCGCCATCTGAGAGTAATAGGCTGTCATCACAGATTGAACGTAACTGGAGACCAACCTGACTAATATGATGGCGAAGAAGATCAGCGCCAGCATCAAGAGTTTATTGGTCGCAGCTTCCCGTATCTGTATTCTTTCACGGCTGGGGATTTTGTTCAGGTTCTCTCTGCTGATCAGGATCTTATCCGGTGAGATTTTGAACCAGCCTTCAATCCCGGTTTTGGAAATGGTGGGATTGAGGTTCTCCGGGAAATACTTGTTTAGTACCTGAATCACTTCCGGTTTGGCTTCGAGAATAAATACCTTGCTGAGGCTAAGCTTGCCGGATTCTTCCATGGCAGTGAGCACGGGAGCGTCTAACTTGGTGCGCTCTTTGGTACCAAGGATGACGAAGAAGCGGCCATTATACTCATGTTCTTCCAGCTTGAGAACTTTGTAGTCTTCTCTGAATTGACGGTACTCAGTCTCGTTCGTGTATATGGAAACAGATTTATCGGAGACAATATAGTCGTCTATAGCGGAGCGTTGAATCAGAGGCAGCACCATCTCGGCACTGGCTACCAGCAGCAGGATAAAAAAGGAGATTATGACCCACTTGAGATAGGGTAAGACGTATCTGAACATCTGACCATAGAGTCTGCGATC
Organism: Candidatus Cloacimonadota bacterium; assembly: GCA_029567705.1. GTDB lineage: Bacteria > Cloacimonadota > Cloacimonadia > Cloacimonadales > Cloacimonadaceae > PHBP01. The sequence goes on from JAKPXC010000009.1 coordinate 21,365, forward strand.
GTAGATTTTGCCTTTCAGGTCGTCTGCCTGGAAGGCTCCGCCGCCACGTCCGCCGCCAATCATTCCACCGCCTCTCATAGCTCCTCCCCTTCCAGACGAGCCCGGATTCTTTGTTTTTCCACCAGTTCGCTATAGAGTCCGCCTTGTTTCACCAATTCCTTGTGGGTGCCGCGTTCAATAATCTCTCCCTCACCCAGCACAATGATCTTATCCGCATGCTGGATACTGGATATGCGGTGAGCGATAATGATGGTAGTTTTGCCTCGGCGAAGCGTGATGAGGTTTTCCAGAATGTGACGTTCAGTCTTGGTATCCACTGCTGAGAGGGCATCGTCCAAGATCAGTATCTGAGGATCGGTGAGCAGCGCTCTGGCGATTGCCACACGTTGCTTCTGGCCCCCGGAAAGAGTGATGCCGCGTTCTCCCACCATTGTGTCAAACTGGTTTTCAAATTCCATAATCTCGTTGTAAACATTGGCAGCCTTGGCAGCGTTGTGAACAGCTTCATCGCTGGTGTTGGGGTTACCCAGGCGGATGTTGTTTGCGATGGTATCTGAAAACAGGAAGATATCCTGAGGCACCAGCACCATATCCCGGCGAAGTACGTTTAACGGGATGGTGTGCAGCTCTTTTCCATCAATGAAGATTGTTCCCTTGGGAGTGTTGTAGATTCTTACCAATAGCTCAATCAGGCTGGTTTTCCCGCTTCCGGTGGGACCAACTATTGCCAGGGTCTTGCCTGCATCCAGCTTGGCAGAGATGTCTTTGAAGATAAGGGGCAAACCCTCTCCGTAGGTGAAAGAGAGGTTTTGGATCTGAATTGCGCCTTCAAGCTTACCTATGGAAGTATCCGCTTCATCGTCTGTTACTTCCGGATTGATCTCAAAGATTTCGTTCAGACGTTTCAGAGAAGCTGTTCCCCTCTGATACATATCCACGATCCAGCCCACAGCGATCATGGGCCATACCAGCATGCCAAGATATTGGAAGAAGGCAATGAATTCACCGATAGTGATCTCTCCCCGGATGGCAGCGCGACCGCCAAAGAGCAGGGTGATGATCATGGAAGTGCTGATCACGAAACTCATAAAGGGATGAAAGATACCGGAAATCTTGGCCATCTTGATGTTTTCCTGCACGAATTCCATAGACACTTCATCCACTTTCTCCATTTCCGCCTTTTCCTGCACAAAAGCTTTCACAATGCGAATTCCGGAAATGCTTTCCTGTATCTTCCCGCTCAGCGTGGCAAAGGATTCCTGCACCCGGGCGAAGCTCTTGTGCATCTTCTTGCCAAAGTGAGAGATAGTGATGGAAAGGAAGGGCAAAGGTATGATGGCCAGAGCCGTTAGCCGCAGGTTAATCGAGGTCATAAAGCTAAACGAAGCTATGGTCATAAGAATGATATCCATGGCAGCTATCAGACCCATACCAAAGAGCATGCGCACTGCACCCAGATCGTTTGTGGCATAGGCCATCAAATCTCCGGTTTTGCTTTTATTGAAGAAGTTTTGAGAAAGCTTCAACAGGTGGTCGTAAAACTCCTGCCGGAGGCTCTGTTCTATCTTGTGGGAATTTCCTATGATCAGAACCCGCCAGAAGAATCTCAGAACCATCACTGCAATGGCCAAGCCCACAATCAGGAGGCCGACTTTGATTAGTCCAGCATTGTCTATACTGCGTTTCTGGATGGAATCTATGGCTACTTGCATTACCTTGGGAACTGCGAGCTGAGCCAGATCCACAAGGATCAGCATCAGAATGCCGCCGGTTATTTGTTTATAGCTTTTTTTCAGGTAGGGTACGACTCGGTCGAACGTGCGCATCTTTCTCCACTTCTTGTCTTTCTTATCAGGCAGGGCAGAAACGTAACGCTTACTTGCTGATCCGATACTCTTGGGAGGCTTGCCAGAGAACGCTCCATGTCCTGCATGATACTGCGAGCCATGATGAGATGTGAGGATATTTTGTCAAAGCATTTCTGGAGTATTTTTCAGTCTAGTGTCAATACTGATTGGTCGGATAGAACTGATGATCCAGATTGAACAGATACAACCTGTCTTCTGTTATCATTCAAGCCGGAGGCGGGGGAGATGCACTTGTCTCTTGAAATAGAAGAAGCCCCGGCAAGCGGGGCTTCTGATATCTGAAGGATTGTTAGTCTACTACTTCACCAGCATCATCTTGCGGGTCTGGCTCCAGCCATTGCCGCTCAGGCGATACAGGTAGATTCCGCTGCTGACTCCCGTGCCTCTCTCGTCCGTGCCATTCCAGACATAGCTGTGACGGCCGCTTGTGAGATCAGTATCTACCAGAGTCTTTACCAACTGGCCTTTAAGGTTGAAAATGTCCAGACGGGCATTTCCCTCTTTCGGCAGGTCGAATTCGATAGTGGTTGTGGGATTGAAGGGATTGGGGTAGTTCTGCTGCAACACGTTTGTAACAGCCGGAGTGGTGGGATCATCAGTGCCCCAACCGGTTACGTTGAAGATCAACTCCATGAACATGGTTCTTCCGCCATCTGCATTGGGATGATAAGGCGGACTTTGGGAATTGGATCCCCAAGTGTAATCGTCGTAGAACATTAAACCCAATTTCACTTGGAAAGCCTCTCCCACTTCTCCCAACAATTGGAGCGTATTGGCAGGATATACCCACATGGGTTTGATGCCGGCCATTTCTGGGACTTCGATATTGTTCAGAACCACAGGTTCATACCACCAATGGCCATTGCTGGAAGAGAGTGCAATGTATATCTCCGGAACGTTTGCCCAATCGGCATATTCCGGATCCTGGTAGTTGTTGATCATCCTGGCACGGTATGAATTTTGCCACACTGCTGCCATCCAACCGTTGTTGGCATCCGTCATCTTGTAGTTGTTGTAATGGAATTCCATGGCATCGTCGTGAGCAGTGGTGTCCCAATGAGGGAAGGGCCAATCCGTCACCATCAGAGGATAGGTGTCCGGAGCTGTTCCACCCCACTCATCCACAACGCCCCAGGGTGCTTCGATATCCCAAGGTGTAAAGAGTAGGTTGTGTGTATCCTCTGTGTCTTTAACGGGGTAAACTTCTACCATGCTGAAGTCTTCATTGGCGGGGTTAAAGACCAGGGATTTGGCAAATTGCAGGTTTGGATAGTATGTACTTTCATTGGTGCTGAGAGCGTACAGAACAGGAATATGGATTTTCCCATTTGAATCCCAGGCGGCATTCAGATGAGTTGAATTGGCTATATTCCAGCTCAGAGCTTCATCCGGGTAAGGAACTTCGCTTTCGTTGGCAAAGTATCCCGTGGGATCAGTGGGGCCTGTATCTGGGTTCCAAGTGGCAATATTACTGTAGTGATAGAGCAAGTCCCAATTTCCCATGCCATAGTTCTCGTTTTTAAAGACTATTACGTCGCCTTCATCAATATCGTTGCCATCCGCATCCTGAGCAAAGTGATAACCAATATAATAAAGATTACCATTCTGGTCAGCAGATACGGACATAAAAGTGCGGCGCCAGTTGTTCGGATCATGATTCCAATCATCCAGCACGGGAATAGTGGTGTAATTGAAGATAAGGGGATCTCCAAAATCCAAATCCTCTGTGCTGAAATCCGCGTAGGCAATCAGAATGTTTGAAGATGGATTGATGGTGTGCGTTACGTAATTCTTCATAACTCCGTAAACACGTCTTTTCCCTTGAATAGGGGAAGGGCCAACCACCAGAGTGGGCCAGATAAACTCATTATCCGTGCTTGGTTCGAAGCTGGGAGGATCAATCATCATGGGGGCATCGCCCATCGTTTGGACAGCCGAAAACACACCCGAGATTCCCACCGGGAATTGATCGTAGGTGAACAGAGTTTCCAGGTTTGTATCGGCATCGCCATTGGCATGCCAGGCATAGAGCGGTTTTCCCGAGACCGGGTCCACGGCCAGGGCTGCAAAGCCTTCGTGAACCTGCTGGTTTGTGATCTCGTTGTTGCTGATAATCTCCCCAGTCGCACTAATATGGGCATAGAAGGTTCTGCGGGTGGATGTGGGTTGACGACGTCCATGATAGGTGAGGAAATACCCGCCTCCTGCTACATCCGGGATCACTTGAATGGGAGCCAGATCATAGGAACCAATCATGTAATCGTAGTAGTTTGTCAGCAGAGAGATGGGTGATACTGAAAAGGTGAAAGTAGGGGCTGTGCGCGATGATGGAAGCCGGTATCCTTGCGGGGATTCAATGGGCCTGGGCCCACCTGCCGGATCGATAGATTCGGCATAGAAGGATAATGCTACCATCATGATCATTGTGATAATGACCAGCTTTTTCATAAGTTCTCCTTCGGTCATCTGTGCGTTAATTGTGTATCATATAAACACTGCCGGTCATAACGAGAGCGGCAAACAAATCTAATGCCACAATGGCAATCCCAGTACATTTTTATCTCTGGTAACAGAATAACTGATAAGACACAGGATGTCAATAAAAAAGTTCAGCTTTTATCCTAATTTTCGCCAAAACAAAAAAGCGAGTAGGGGGTAACTGGATGATCGATTGTTCTTAATGCGGTACCCGGGAGATTCTGCCGCACTTCCGCCGCAGTTCCGCCGCCCCGGCGGCGGAACTGCGGCGGAAGTGCGGCAGAAATCCAGCAGCGGGCTATCAGAATCTTCTTGCCAAGCTGCACAGGAGACCCATCATAAGCTTCCAGGGTGATCATACATCAAGCAAAATCTACTTATTCAGTAGGATAGGAGGAGATGCAGACTCTGTGGTTGTCACTCATCCAGGTATAAAGAAAACCTTGACGTTATGGACTGGTATTTTTTCATGTGAACTAATGAAAAAATGCAGGTGATTTTGATGACCTTACGAGATGTAGCCAAGCTATTGGAAGCTGAAATACTCACTTCCGAAACGGATCTTGACCGTCCTGTACCTTGTGCTTTTGCCTCCGATTTAATCAGCGATATATTGATGTGCACCAAAGAGCCCACTTTGTTGCTGACCGGATTGGCCAACACTCAAGTGATTAGATTGTCGGATATGATAGACATCACGGCAATAGTCTTTGTGAGGGGTAAACAGCCCTCTCAGGAACTGGTGGAAATGGCGGTGGAAAGAGGCCTTCCTCTTCTGCGTACAAAGCTCACGATGTACAGATCCAGCGGTTTGTTGTATAGTTCCGGTTTGCGCAGTTGCGCTATTTGATGGACTTATGGCAGAATACTGGAACATAGCCCCGGAACGAAAGGAATTTGTGGAGTCCTTTTTCAAGGACTGTCCCGAGCCAGAAGTGAGCCTGGAGTTCATTATCACCGAAAAGGACTTCAATACTGCCGGAAAAGGCAGTGCGGAGATCAAGAACCTGCTTAAACGGCTGGGGATAGATTCTGAGATCCTGCGCCGGGTGGCGGTTGCTTCCTACGAGGCCGAGATAAATGTCGCAGCCCACTCGGTGGGTGGCAGGATGACATCCAATGTTTACGACGAGCTCATCCACATCCGTTTTGAAGATAATGGCCCCGGAATCGCCGATATTGCCCAGGCTATGACTCCAGGGTTCTCCACAGCGGATGATTTGGTGAGAGAAATGGGTTTTGGTGCCGGTTTGGGCCTGTCCAATATAGAAAAGAACTCCGATATGCTTCATATAGTTTCAGAACGGGGTAAAAACACCGTTTTGGAGCTTATGATCTTCTTTGGCTAGAGAAAGTGGCTGAGATTAAATCAAAATACTTCCATGCAATTAATATTCTAACGGATAACTGCACCGGGTGTACCGCCTGTGTGAGGGTTTGCCCCACAGAAGCCATCCGGGTACGGAACCGTAAGGCCGAAATAGATCCCAATCGTTGTATAGACTGCGGTAACTGCCTCACGGTATGCCAGTTTCATGCTATCATTCCCAAATCAGACTCACTCGAGATTCTGCAAAACTTCAAGCATCGCGTAGCAATAGTATCCAGCTCTTATGCGGGGCAGTTTACTGAGGATATCAGCTATAGCGCAGCCAAACAAGCCCTCTTTGCTCTGGGATTTGATGAAGTCTTTGAAGAATCCATGGTTACGGAATTCATGATCCGCATGATAAGGGAATATATCAGGGCAAACCGAGATAAGCGTCCCATCCTCTCCAGCAATTGTCCTGCTGTAGTGCGTTTGATTCAGGTTAAGTATCCCTCACTATTGCCCAATCTTTATCATCAGGAAGCCCCCATGAGCATTCTGACCCGGTATTTGAGGGAGAAGATTGTAGCCGAAAAAGGGTTGCAGGATTCTGAGCTGGGCATTTTCCTGATCGTACCCTGTGTGGCGCACGTTACAGCCGTTCATCAACCTGAAGGGGCTTACAAACATCTGCAGGACGGCGCATTTTCTATCGGAATGATTTATGGCAAGGTGCGGGAATATCTGAAGGATGCAGTGAATAACCCTGCCGATGTGGAGACCTATAGCAAGGGGCTCACCTGGGCTCTGAGCGGAGTTCAGGCCGAGCTGGTGGATTGCGAGGATATTCGGGCGCTGTCCGTCAATGGCGTCGAGAATGTGAAAGATATTCTTTCCCGGGTGGAAGACCATTATCTGGACCAGTATGACTATATCGTCCTCAGAAGCTGCACAAATGGCTGTGTGGGCGGTTGCCTGAACATCGAGAATCCCTTTGTGGCTATGAGCCGGATAAAAAAGATCATCAAAGAAGCACCCGCCCGGGAGATCAACGTCGATCCTCTGGCAAAACTGAGTGAAGCAGGTGAATTCGACGTGGCGCCTTTGCAGCCGCGTTCTATAATGGAGCTTGATAAAGACATCAAGAATGCCATCAAGAAGATGAAGAAGATCAATGAGTTTCTGATCATGCTTCCTGGCCTGGATTGCAGCGCTTGCGGAAGCCCTTCCTGCTATGCTCTGGCCGAAGATATCGTGCAGGGCAAAGCTTCCATCGATGATTGTGTGGTGCTCTTGAAACGCCACAACCGGGAAGAAGCAGATTCCGAATATAACGAATAGGAGAAATCTAATGATAACTTTAAAGGACTATTTGGCAGCAATTGGCGGCCATAACCTCACCCCCGGGATTGATCCCGAAAAGATACAGATCAAGGGTGCATATGTCTCCGATATGCTTTCCGATGTGATGGGAAACGGCAAAGCCGAATTGATTTGGATCACCATCATGAAGCATCTTAATGTGATAGCGGTTGCTTCTATGACCTCAATCCCTGCGGTGCTTTTTGCCAAGGGAGTGGTTCCGGAAGCTTCGGTGATTGAGAAAGCTCTGGAAGAAGACGTCTGCCTCATTACCAGCCCGTTGAGCACATTTGATCTGGCAGGCATCCTGTATAAGATGCTGGGTTTATAACTGCCTCTAGATGCGAATATTTGCCTGTGATCTGCACATTCACTCAGTGCTATCTCCCTGCGGAGGGCTAGAAATGTCCCCCAGGGATCTAGTGTCCAGAGCGAGAAGCTTGTCCATTGATTGGATCGCAATCACAGATCATAACTCCATGGCCAATTGTGCCGCCTATGCCTCAGTGGCAAAAGAGGCGGGCTTAGCTTTTAGCTGGGGAGTAGAGCTTCAGACCTCTGAAGAAATCCATCTTTTGGTGTATTTTGATGATGCTGATGCGGCGCAAGCATTTGATAAGGAGCTATATGCATCGCTTCTGCCTCTGGAGAATGATCCGGATTTCTTGGGTGACCAAGTTGTTATTGACGAAAATGAGCAGATTCTAAGAATGGAAAACCGTGCTCTGATCAATTCCTCGCTATGGGATCTGACTGAAGCCTGCGAGAAAGCCCGCAGTTTTGGCGGTTATGTGGTGCCAGCACATGTGGATGCGGGAGCCAACAGCATCCTGAGTCAATTGGGTATGATGCCGGAAGAACCGAGTTTTGATGCCTTTGGCATCACGGCAGGTTTGGATACCGCCAAGTTCGTCTTGCGTAATCCCTGGTTCAAGGGGAAGAGCCTGCTGCGAAGCAGCGATGCCCACTATTTGGCAGATTTGGGCACGGGAATAGCCAGAATCCGATGCCAGGAGCCATCCGTAAAGGAACTCAGGCTGGCTTGCTTGAGCCTTGATGATAGAAGATTAGAATAAAAAAAAATAGATAAGGAGGAGAAATGACTCCCTCGAATCAGTTTGACAACAAACTCTATGAACAGCTTAAGGCTGTGATTGCCGAGAAGAAAGAACTTCAGAACCCGGTGATCGAGATCCTGAGGATAGCCCAGGAGATTTTTGGCTATCTGCCCATAGAAGTGCAGGAATTCATTGCCAATGAGCTGGGAATTCCGGCCAGCAAAGTCTATGGGATAGTAACCTTTTACAACTTCTTCTCAATGAAGCCCCGCGGCAAGTACATCATCAATGTCTGCACCGGTACAGCTTGCTTTGTGAAGGGTGCTCCCCGCCTGATCACCATGCTCACGGATCAACTGGGTATCCAAATGGGTGAGACCTCTCCCGATGGCAAGTTCAGCTTGAATTCTGTGCGCTGCGTTGGTGCCTGCTCTTTGGCTCCGGTCTTTGTGATCGGCGAAGAGACTTATGGCCGCATCGATACCAAGGACAAGATCGTACAAATACTGAAACAATACGAGTAAGCGGATAGAGCTATGCAAGATATCTCCTTGCACCTTTTGGACGTGATCGAGAATTCCGTTCGTGCCGGTGCAAAACAGGTTAAACTCCGGGTTATCCAGGATATCAGATCCAATCTTTTGCGTCTGATCATTGAGGATAATGGTGTCGGTATGGATTCCGAGACCTTGGACATGGCTCAAAACCCCTTTTACACTACGAAAGAGGAAAGGGAAAAGAAAGTCGGGCTGGGAATTCCGCTCTTCAAACAGAATGCCGAGCTCTGTGAAGGCTCTTTCAATATAGCCAGCGAGCCGGGCTTTGGCACTGTGATGACGGTGGATTTCACCCTGGATCATATAGACAGAATGCCTCTGGGTAACCTCAAAGACACTCTCTTGGGATCCATGATAGGCCATCCGGAAGTGGATTTTTACGTGAATCTGATCTATCAAAGCGGGTGCTGCAAACAAAGCTTCCTCTTTGATACTGCTGCAATTAAAGAAGAGCTGGGAGACATCCCGCTCACATATCCCGATGTGATAGAATACATCGATCAATCATTATTAGAAGGAATACAAAATACAAGGATGGAGGATGTCTGATGAAAACACTGGCAGACCTTAAGAAAATTCGCGAGAAAGCTCAGGAAGAAATGAAGCTTCGCGGTGGTAACGTTCGTATGAAGATAGTGGTGGGGATGGGAACATCCGGCATCGCTATGGGTGCCCGCGAAGTCATGAAAACCTTCCTGGAAGAGATCTCCAATCGAAGCCTGACTGATGTCCTGGTGACACAGACAGGGGAAAAAGGGCTTTCATCTATGGAACCTGTGGTGGATGTGATCGAAGAAGGTAAAGAAAAAGTTACCTACGGCAACATGAGCCCGGAAAAAGTCAAGAAAGTGGTGGTAGAACATATCGTTAATGGCAGAATAGTCTCCGAATACGTAGTCGCCACAGGCAACTAAGGGGGCTGGGAATGTCACTCAAACGTATCGATCTCCTGATCTGCTGTGGATCCGGTTGTGTATCAGCCGGAGCTTTGAAGATTAAGGAGAGGTTCTTCCAAGTTCTCTCTGAGAAAGGGCTAAGCCACGAAATCAATATCATCGAAACCGGTTGCATGGGCCCTTGTGATTATGGCCCTGTGATGGTGATCTATCCAGAAGGAATCTTCTACAAGAAGGTTACTCCGGAAGATGTCGATGAGATTGTCTCCGAGCACTTCGAGAAAGGACGCCCCGTCAAGAGACTTATGCTGCAGGATGAAGAAACTACCATTGCTGCACACAAAGACGTACCTTTCTACCAGAAGCAAGTGAAAGTTGCTCTGGAGAACTGCGGCTACATCGATCCCGAAAGTCTGGATGAGTACATCGCTACCGGTGGTTATGAGGCACTGGGAAGAGTTCTCACCGAAATGCAACCCCTGGATGTGATCGAAATCATCAAAGCCTCCGGCCTGCGCGGTCGTGGCGGTGGTGGGTTCCCCACTCACATCAAGTGGAAAATGGTGCACGATGCCAAGGCAGACCAGAAATATTACATCTGCAATGGTGACGAAGGAGATCCCGGAGCCTTTATGGACAGGTCTCTTTTGGAAGGCGATCCTCACAGAATCCTGGAAGGGATGATGATAGGTGCCTATGCCATGGGCGCTTCCAGAGGTTTCCTCTATATCCGTGCCGAGTATCCCCTGGCCATTGCCCGTATCAAGAATGCCATCAAACAGGCCAAAGAATACGGTCTTATGGGTGAGAATATCTTTGGCACCAGCTTCTGCTTCGATGCCGAAGTTCGCACCGGAGCCGGTGCTTTCGTTTGTGGTGAAGAGATGGCTCTGATCCACTCCATCGAAGGTAACCGCGGTAATCCCACCCCGAAACCTCCCTATCCTGCCGTGAGCGGTTTGTGGGGCAAGCCCACAGTCGTGAACAATGTCGAAACCCTCGGCAATATACCCACCATTGTCCGTAAAGGGGCAGAATGGTTCTCTTCCATGGGAACTGCCACCTCCAAAGGCACCAAGGTCTTTGCCCTCACCGGTGATATCAAAAACACCGGTCTGGTCGAAGTACCAATGGGTATCACCCTTCGCGATCTGATCTTCGACGTGGGTGGCGGTATGGTGGAAGGACGCAAGTTCAAAGCCGTGCAGTTGGGTGGACCCTCCGGAGGTTGCCTCACCACAGAACATCTCGATGTGCCCGTCGATTATGAGACCCTTAAAGAAAAGGGTGCCATGATGGGTTCCGGTGGTGTGATCGTGATGAACGACCAAAAGTGCATGGTCAATGTGGCCAAGTTCTTCATGGATTTCTGCGTGGAAGAATCCTGTGGGAAGTGCTCTCCCTGCCGGATTGGTCTCAAGCAAATGTACGAGATCCTGGTTCGTATCACCGATGGTAACGGCCGCGAAGGCGATATTGAGGAACTGATCAGACTCGGTGAATCAATCGGCAAGCTCTCGCTCTGTGGTCTGGGACAGACTGCTCCAAATCCTGTTCTCAGCACCATCCGTTACTTCCGCAATGAATACGAAGCCCACATTCGCGATAAAGCCTGCGCCACCAAAGTCTGTCTGCCTTTGATGCACTTTAGTATCGACAAGAACAAATGCATCGGCTGCTCACTCTGTGCCCGCAAATGTCCCGTGAACTGCATAACCGGTTCCCGCGAAGAAAAATATACCATCCACCAGTTGGATTGCATTAAGTGTGGCAATTGCCAGGAAGTATGCCCCGTGAAAGCCGTTGAACGTATCCCCGGCATGCATCCTGAAGTAATCGCCCATAAAGAAGCAGAAAAGAAACGTCTCGAAGCCGAAGATTAAGGAGTACTTATGTACAAAGAAATCTGCAGTAAATACGCTCCAAGCAAAGACAACCTGATCTACATTCTGCACGAGATTCAGGATACTCACCCGCAGCACTACATCTCTGAAGATGCCGTGCAGGCCGTGGCGGAGTACCTTAATATAACCGCGAACCACATCTATGGCGTGCTGACTTTTTACTCCATGTACAGCACGAAACCCCGTGGTCGCAACATCATCCGCCTCTGCGAATCACCACCCTGTTATATCAAAGGCAGCGACAACATCCTCCGCAAGCTCAAAATAGAGCTGGGCGTGGAAGTCGGCGGTACTAGCAAGGATGGAGATTTTACCCTCGAGCTCTGTGCTTGCCTGGGTGTATGCGGAAACGCCCCTGTGATGATGATCAACGACGATGTCTATGGTGATCTCACAGAAGAGAAGGTTGAGGAAATCCTTGAGAAAATCAGGAGGAAGAGATAATGAAGTTCTATCGTAATCACGTCCTCATCGGTATCAGCGAAATGGCTATCCAAGCCGGAGTGGAAGACTTTGTCAAAGCCTTCCGCAATGAGCTGGCCAAAGCTGATCTCACGGAAGAGATCAACGTTCTGGAAACCGGTCCCTTGGGCTTCTTCGGTAAAGGCATCTGCCTTACCGTCTATCCTGAAAACATCAATTACACTGATGTCAAACTTGAAGATGTTCAGGAGCTGGTTAGCGAGCATTTCCTCAAAGGCAGACCGGTTACCCGTCTTACCCTGGAATCCGGCTTAAAGTTCAGCCCCAAGTTCAACTATGAAAGCCGCATTGTTCTGCGCAATTCCGGTATTATCGATCCCGAAAGCATTGATGAATACATCGGTGCCGGTGGATACGAAGCCTGGGAAAAAGCCCTCACCCAGATGCAACCCACAGACATCGTGAACGAGATGAAAGCCTCGGGATTGCGTGGCCGTGGCGGTGCAGGATTTCCCACCGGTTTGAAGTGGAGCTTCACAGCTCCTCTCCAGGCAGAGCAGAAGTATGTGGTCGTTAATGCCGACGAAGGCGAGCCCGGCACATTCAAAGACCGTTTGATCATGGAAGGTGACCCGCATCAGCTCTTGGAAGGCATCATGATCTGTGCCCGAGCCATCGGAGCCACCAAAGCCTGGATCTACATACGCGGTGAATACAAGCTCTGTATCGAACGCTTGCGCCATGCCATCAAGCAAGCCACAGAATATGGCATCCTGGGCAAGAACATCTTCGAAAGCGGCTTTGATCTCGAGATAGACCTCAAGATCGGTGCCGGAGCTTATGTCTGCGGTGAAGAAACTGCTCTCATCGAATCCCTCGAAGGCAACCGCGGTAATCCCCGCTGGAAACCACCCTTCCCGGGAGTTAAAGGCCTCTGGCAATGCCCCACAGTCGTGAACAACGTTGAAACCCTGGCCAACGTTCCCTGGATCATCAAAAATGGCGCTGAAGCTTACAAACAGCATGGCACCCCTGAATGTTCTGGAACCAAGGTTTACACCATTCTGGGTGACGTTGCTCACCCCGGTCTCTGCGAAATTGATATGGGCACCACTTTGCGTACCATTATCAACGAATACGCCGGTGGCATGAAGAAAGGCTTCAAGTTCAAAGCTGCGCTGGTTGGTGGAGCTGCAGGTATGATCCTTCCCGATCGTCTTCTAGATGTGAAGATGGATTTTGCCAGCCTCAATCAATATGCTGCCGTACTTGGCAGCGGAGCCATCCTGGTGATGAACGAGCATCAGAGCATAGTCGATATGCTCTGGAGCATCCTGCGTTTCTTCCGTCATGAATCCTGCGGCAAATGCGCCCCCTGCCGAAACGGTTCCCAACAGCTTTACAAGCTGATCACCAAGATCAAAAGCGGTAAAGGAAGCTGGGAAGACGTTGAACTGATGCAAAGCATTGCAGAAACTATGCTGAACACCTCGTTCTGCGCCCTCGGACAATCCCCGATTATGGCCATCCGCAGCGCAATCGAGAATTTCAAAGATGAATTCATCGAAATTACGAATAAATAAAGATACAAAGAGGATTTGAACTATGGCTAAAACAGTCAATGTTTGGATTGATGGACACCATCTGGAAGTTCCCGAGACGATGACCATCATCGAAGCCGCTGATCAGTATGGGATCAACATCCCACGTTTGTGCTACCATCCGGACCTCCCGCCCACAGCCAATTGCGGTGTCTGCGTGGTTGAACTGGCCGGCAGTCCCACTCCCAAACGTGCCTGCTGCACACCTGTGGCAGAAGGCATGAAGATCATCACCAATTCCAAGAAACTGCGTGCCTATCGCAAGACCTTGGTGGAGATGATTCTTTCCAACCATGAAGTTGTGTGCCCCACCTGTGCCGCAAACAACAAATGCGAGTTGCAGAGCCTGGCAAACAACCTGGGTGTGGATCCCGAAGCCCTTCCCAATATTCTTGAGAAGAAACCTGTTGATCTCTCCAGCCCTTCCATCATCCGCGACGTCAACAAATGCATAGCCTGCGGACGCTGCGTGACCGTCTGTAATGAAGTACAGACCGTCTATGCTCTTACCTTCAGCGATCGTGGTATCGATGCCCACATCGACACCGCCTTCTCAAACGGCATGGCTTCCAGCCCCTGCGTCAATTGCGGTCAATGCACCGTCTATTGCCCCACCGGTGCCCTGCGTGAAAGAAGCGAGATCGACGAAGTCTGGGAAGCAATTCTGGATCCCGAAAAGCACGTTGTGGTGCAGGAAGCTCCTGCCATCCGTGTGTCCCTGGCTGAAGAATTTGGCATGGAACTGGGAACAGTAACTGCCAAGAAGATGTATGCCGCTCTTCGTAAGATCGGTTTTGACGCCATTATGGATACCAATTTCACCGCTGACCTCACAATCATGGAAGAAGGCACGGAAGTGGTGAATAAACTCAAAGCCGGAGAAAAACGTCCCACCATCACATCCTGCTCACCCGGTTGGATCAAATTCATGGAAACCTATTATCCCGATCTGGCAGATTGCGTCTCGACCGCCAAATCCCCTATGAGTATGTTTGGCGTGCTCTCCAAGACCTATTATGCCCAAGAACAGGGAATAGATCCTGCCAAGATAGTCTCCGTTGCAGTGATGCCTTGCACCGCCAAGAAGTTCGAAGCCCGCCGTCCTGAATTGCGCGACAGCGGTTATCAGGATACTGATTATGTGCTCACCACCCGTGAGTTTATCCGTATGATCAAGGAAGCTGGTATCGATTTCAAGTCCATCAAAGAAGAGGATGCCGATGAAGGCATGAGCTTCTACACTGGTGCAGGTACCATCTTTGGTGCCACCGGTGGTGTGATGGAAGCTGCCATCCGCTCCGCTTACACCCTGGTAACAGGCGAAGAGCTGGAAGCCATCGACGTCACAGCCGTTCGTGGCCTGAAAGGAACCAAGGAAGCTACTATACCGATCCCCGGTTTTGGCGATCTGAAAGTAGCCGTGGCCCACGGTCTTTCCAATGCCCGTGTGCTGATGGATGCTATCCGTGAAGGTTTGAACACCACAGGCGAATCCCCCTGGCACTTCATCGAAGTGATGGCTTGCCCCGGTGGTTGCGTTGGTGGCGGTGGACAGCCTTATGGCAATAACATGGCAATGCGTGCCCGTCGTGGCGAAGGTCTCTATGAAGAAGACCGCAAGCTCACCTATCGCAAGAGCCATCATAACCCGGAAGTCAAGCGTATTTACGAACGCTTCCTGGGCGAGCCCAACAGCCCTCTGGCTCACAAACTGCTCCATACCCACTACTTTGAACGCTCGGTGAATACCGGTAAAGTGGTCAAAGAAGCTACCCACAAACATCACTAATACTGGTTTTACCAGTTGAAATCAGCCGGAAGGAATTGCTCCTTCCGGCTTTTACTTTGGTGACAAGTAACCAGAAACGAGTGACGAGAGCCGCTTCGTTCTTGGGCTGCCAAACTCCGATTTGGCAGAAACCTCTCCCGGTTAATGGATAAAGCTTTAGTATTAACAGAGCTGCGTGAGCACGTAGGGCTGTCGACCTCCCGGTCGACAGAGGCAGCGGAGCTGCCTGCAACAGAGACCTCCGGCCTCTTTGGAGACGAGACGTCTCTAACCCAATGCCGCCATGAACTCCAACCGATAGACCTCCACTTCGCAGGATTGTTAATACCAGATTAATGGCTATCGGAGCAATAGGCACAGTTGCTACCTGGGCGGATGGGTTTCCACCAGCTTGGATAGGTCATAACCCTGTGAGACCAGCCTTGTTTTTAGCTGTTCAAAGAGTTCAGGAGAGATCAGAGGGCTGCGGCTCAGGATCCAGACATATTTCAGGCCGGGTTCACCCACCACGGC
>JAKPXC010000012.1 GCA_029567705.1 Candidatus Cloacimonadota bacterium
GAGTGATCTCATGAAAAAGATGTTGTTCTTCGTGGTCGCCTTCAGCCTTATTTTATCGCTCGGGGCAGTGTATCACAAGTTAGGTGATTATGATACTCCCGGACATGCTTACTCGGTTACTGTTATAAACATGACAGCCTATGTGGCAGACTGGGATGGCGGTCTGCAGATCATCGATGTCTCAAATCCCCAGAACCCCGTGCTGCTTGGCTCTTATAATACTCCCGGTGAAGCTTCGTCGGTTTCCGTTGTGGGTACGACAGCCTATGTGGCAGACTATAGTTTAGGTCTGCAGATCATCGATGTTACCAATCCCCAGAACCCTGTGCTGCTGGGCTCCTATGATACTCCCGGCCGTGCCCGCTCGGTTTTCGTAGTGGGTACGACAGCCTATGTGGCAGACGGTTGGTCAGGTCTGCAGATCATCGATGTTACCAATCCCCAGAACCCCGTGCTGCTTAGCTCTTATAATACTCCCGACAATGCTAAATCGGTTACCGTGGTGGGCACGACAGCCTATGTGGCAGACGAATCAACAGGGCTACAGATTATTGATGTTACCAATCCCCAGAGCCCCGTGCTGCTTGGCTCTTATAATACTCCCGGCAACGCTAGCTCGGTTGCTGTTATAAACACGACAGCCTATGTGGCAGACGGTAGTGCAGGTCTGCAGATCATAGATGTCTCCAATCCACAGATCCCCGTGCTGCTGGAAAGTATATTGCCGCATGCTACCAGCTATATTTATACCTGTACCGTGCAAGGTAACAGGCTTTATGTCTCAGATTATAACTGGAATGAGATCAGCATCTACGACATTAGTATCCCCCAGTCTCCGGTTTTACTCCATATTTATGCCTGGAACTTAAGCACTGAGAATATGTGCATAAATGGCAATACCCTATATACCGCAAATGGTTGGTATGGTTTGAATATCCATGAACTGAGCGCAGTGGACATGACAGAAGATGTGGTAGCGGCGGTTCCCCAGCCCGGGTTAACCATCTATCCCAATCCCTTCAGGGCAGAAACCACACTGGCCGTTTCTCTGCCCCGGGTAGAACGGGTGAAACTAAGCCTCTACAACCTCAGGGGGCAATTGGTGCGGGAATTGAGCGATGGCTTTAGAGCTCAGGGACAGCACAGCTTCACCTGGGATGGCAAAGATGATAATGGCAGAGATGTCTCAGCGGGTATCTACCTTATCCGGTTCGATAATGGCAGGCACAAGCTTTTGAGAAAAGTAATCCGGTTTTAGAGGGGAGCTTGTACAAGCCAACTACTCGGCTAACGGCCTCCGGTGTACATCTCACACCCTCATAAGATCAGATAACGAGTAAATGCGAATTGCCTATCAACATCAGTATAAGCAAGGTGAGAACCAAAGTAATGACTGTTTTGATTATGATCAGGAGTCTTTTATTCTCCCTGAGACGTAGGGGAAGGGCAAACCGGGTTATCAATTTGGCGATGATATAGTTCCCATATACCACTCCTATTAATGTAGCTAAAACCAGGTAGCAAAACAAAATCGTATCTGACCAATTATACTCGTCTAGCAAACTATACTCCTTTGATTTGAACAAGGCTGCACTCTGACCGCCTCTTCAAACATGACAGGTGTTGACGGACTTTAAACGCAGTTCACTTGCTTGACAGGCAAGTGTTCTCCCATTTGAGCTGCGCAATCATCTAATCAAACACTGAAGTACGTCAAGAACAATCTTCGGTCTTGACAAGTAACTGATTTTGCATAAGCTATGATTATGATAAGAAGGTGGAATGAATGTATCTTGCGAATAGGCTTAATCCGATCCCGGAACCGCTTGGGGCCATCCTGAACCTGGTGCGATGTACGGAATCAAACGGAATATATTCAGGATAATATGGAAGAGGCTTTTTGCAGATGTTGAAAGTGCTCAGTATAGGAGAAGGTGTCCAATATGGAACTGAAGAGCTGATCTTTAGCTCTCACTGCAAGGCAATCAATTTCATCCGGAATAAACAGGTGATATCTGTTTGCAGTAATGCTTTATGCCCCGGTTACTACAGAATAATCCTGGATAGCCCGAATCTTGACTCTGTGAGGACAATGCACTTTACCGAGGGTCAATTGGAGATCAACGGTCAACCCTGCTCGATGGCAGAAGCCCAGCGGTATGAAGTGCCGTGTTTTAGAACAGAGCTGGGTATTCGAGAAATCAGCAGACGTCTGAAGCAGTGTTTTGATATCTTCCGGGACAGCTCTCCTGCCCATAGCGTTTATGCTCTGATTCATTTTGGGCAGGACTCCGGCTTCGCTGGGGCATTGAGTGCCGACTTTCGTGCAGGGAGAGATTATCTTAGACAAGCAAACTACAAAATGGCGGTCAAATGCTTCAAAGCTAAAGGCTTTGGCTTCACTCCCGGGGGGGATGATTTCTTGGCAGGATACATCTTGGGATTATCTTTTATACAGAAGGTGGAACAAAAGGACTTGTCTGGTGTGCTGGACCTGTTATTCTATGCATCCCTTTCTGAGAACTATCTGGTCAATACCTTTATGATACAGTCAAGGCATTTGAAGCCGGATCAGGATTGGGCAGATTTTCTGATGAGTTTGGTAATTGAGATGCAAAACCCGCGGGAGGCGCTGTGTAAGATACTCAAGCATGGCGCCAGCAGCGGTTACGATACATTGAGCGGTTTTTTTGCCGCTTGGGAGATTATATGATTGTGAAGACTCAAATCGTCCAGGGTAGATATCTGGACTCTGTGAAACTTATGTTGATTTCCAAAGAACTGCGGGAGCAGGATGGGGTTATTGATGCAGTGGCGATACTGGCAACCCGTGAGAACCGGGAGATTCTGACGGCGACTGATATGATGGTTGCGGCTATTGCCGCTGCCAAAGAAACTGATATCGCCATTGTGGTCAAGGCTGAAACCGAAGAAGCTGCCCAGGCTGCTCTCCGGAAAGCAGAAGCTTTGTTGACTGCACCTTCAACCATGGCTCAGAGTTCCAAAGCACCTGTCCGCAACATAAATTCTGCCATAAGAGTTATGCCTGAAGCAAATCTGTGCCTTATCTCCGTAGCCGGAAAATACGCCGCCCGAGAAGCAGATCTGGCTCTGGATAAGGGACTGCATGTGATGATCTTTTCGGATAACGTGAGCCTCGAAGACGAACTGCGCCTCAAGCAAAAAGCCCTCTCCAAAGGCTTGCTGGTGATGGGGCCGGATTGTGGTACGGCCATCATCAATGGGTGTCCCCTGGGCTTTGCCAATGCGGTTCCCAGAGGATCAATCGGCATAGTATCCGCTTCCGGAACAGGCCTACAGGAAGTGAGTGTGGGGATAGCCAACCTGGGTGGTGGAATCTCTCAGGCCTTTGGCACCGGAGGGCGGGATGGCAAAGCTGAGATCGGGGGCATCATGCTCTCGGCCTGTCTGGATTATCTGATCCATGATGAACAGACCAAGGTAGTAGTTCTGATCGGGAAGACACCCGATCCCAATATCCAACAGCGTCTGTGGAAGCAGATAGCCTCTGCAGATAAACCTGTTGTCGTTTGCTTTCTGCAGGCAGTGGATCACCCGTATCTGCACAACATGGAATACACTACAAGCCTGGATGCTTGCGCAATACGGGCTTGTGCCGCTCTGGGCATCACCAAGAGTGTGGGGGAGGAGTATCCTGCCTTGACCGAACTCCCCGAGCCTCGTAAACACCTGATCGGGCTCTATAGCGGGGGCACACTGTGCTATGAAGCACAAAACCTCTATCATCAGTATTTCGATGAGTATCCCCTCAGCAATGTTCCCTTGTACCCGGAGTATAAAGCTGGAGATGTTTTTGCCGTTAGGCAGGATTGTATGATAGATCTGGGGTCGGACGAGTTTACGGTAGGCCGGGCTCATCCCATGATCGATTACAGTCTCCGAATCAAGTTCCTGGAGCAGCTTGGCCTGCGCGATGATGTTGCTCTGGTTCTGATGGACATTGTGTTGGGATACGGCTCTAATCCTGATCCTGCCTCAGAGCTGATTCCAGTGCTTTCCCGCATTGGTAAAGAGATCCTGGTAATCTTCCATGTCCTGGGTACAGAGGCAGATCCTCAGAATGCAAAGCTTCAGGCAGATCGCCTGCGGGAAGCGGGTGTGGTGGTATTCAGGTCGCATTTTGCAGCGGCGGATTTTGCCATGCGCTGCCTGCAACAGAAGAGGAGGATGCAGTGACCAAGCTTAATTTGAATAGCGGAAAACTCAAAGTACTGAATCTGGGTCTGGAGAGTTTTGCCCAAAACATCGTGCTGGCGGGGCACGAAGCCCTGCACCTGGCTTGGGAGCCGCCTTTTGATATACCGTCAGAACTTGTGGCAAGTATCAGATCTTCCCTATCCGTGATCGAGCAGGCCAATCAGAAAGCCTTAGACATCATTCAAGCCGGGAAGCCTGTATTGGTGGGCATGGGGATCGCAGGGGAGCTGATACCCGGTATGCATCAGAACCTTATCCTGCATGCCGGTCCTCCTATCACCTGGCAAAGAATGTGCGGACCCATGCGGGGCGCGATCATTGGCGCTTTGATCTATGAAGGCAGGGCGGATAGTCCCGAGGCTGCCGAAAAGCTGGCATCCGGTGGTGAGATCGAATATGCTCCCTGTCATGAGCATTGTGCAATTGGCCCGATGGCCGGCATTATCAGCCCCAGAATGCCGGTATTCATCATCAAGAATGAGAGCTTTGGCAACTACTGTTATTCCACGCAGAATGAAGGGCTGGGCAAGGTGCTGCGCTATGGTGCTTTCAGTTCTGAAGTGATCGAGCGCTTGCGCTGGATGGAAGAAGTGATGTACCCGGTATTGAACCGAGCTATTGAGGATTTGGGCGGGATTGATCTGAAGAGCCTTATCGCTCAAGCGCTGCACATGGGCGATGAAGTTCACAACCGAAACCGGGCAGGCACATCGCTGTTGATCCGGCAACTGGCTCCAGCGCTTCTGCGCACCATGACCAAAGAGGAAGACACCACCAAGGTTCTCAGCTTTATCAATGGTAACGACCACTTCTTCCTCAATCTTTCGATGCCGGCCGGGAAAGCTGTGTTGGACGCTGCCCGTAATGTGCCGAATTCTTCTTTGGCGGTGGCTATGAGCCGTAACGGCACGGATTTTGGGATACAACTCAGTGGTCTGGGAGATAAGTGGTTCACCGGGCCTGCCCTTGTTCCGGATGCTCTGTATTTTCCCGGCTATAGCAAAGAGGATGCCAATCCTGATATTGGAGACAGCGCTATCACCGAAACAGCAGGATGGGGTGGATTTGCCATCGCGGCAGCTCCGGCTATCGTACAATTTGTTGGGGGAACTGCCGCCGATGCATTAGAATATACTTTATCAATGTACGATATATGCGCGGGAGAGAGCCAGAACTACCAAATCCCGGCTCTGGACTTTCGAGGCACTCCCCTGGGGATAGATGTGATCAAAGTGGTGGAAAACAAGCTCTGCCCGATCATAGACACAGGAGTGGCGCATAAGGATCCCGGAGTGGGACAGGTGGGAGCCGGAGTAGTAAATGCTCCCATCGAACCATTCATCAAGGCCTATGAGGCTTTGGCTCAAAGCCTCAAATCCAAATAAGGAGAACTAAATGGACACCAGTAGCTTCTTTGACTTTATGAAGTCGCTTAAGATGTATGACCTTACTCAAAGGCTCAGTATTCACACTCCCCCCTGGCCGAGCTACATGCCCCTGGGTATACAGTATTTTAAAAGGATCGCAGGTGCTCACATGGGACAAGGGGCAAATGGCCAGATCATCACCACCAGCAACCACGTGGGAACCCATATAGATGGTGAAATCCATTTCCACGCCAGCGGCAGAACCATAGGCGAAGTGCCAATGGATGAATGGGTAGGCCCCGGAGTGGTGGTGGATATATCCGACAGTGTGGGAGATTATGATCTCTACAGCCCGGAAATGCTGATGCAAAAAGCCGAGATCAAGAAGGGAGACATCCTGATCATCAATACCGGCTATCACAAATATGCCTGGGATCAACCGGAATCCGACGAGCTCAGATACTTTGTGAAGCATCCTGGACCCGATCCCAGCTTCCATAAATGGGCTCTTGAGATGGAGATCAAATGGATCGGAGTGGATTGCGGCTCGGCGGATCATCCCATGAATACCATTATCCGCACCTGGCATCCCAAGGACTTCATCGCTGCAGAAAAGCAGCTCAAAGAGAAGTATGGCAAGGCCTGGGACGAGATGTATCCTCCCGAAGAATACTATCAGGTGATGCATCTGAAGCTATTCCCCAAGAAGCTGGTTCACGCTGAAAACCTGGGCGGAGACATTGCCAAGCTCTCCAATAAACGAGTCTGGATAGGGCTCTTTCCCCTGCGGGGCATAGAGCTGGAATCCTCCATGTGCAGGATTATTGCCTTTGAACCTTAACTAAGCTTTCCTCAAAGGAGGAGATTTGGCCTTGGCTCATGAGTTTGATTATGCCAGACCAGCCTCACTGGCTGAAGCTCTGGAACTGCTGAAGATCCACCGTTCTAAAGCAAAGATTCTGGCCGGAGGCACGGATCTGATCGTTAATATCAAGGAAGGGATGTGTTCTCCTTCGATTCTGATCGATATCAAAGAGATCGAAGAGCTCAAGGGAATTAAGCAGGAAGCCGGATATATAAGTATAGGTGCCTTGGTAAGCTTCAGCCAGATACTTGAAAGCAGCTTGATAAAACAGCAGTTGCCCATGCTTTGGGATGCGGCTGCCACAGTGGCCTCCTCCGGAATCCGCAACCGTGCCAGCCTGGCGGGCAACCTCGTTTCAGCAGTGCCTTCTCTGGATTCCGCTCCCCCGCTCTTATGTTATGAAGCGCTGTTGCGTTGCTACGGAGAGGAAGGATATCGTGATATCCCGATTTCCGAGTGGTTCAAAGCCCCACGTAAGACCGCTCTGAAGGAAGCCGAACTGCTCACTCAGATTCTGATTCCCCTTCCCCCTGCCGATTCATCCGGGATATACCTCAAGCTGGGACGCTACAACGGCGAAGATTTGGCTCAGGCAGGCTGGGCTATCTGGATTTCAAGAGATCAGCAATACCGGATCGCCCACTGTGCCCTGGCTCCCACGCCCCAAAGAGTAACTGCCATTGAAAACTTGCTAAAGGGCAAAAGCATGGACGAGACTTTGATTCAGGAAGCTATTGGGATGATGGAATCTGCCATCCAACCGATCACAGACATCCGTTCCACCCGGGAATACCGCATCCACGTCAGCAAGGTAATGCTGAGACGTGGCCTAAAAGCCGCCATGGACAGACTGGAGAGCAAAACGGCGAATCCCAGAGCTTTATTGGGAGGTTTCGCATGAAAGAGATAAGCTTCAATCTGAACTTCGAGATCAGACAGGTGATGGTAGAACCCAACGAAATCCTCTTGGATGTACTGAGAGACAAACTGGGAGTGAAAAGCCCCAAATGCGGCTGTGAACGTGGTGATTGCGGTGCTTGTACGGTACTGCTGGATGGAAAACCCGTGCGGAGTTGCCTGATCCTGGCTATCGAGGCTGATAAGCACGATATCATCACCGTCGAAGGCATTTCCCAGGATAAGCTCAGCAAGCTTCAGGAAGCCTTTATCCAATACAACTCCTTCCAATGCGGATACTGTGCCCCGGGTATCATCCTGGCTGTTACCGAGCTCTTGGAAAATAACCCTCATCCCAGCCTGGAAGAGATCAAGGAGAGCATTGCCGGCCATCTCTGCCGATGCACAGGGTACACACCTATCTTCGATGCCATAATGGCCCTCAGCAAGGGGGAACAATGAAGGATTACAAATACATAGGCAAGTCAGTCACTCGGATAGATGCTCTGGAAAAGATCAGCGGAGCAGCAATCTATGCCGACGACATCGATTTTGGTCCCAACCTGCTTTATGCAGAACTGGTTTCCAGCACTGAAGCTCATGCCAAGATTATCAGTATAGACACCAGTACCGCAGAACAAGTTCCCGGCGTTTACAAGATATTCACCGGCAAAGATTTTCCTTACAAGTTCGGCTTATATATGAAGGACCGCTATGTCTTTGCCCAGGATAAGGTGCGCTTCGTGGGAGAGCAGATTGCGGCAGTGATAGCCCGCAGTCCTCAGGCTGCCAAGCAAGGCGCTGCCTTGGTGAAAGTGGAGTATGAGCCCTTACCTGCAGTTCTGGACCAGATGGAAGCTCTCAAGGATGATGCCGTGATTCTGCATCCGGATTTGGGAGAATATCCGCATGTACCTTGGTTCTTTCCCAAAGCCGGCACCAATATCGCCCACTGGCGTAAGACCCGTAAAGGCAACCTTGAGAAAGCCTTTGCCGAGGCTGAGCTGGTTTTGGAAGATACCTACACTGTTCCCAGATATGCCCATTGCGCTCTGGAGACTCACATTGCAGCCGCCAAACTGGATCATTCCGGCAGGTTGACCGTATGGAGTTCATCTCAATCTCCGCACACCCAGCGCCACCTCTTTGCAGAAGCTCTGGGGAAATCCCACAAGGACGTACGCGTCATTACACCGCATGTGGGTGGCGGCTTTGGAGGCAAGGCGGGTGTTACGATGGAGATCATCCCGGCAGCTCTGGCAACCAAGCTCAAAGGTTACACAGTGAAGCTGCGTTATAGTCGCGAACAGGAATTCATCAATACCTATCAGCGCTTGGGAGTGGTAGCCAAGATCAAGATGGCAGTGGATAGAGACGGCAAGATCACTGCCCTGGATCATAAGATTTACTGGGATGCCGGGGCCTACGTGGAATATGGTGCCAATGTCGTCAATGCCATCGGGCTTTCGGCAATTGGACCCTACAATATCCCCAATGTCTCGATAGATTCGGTCTGCGTTTACACAAATCTGCCTCCGGGAGGCGCTTACCGGGGCTTTGGTTATTCCGAAATGCTTTTTGGATTGGAATCCCACATCACCCGGGCTGCCAAGCAGCTTAAGATGGATGAAGTGGAGTTCCGGCGCATTAATGCCATAAAGACGGGAGATCTCACCGCTTATGGCGCAAAGATGAATCCCAACGGTTTGCATGAGTGTATCGATAAGGTTGCCAAAGCAATCAACTGGGGACAGCCCCTGATCTCAAAGGATCCCAGTAAGGTTCTGGGACGAGGTTTCTCGCTGTTCTGGAAAGCTCCTGCCATGCCCCCCAATGCCTCCTCATCTGCTTTCCTGAAGTTCAATGAAGATGCCAGCATCAACCTGCTGATCTCCGGCATGGATATTGGCCAGGGCTATCAGACCGTGATGGCGCAGATAACCGCAGAGATTCTCAGCGTTCCTCCCTCCAAAATCCGGGTGGAAAGCCCTGATACAGACCGCAATCCCTATGAATGGCAGACCGTGGCTTCCCACATCACCTGGAGCTGCGGAAACGCCGTAAAAAAGGCCGCTTATGATGCCCGGGAGCAGATAATGCAGCTCATCCATCGCGTTTATCACTATCCCATCGATGAGCTTTATCTGGAAGATGAAGCGGTAAAATGCCATACAGATGCTCGCTTTATGCTGCCACTGAAAGACTTTGTGGTGGATGGAATCATGACTGCAGACGGCACCTTCAAGGGAGGCCCGATCAATGCCCGCGGGATGTTTATGCCGGAATTTTCCTCCACCAATGGTGATCCGGAGACCAGCCAGGGCGGACATCCGAACGTTCACTACACCGTGGGAGCCGCAGCTCTGGATTTGGAGATTGATCCCGAAACCGGCAAGATGCGGGTGCTGAAAGTGGCCATGGCGATAGATGCCGGTAAAGCCCTGAATCCCGAGCTGGTGGAAGGTCAGATCACCGGCGGCTTGCTGCAGGGCCTCGCTACAGTGCTCTATGAAGATATGCGCTACGATGCCAAAGGCAAGCTCCTGAATCCCAATTTTACAGATTATAAGATCCCTACTGCTCTGGATACTCCGGGAGAGATCATCCCCATCATCGTGGAAGTTCCCCAGCCCGATGGTCCCTTTGGTGCCCGTGGAATCGGTGAACACACCATGCTTCCGGCTGCCCCGATGATCGCCAATGCTGTGGAAGATGCTCTGAAGATCCGGATTAAATCCATGCCGATCACCGCCGAAAAAGTGGCAATGAGCTTCATCAACAAGGCTAAAGAAGAGAGATGACGAACTCTCCAGCAGCAACTACTCAAGGTAACGACCCTCAAACAAAGGATGGCCACATGAATCTACCGCTCTCCGGAATCCGCATACTCGACCTCACTCGCGTGCTGGCAGGCCCTTTTTGCACCATGATCTTAAGTGATCTGGGCGCTGAAGTTATCAAAGTGGAGATCCCCGGTGTTGGAGATGATTCTCGCACCTTTGGTCCTTTCCTGAACAACCGGTCTCTGTATTTTCTCAGCATCAACCGTGCTAAAAAGAGCGTATCCCTGAACCTCAAGACTGAGAAAGGCAAAAACCTGCTGAAAGAACTGGTAAAGCACTGCGACATCCTGGTGGAAAACTACCGTCCGGGCACCATGGAAAAGCTCGGCCTGGACTATGATAAACTCAAAGAGATCAATCCCCGCCTGATCTATGCTGCTTCTTCGGGCTTCGGGCACAGCGGACCTGATAGCCAAAAACCGGCTTATGACATCCTGGCACAGGCTCGGGGAGGGATCATAAGCATCACCGGCTGGGAAAACCTGGCACCCACCCGGGTGGGATTGTCTCTGGGAGATATCACCGCATCCCTATTCACTGCCATCGGAATCAACGCTGCCCTGTATCATCGCACCATTACCGGGCTGGGACAGAAGATTGATGTAGCGATGCTGGACAGCCAGGTGGCCATTTTGGAAAATGCCCTGGTGCGCTACCAGGAAGAGGGATGTTCTCCCACCCCCATCGGAAGCCGTCACCCCACGATCTCCCCATTTCAGGCTTACAAAGCCAGCGATCACTACTTTGTGATTGCTGTGGGGAATGATAATCTCTGGAGCACTTTCTGTAAGGCCTTAAACCGGGAAGAACTAATCTCCGATGAACGCTTCACTACAAACCGGCTACGAACCAAACACATCGAGGAACTCAATAGCATCCTTGAACCCATCTTCAGCACTCGCAGCAGCCAGGAATGGCTGGTACTTCTGGCTGCAGCCGGCGTCCCCTGCGCTCCCATAAACAACGTTCAGGCTGTGATGCAGGATCCGCAGGTTCTGGCCCGCAATATGATCGTGGAAGTGCAGGATAAACTTGCCGGAACGATCAAGATTGCCGGAAACCCCATCAAAATGAGCACCATTCCGGAACAAAGTAAGCGCGAAGGCATCCCCGAGATTGGGGAACATAACCACGATATCTTCTCAGGGCTCCTGGGGCTGACTGATGAAGAAATCCACAAACTTGCTGAAGAAGGAGTGATCTGATCACGCACCATCAACTCTTACTTTCCGAGCTCGCTGCAGCCCTTCGAAGCGGTTATTTGCCTCTGCATGAGTACCTGCAGGAAGCTTTGCATAACCTGGCCGTGAGAGACGCCGGAATCCACAGTTTCCTTCCTGAGCCGGAGCGCGAAAGACGCCTTCTGCAGGAAGCCGAAGCTCTGCTCCGACGATATCCGAAACCGGCTTCCAGACCGCCTCTCTTTGGCGTACTGATTGGGGTGAAAGACCTCTTTCGGGTGGACGGTCTGCCCACCCGGGCAGGCTCAAGGCTTCCCGCCGAAGTCTTTGCCGGAACTGAGGCCTCTATGGTACACACCCTCAAACAGGCCGGCTGCCTGGTGCTGGGCAAAACCGTGAGCACGGAATTTGCCTATTTCAGTCCTGGTCCAACCCGCAATCCCATCAACCCGGATTACAGCCCGGGCGGTTCATCCAGCGGATCGGCAGCCGCAGTTGCCCTGAGTCTTTGCCCCGTGGCTCTGGGAACTCAGACCATTGCTTCAATCAGCCGTCCTGCTTCCTACTGTGGAGTCTTTGGCTTCAAGCCTTCCTTTGGCCGATTGCCCCTGGAGGGAGTCTTCCCCTTTGCCCAAAGTGTGGATCAGGCAGGATATTTTGCCTCTAACCTGGATGATCTTGCCTTTATGGCTCAGTATGCTGTTGATCACTGGACTCCCCGGGAGCAAAAACCCATACGCCGGATATTGATACCCACCGGAACTTTTCTGGCACAGGCTGATAGTGCTTGTCTTGAGCATTTCCACCACTCAATAGAAAGAATCAGATCTGTCGAAGTAGTTGAAAGCGATATCTTTGGCCCCATTCAAGAACTCAATGACCGGCATAAACGCCTGATCGCTGCTGAGTTTGCCAATAATCACAGAGAGATCTTCCGGGAGTTCTCCGGCCTCTACTCTCCCGCTTCGGTGGAACTAATTGAGCTCGGACGGCAGGTATCTGTAGCGGAACTGGAAGCTTCGAAAGCCCAAATCCCGGAACTCCGAAAGCATATTCATAATGTCATGCGAGCTCAGGAGGCGGATCTGATCCTCAGTCCCGGAGCCACAAGCACAGCTCCCTTGGGCTTAGAATCGACAGGTTCGCCGCTGATGAGCTTACCCTTCACTCATGCCGGTCTGCCTACCCTTACCATACCGGATGGAGAGAATCCGCAGGGTCTTCCCTATTCAATACAACTCTGTGCGGCATTTGATGAGGACGAATATCTGTTAAAGGCTGCCAAGCTCCTGTATCACTCCCCCAGAAGAATCAGCTTGGATATGTGACTGGCTCTACCGGATTTCAGCCTGGCCAGATAGATTCCGGCAGCCAATCGACGTCCCGCCTCATCCCGGGCTTCCCAGGCAGCCTCACCATTTTCCAAATTCATACATGCCACTCTCTGACCGCGCAGATTAAAGATCTCCAGGCTGGCACCGGGCAGTTCCGTCTTAAATAAAGCTCTGTCCCGGATGGGATTGGGGTAGTTGGTCAGAACCGGAACAGGAGTTTGAACAGGATCTTCACCCGCTGAACCAGGCTCAAAATAGAGACGAATCCGGGGCACTTCGCCATTGGGTTCAATCCCGGCAGGGGGATTATTGGGATCAGGTTCATAAGCATCGGTAAAGCGTTTCCGGGCCCGGGCTCCATCCATGATCTGCGCTTGAAACTTATCGTTCCCGAGCTCATACCAACTATGCTCCTGATAGGCCATTATAACAAGATTGCCACCTCCATAATTATACGGTAGGGAGAATGGCACATAGATCTCGTTTGCACCAACGGGAAACTCAATGTAGTCATTAAAGGCGGGTTGCAGCTCTGTTGCGGACACCCATCTGGATGCGAGATCGGGCAGATTCGTCTCACCAATCCAAAGCTGAAGACTTAGATTTACATAGGGAGTCTCAAACTGATTGAAAAAGCTCACGCCGTTGATGATTCCCGAGGAGCCTATCTCCGCAGGATAATAGATCGCTTCATAGAGACTGTACTTCCAAAAGAAATCCCAAGGGATTCGGAGCAGACTGTCTCCAGCTCCGATATCTTGGCTCTCCGCAGAATCTGGCCGAACTATCAGATAACGCAGAAAGCGATTGTTCCCCGGCACCTGATCGCCCTCAATCTCGAGTTCCACCCATAAATTCTTATAGCCCGGTTCTACCGGATTGAACGAGAATGATAGATTCAGGCTTTGATCTGCAGCTAGTCCCGGATAGCTTTGCCGGCCTACCTCAACCTCGTTACAGATATATACCAAATCAAATCTTTCGCTAGCCAGATCGGTGTTGTTATGAACCGTTCCCGTCACAGATATCGGCTCTCCCATATCTTGCCAGAAATCGACCTGTACTTCGTTGAGTCCAAGGTCACAAGTTATCGGAACCTGCATTACATCAAATGTATCTCTGGGGTTAATCGTATACATGGAGAAGCTTTCGGCCACCACACCCCGAATTTGGTGATATATCTGCCCCAGACTGAGTCCAGGCCAGGTATAACCCGGACGGGGAAAGCATTGATCGTTGATACTAGCGACTCCGGAGCCATCATTCACGCTGAACTCGCCATAATTATTGGTTAGGCTGGTAACCTCAACATTCTGCACACTCACCAGCACGTTCTCCCATTGCTCTCCCTGGTCGTTCAATTGACCTGTGGTAATTGCTGTAAAAGGAGGAAGGGGATTATTATGACTGAGAACAGCATAGCTTGTGAGCGAGGTCATCTCAGTCCAGTTGTAGTATTCTTGAATGAATCCTGTTACCTGAACCAGATCACCTCGTTGTGGGTGATGAACGTTATCAAAGATAAACAAACCGCTCCAGGGACCGCCTTCCGCATCACCAAGCATATAGCCGTAATTATTTGAACTGGTTCCCGTGTAGAAGCATTCTGCCACGACGATGGCCTCCACGGTGACAGACTGATTCGTATAGGGAGAAGTCCCGTTGGGATTGGTGGTATATTGCACATCGTAACAGCTCAGAGCCAAAATCCTGAGCGCAAGAATTAGAAACAATTGAACTATGACCATCTTCTTCATCGTCACTCCCCGGGTAGCTTCCAAACAAAGCACCCTAGCTGCATACTTTCAAGAAAGACATTATATGTCAAGGAATTCTTTGGCTATGCTCCATCGCTCCCTGGCTCCTGATTTCTCGCCGACTCTTCGCCGTGTCTTGGCCGACTCTTCCCGAACACTTTGCTCGGGAAGAGTCCTGCAAGACACGGCGAAGACTCCGCAGCTTATTGGCAAGCTGGCAGGAATCAAAACGATTCCTTTAGTACAGAATCAGGCGTTTACTAAAGCTGTCTCTGGAATCTGCTGCTTTCAGGTAGTACAGCCCGGGAGCCAGAACGGAGCGGTTCAGTTCCAGCTCCAGGCTTTGCTCTCCGGCTCGGAGTGAGGGATAGTTCCAGCTTTGCACCACTTGCCCTCTCAGATTAAACAGCTTGAGACAAAGTGGGCTGTCTTCCAGAAGCTCCAGCTCCAGGGTTGCTTTATTCCGGGCGGGGTTGGGGTATAGACTGAGCTCTGGGATAGGAGTGGATTGGCTATCAGTGTAGTTGCTCACCGGATCTGCGGTTTCCAGAACGTAGAGCATTCCGCCATTGAGGGTGTTGCTATAGGCCGTAAGACCGTATGGACGGGTCTCCCATTGGTAACAATCGTAGCTAATGACGCTTGTGCTGTAGTGATAACGTACGCAGACGGCCTCGAAGCTGCCCAGAGGAGTGGTAAGTGTGCCTTCGGATATCACTTCTCCACTTACAGTGTAGCTTCCATAGGTCCAGGAGTGAGTTCCCTGCCAGGTTTTCCCCAGATAGTGAGGCAATCCCATCGGCAGAGGTGGGCTCCACACCAGGTTGGGAGAGCCAGTGTAGCCTATCTGAAGGAGATCAGAACCGTTGTCCTGGTAATACATATAACCACTGTTGCCATAGCCATTGATGAGCTGATCGTAAGCGATGCAGATATTGGCATTGGGGAAGCCGGGAACATTATTGGCTGCTGAATAGGTTTCATGAACATAACCGGGGGAGGGCAGGCTGAAGTTCCAGCTCTTTCCGCTTCCGTTGGTGAGGTCTGTGGAGTTCTGATTCCAAGCTCCCTGGCGATAATGGCGGATCTTTCCGGGTTGATAGCCGAAGTGAGTGGTCTCGATGGTGATAGCCATCATAGATACACAAAAAGTGAGCAGCAGTACGGCCGAGCTAAGGGCTTTCATATTCTATCCTTTGCAAAATTTAGACAGTTGCACATATGGCAATGCAAGTTGTGGGTTTACCTTCCATGCTTCCGCAATGACGGCACGAGAACACTGGGTATCAATGGGTACAAACACTCCTTTATGCCGGTTCTCATGGGCTTTGGTCTGTTATTCAAAACTCTATGTTTTTCTTCTACTTTCCGTACTGAAGCATATTCTGTTCCGTAAAGGATTGGAGAGCTCAAAACCGGTGATATAAAAGAGGGGAAGAAAGCAGGCTTTCTTCCCCAAGGGTCTAAGGATAGGGTTTTTATTCCACGATTTGGAATTCTATTCTACGATTGAGTTGACGTCCCTCAGGAGTGTCGTTTGTGGCGCGGGGCTGAGTGAGTCCACGGCCTTCAGCACTCAAGCGGTCGGCACTGATGCCGCGGGTGATCAGCCATTGACGCACAGAGGCGGCGCGTCTTTGAGAAAGTGTCATGTTGCTGGCAGCGCTGCCAACGTTATCGGTGTGGCCGATGATCAGCACTTTCACAGTCGGATTGGCAGCCAAAGCAGTGTAGGCCTGTTCCAGAATCTCTGTGGAGGCAGGTAGGATATCGGCAGAACCGGTGGCAAAGAGGATGCCTTCCAGAGAGAAGGTGGCACCCTGTCTCATATCCAGCACGTCGTCTCTGGGATCCAGAGGATCATTGTTACTGGCCACTTCGGCACCATCTTCCTTGCTTCCGCCATCGGTATCTTTCACCAGCGGGTTGGTGCGGTGGGTATTGACTTCTGCACCATCGTTCAAGCCATCACCATCGGTATCTGCTACCAAAGGATTGGTGCGGTGGGTATTGACCTCGGCACCATCGTTTAAGCCATCACCATCGGTATCTGCTACCAAAGGATTGGTGCGGTGGGTATTGACTTCTGCGCCATCGCTAAGGCCGTCACCATCGGTATCTGCTACCACGGGATTGGTGCGGTGGGTATTGACTTCTGCGCCATCGTTAAGGCCATCACCATCGGTATCAACGATCAAAGGATTGGTGCGATAAGTACGTACTTCAGCACCGTCGTTCAGGCCATCACCATCGGAATCAGGATTGGTGGAACTGGTGTTGTGATTGTTTATCTCGTCCACATCCGGCAAGCCGTCTCTGTCTGTATCAATGGCTCTGGGATCCTGCTGGATCACAGGTGGTTCCTGACGGGTGGGAGGAGCCACGGGGGGAGTGACGGGGCGTTGGGTCACAGGAGGAGTGGTAACAACCGGAGCGGGCTGAACCGGCCTGGGTTGAGGCGTTGTGCCAATATCGGAGAATTGCAGACCGACTGTGAGGCCGTAGAAGCCATCCTGTTTCTTTCCGGAGAAAAAGTTTTCATCATCGTTGCCACGGGCAATGTAATCAAGTTTATCTGAATTGGCCAGATTGTAGCCCAAAGCCACTTCCATCAGCATGCCGGGCTTCAGGTTCGTCTGGAAGCCGATACCAAAAGGATAGATGGGAGCAGTTTCCAGGGCGCGTCCCGTGAGGTCAACTGCGGCACCATATCCTGCATAGATAAAGGGGGAAAATTTCTCGGTGCGGTAGGGACGGAAATAGAGCCTGAGATCGCTTGATACGGCGTTGTTTGTATACTTCTGGGAAGCATGCAATCTGCTATAACCCAAGCCAAAGCGGGTCATAAACATGGGGAAGACGTCAAATTGCAGATAGCCTCTGGCCTGCGGCCCAATGTTCTCTGCGCTGCCTTGGTTGTCTCCCCGGGAAAGACCCAGGTCAAAACCATAACTCCAATCGGGGCTGGTGTAAGCGGCAAAAGCCGAGCTTGCAGCCAGTAGGAGCAGTACAACAATGAATAACCTTGTTTTCATAATTATCTCCTTGTTTCTATGTATAGCTTTAGTAAAGATCAGGTTTCGGCAGCCTGGAATTCTTCTCCGGAGCTTTTGTCTGAGGCCGTACCCCACTGGTGCGGGGTACGAATCCTTGGGCGAATTCCATCGCATACGTCAATTAACAGGATAAACAATAATCATAACTTGTCAAGTTCTTTCGAAGGTTTAGGATGGGTTTGGAGCTTGTTAAGTATGGAAAAAAAGACTCAAATCCATCGCAGCTCTGTCTCGTCCTGTGGCCTCGGATGAGCCGGACAACCCGCAGTACTCGTCGAAAGCCCCTATTAATCACGTTTACTTATCCTCTCTCCAAGAAAACACTTGTCAAAATGCACGGCTTGAAAAAGATGGGTCACTCTAGAACAATAATCTAAAGGAATGCTTATGGCAGCAATGGCTGATATCCGTAATGGAATGATAATTGAATTCAAGGACGATCTCTACGAAGTGGTGGATTTCCTCCATGTCAAGCCCGGTAAGGGCAGCGCATTCGTCCGTACCAAGATGAAAAGCGTGCGCACCGGCAGAGTGATAGAAAACACCTTCAGAGACAGTGATGTGCTCACCACAGTTCGGGTGGAGCGTACTAAAAAGGAATATCTCTACAGAGATGGAGATTTTTATATATTTATGGATAGTGAGACTTATGAGCAGATCACGGTTGATGCTGCCAAGATCGGAGATAACGAAAAGCTCATAATGGAAAATATGGAAGTGATGGTCCTGGCTGCACCGGACGGTGAAATTCTCGGAATCGAATTACCGACTTCGGTGGTTCAAACCATCGCTGAATGCGAGCCCAATGTCAAAGGAAACACTGCTTCCGGCAGTGGCAAGGTGGCTTACACGGAGACCGGTCTGCGCCTGATGGTTCCCTTCTTCATCGAAGCCGGGGAAAAGGTCAAGATCGACACGCGTACCAGCCAGTATGTTGAAAGAGCGAATAAATAGCCAATAAGAGGATAAAATGGGAAAAGTTAAAAGCTTTCAAGCCAAGACTGCACATGACAGGACCAATGAAGGCAAGATCATATGCGAAGTCTGCAAGACTGAGATCAAGCGTATCAAGCTGATCACAAACAAGAAGTCCAGTGGCGGATGGGTTCCGGTGCCCCAGTTCCAGGAAATCTGCAAATGCAACGAAGCAGATATCATGGCAGGCAAGACCGTCTGAATCTGAAGAACCTCGCCTAATCCCAAGAATATTGCTCCTTCCGCATGGGGGGAGCGTTTTTTTTATTGACTGAATCTGCCTCTTGCTATGCTGTGCCACTAGGCAGAACTTGCTATTGTTATGAGTTTTTTTATGTTTTACCGGGTTCTTCTTTGGAAGAATGCCACATATTTCTGCCAGGGGGTTATATCCTGATGTCTCTAAGTAAATATACAGCCCTAAGTCTTGTGCTGGTAATCTTATCCGCAGTTGTTGCGGTGTATGGCTTCGCGCCTCCTCATCCCCTGTATAAAGGGGTTCCTGCCGGCTTTGAGGCCAATCAGCCGGAACAGGTTTTCCGGGCTCCTTCTCAGAGTCCTCGAGAGGTGCCGAATAACATCTTGGTGCTTAGAGTGGCTTTTTCCAATCAGCCCTTTATCAGCGTACCTCAATATCCGGATAGCTTGGCGCACGATACAGCCTTTTTCGAGCGTTGGATGCTGCATCTGGCCGATTTCTACGCCGATGCTTCCCGGGGGAATTACGTTTTGGATTGGACGCTTTGGCCGGAAGTCTTCACCATGAGTAATACTGCCGCATATTACGGAGCAGATGGTGAGGATGGGTCGATCGATCTGAAGGGCTCGGAAATGTTGGTGGAGCTGGCTGCTCAGGCCGATCCCGTGATAGACTTTTCGCAGTATGGCGGCATCATTGTCTTCCACTCCGGAGCAGGCCAGGAGACTGATATTAGTGAGGAAGAAATCAGGAAAGACGCAATTTGGTCTACCTTTGTTACCCGTAAAGACCTGCAGAACGATCTGGATCCGGAGAATGACGACTTTCAGGGTATTCCAACCAACGATGGCATCTTTCTGAAGAATATCGTGCTGCTTCCTGAATGGGAGTTTCACGATTACTTCCCACTGCCCCCGGATCCCAATGCTTCCAGCTATATCTTTAGTTTCTATGGTGTGATGGCACATCAGTTTGGGCATCTTCTGGGTTTGCCGACCCTCTTTGATAATGTGTCTTCCAACGGCGTAAGCCAGGGAGTGGGGAATTGGTGCCTGATGGGTACCGGGGTTTGGAACGCCAATGGATACGTTCCGGCACTTCCTTCGGCCTGGAACAGGTATTATATGGGCTGGGAATCTGTGGAGACCATTACAGAAAGTAGTGTAGGCTTGAAGATAGACCACTTCTTGAATCAGGAACCTCAGCATCCCACGATCTACAAGGTTCCGATCTCGGATAAAGAGTACTTTCTGATAGAGAACCGGCAACAGAATCCGGACGGCAGCCTGGATCCCTATAACGGCCAACCCAGCTACAGCTTCCGGTTGCTTCCCGAGGGAGAACAGGACTATTATGAGGATGCGCCTCAGCGTCCAGCGTTTAACTTCATGGAAAACCGTTACAAAGGCAGTGAGTGGGACTTTATGCTGCCCGGCCTGGGAGGCCCTCTTTTACCCGGAGAAACCACTGTCTACGATGGCTCCGGCCTGCTGATCTGGCATATTGATGAGAATATTATAGAAGAGAACTTTAGCCCGGATTTTGAGCGTAACCGTGCCAACGGCGATGCCCTGCATAAGGGAGTAGACCTGGAAGAAGCCGATGGATTCCAGAACCTGGACACAGTAACCTTCGATTATTACATGTACGGTGGGCCGAATGACGCTTTCCGCCAGGAGAATAACGCATATTTCGGCAACTCTCTGCTTAATGGGCTGCTCTCACTTCCCACTGCCGAGAGTTATTATGGTGGTGTGCCTTTGGAGATCTTTGATGTCTCACCCAATGGCAATACCATGAGCTTCTCGGTGAATGTGGATTGGAAGCTGGATGCCCTCTATGAGGGAATCAATCCTTTCAATGCTGCCCTGGTGGATTTGAACCAGGATTACGAACAGGAACTGGCTTATGTAATGCCCAGCGGTAGCCTCTATCTCTGGCAGGATGATGTGTTGCAGATTGGCTTCCCCATCAATGCCGACAGTCTGGCCTATAACTTCCTCTCCGATGGAACAGGTATCTATCTGCCGATTCAGAGGCAGAATCTGGCACGTTTCAGGAAGTTGGATCAGGAGGGGATCAGCCTGATCTTCAACCGCGTGGGATACGAATGGGCAACTCAACCTGTGGATACCGGAGATGAACTGGTGGTCTGTTTGAGCCCTGTGGGTCAGGAGCAGACCGAGATTAGCCTGGTGGATAAAAGCAATAATGCCATGCAGCTTGTTACAGAACTGGATCAGCGCCTTATCCTGAATCCCTGCTATGCAGATGGCATGCTGCTGGCTTTGAGCCGTGATGAGGTTACAGGCTACAAGCTGCACAGGATTAATCTGAATAGAGGCAGCAGTGATATCTATAGTCTTCCCATTCCTGCGGATTCCAGCCTGGTAGCGCTTCTGGCAGCCAAGCTTGATCCTGTGGAACCGGGTTACAAGGTGATCGTGCAGGCCAGGAAATCTCTTTATTCTTTCGAACTTCCTGCAGAAGGAACTGTGATCACCACTCCCCTGGTAGCAGAATTCAGCTTTATCCATGATGAAGTTTGCACCAGTCCGCTCAGCATAGCCGATCTGGATAAGAATGGCAGTCTTGATCTGATCCTGACACACAGCAATGGAGTGATCGTGATAGATTATGCTGGAGCCGTTCTTGGCCAAGCCAGGCTCTCTGGTCCCGGCACTCAGGATTTCAGTGGCAGTTCAATGGTGGTGGACATTGATGATGACGGTGCTTTGGATATTATCGGAACCTTCTCTCTCAACCGTCTGGCAGCCTGGGATAATGGCTTCAGGATGAAACGGGGCTTTCCTGTCTCAATGTCCAGCTCCAGCCGTAACATGCCCATTCTGGGGAAGATGGGCACAGATACCAGTTATGCCTGGGTAGCCTCCGATAACGGCAAAGTCTACCGCAAGGCCTTACCCGGCTTCAATCCTGCTGCACTGGACAGCATCTGGTGCAGTGAACTGGGCAGCTTGAGCAGAACTGCGGTTCCCAGCCCCAAGACCCTTACAAATCAATACCAGACCTCCAGTATCTTTGTTCCCGGGGAGCTGTATATCTTCCCCAATCCGCTCCGTTCCATCAATGAACCGGTGATACACTTGAATGTTATGACCAATCAGGACGCCCTTCTTGATCTCCGGATCTACGATATTGGCGGAACTTTGGTCTATTCCCGCAGAGCTTTGGCAAAGGCTTATCTGCGTAATAGAGATATCTTTGACATTCCCGCTGCTTCCTGGAGTTCGGGAGTGTATATAGCCGTGATCAGCACAGGCAGCGAATCCCGCCGCTTGAGATTTGCAATCGAGAAATAATGGAGATAACAATGAGATATAGAAGCATTTTAACCTTGGGACTCGCACTCTTGTTTAGTGGCACTCTCTTTGCTCAGATACAGGACAATGCAGGAGAATATGGCTTTAAGTTCTTGCACATACCTGTGAGCCCAGCCTCATTGGCCTTGGCAGGACGTGCCGGGGACGCAATCAGTAATCCTGCAGCCTTTGCTCTGCAACCTGCCATAAACACGGTGGAGCGTCAGAGAAGCTTGGGTGTTTCTCACAGCAAATGGCTGGCCGATACGGATTTCACCAATGTCTGTTATTCCTATTCAACCCGCAGGACTCACTTTGGCATGTTGCTGAGGCATCTGAGCTATGGCGAGATAGAGAAGCGAGACGAAGCCGGGAACATCATCGGCAGTTACAATCCTCTGGATATGGGTCTGACGCTGAATTACTCCCTGCGCCTCAGTCCCAGCCAATACATTGGCGTTAATGGCGGTTTTGTGTATGAGAAGCTTGCCAGTGCCTCCAGCGTTGGGGTCAGTGGAGATCTGGGCTACACTTGGCTACCTCCGCTTCAGGATACCAAAGTCTCTCTGGCTGTGCGTAATCTGGGTGTAAGCTCCAAGATGAATGAAGAAGCCATCGACCTGCCCATCATTGCAGAGCTGGATCTTAACCGTGGCATCAGCTTCGACAACTACAGAGTTGTGGTGGGCGGATCACTCAGCAAAGCCCTGGACGAGCCCTTCAAAGGAACCTTGCATGCCGAGATGAATCTCTGGGACAGCCTGATTCTCAGGGCCGGCTACAGAATTAACTACAGCGGTGAAGCTTTCAGTGCCGGTTTGGGCTTCCGGGTTCAACGCTTTGGAGTGGATTATGGCTGGGCGGATTCGGTTGGAGACTTGAATTCCATCCATGCTCTGGGCCTGAGCTACCATTTCTAGATTAAGGAAAGAGGATGCAAACAAAACACTTTGTGCTCTGTCTATCTATAACCTTACTTGTTTGTGCTTTATCTGCCTCAAACATTACGCCGGGGCAGTTAATCTTCAAGACCTCGCATCCCCGCAGCATCGAGGATGGTAAGATCGGCATTTCCGCCTTTGATACATATCTCTCAGGATTGGGAGCCAGTAACCTGCGCAGAGTGAAAGGTATGCCGGGTTCACAGTATTACATGGTTGATTTAACCAACGAGCCGGATTGGCCTGCCCTGCAGGAAGGAAGATATGCCTTTGAGGGGATAGAATACATTCAGCCGAACTACCTCAGGCAGTTCCACGTGGAGCCCAACGATCCCCTCTATTCCAGATTGCAGCACCCGATTGTATCTCTTCCTCAGGCTTGGAACTTCACCACTGGCAGCGACGTAGTGATTGTGGGTGTCATTGATTCAGGTATCCTGACAGACCATCCCGATCTGGCGGCCAATATCTTCATAAACGAAGCCGAGATTCCCGATAATGGAGTGGATGACGACAACAATGGCTATATAGATGACTGGCACGGCTGGGATTTCTGTGATGCTCCGGAGCTTACTGCCACAGCTTTGGGAGACTTTCTAAACCCGGATAATGACCCCACGGACGAGAATTTTCACGGCACTCACGTGGCGGGGATAGTTGGTGCTGTAGGGAACAACGGCGTGGGCGTCTGCGGAGTGGCTTGGAACGTGCGGATTTTGCCGATCCGGGCAGGATTCCGGGTGACTGGCGGCGAGGGTTATCTTCAGGATGATGATGCTGCTGCTGCCATTATCTATGCATCAGATATGGGTGCCAGTGTGGCAAATATGAGCTGGGGAGACACCAGTTACTCTCCCATTATTGCCGATGCCTGTGAATACGCATACAACCGTGGAACCACCCTGGTGGCATCTTCAGGAAATACTTACGGCCCCAATCTATCATATCCTGCCAAGCTTTCCACGGTGATCTCCGTAGCCTCGATTAGCCGTGCCAGAGTGCTTTCCTCCTTCTCCAGTTATGGAGTGGATCTGGATGTCGTGGCTCCGGGAGAACTGGTGCTCAGCACCTATAAAACCACAGCCGGAGAGCAATATCTGGAACAGAGCGGTACCTCGATGTCTTCCCCCTATGTAACAGGTGCTATAGCCCTGCTTAAATCTATCCGGCCTGATCTCAGCCCGGAGGAAGTTCGTTCCCGCGTGCTCAATTCCACGGACGACTTGGGCGATCCCGGCTTTGACATCCGCTATGGTCATGGCCTATTAAACGTCCGGAAGCTTCTGGAAAACACCAATCCTCCGGTGATAAACCTCACCTATCCTCTGGAGATGCAAGGCGTGAGCTCTGGTTTCCAGATTGTGGGAACCGTGCAGTCAGAGAACTTCCTGCGTTACTCCGTGATGCGTTCCTCCAAAGCCACGCCCTCGGAGAGTGATTGGAGAAACGTTCACGACGACACAAGCCAGCCCTATTTCTACTACAATCAGGTTACCGAAGGACAGGTGGCGCAGTTTAACATTCCGGATTATCTCCCTGAGGGTAAATACCTGATCCGTATCCAATTCCGGGATCAGCAGGGAGCTAGCTATAACTATTATCGCACAGTGATATACGACAGCAGCAGTCCATACCTTGTTTCCGGCACTTTGCAGAGCTTCGAACGTTACGACGCCCAGAACCTGAAGCATTACGTTTCGGCGAAGTTCAACGAGCCGGTTCGCAGCAGTCTGATCATCACCGCCTCGGA
Source organism: Candidatus Cloacimonadota bacterium (assembly GCA_029567705.1). Taxonomy (GTDB): domain Bacteria; phylum Cloacimonadota; class Cloacimonadia; order Cloacimonadales; family Cloacimonadaceae; genus PHBP01. The sequence continues at coordinate 24,728 of JAKPXC010000012.1, forward strand.
TGGGTCCTTGCATTACAGCTACTCAGCGGTGCAGGACAGCATTCAGATCTGGGCCTTACCTGCTTCAATACCCCCCGGTCTCATTTCTTTACAGATTCAAGCCAGTAACCAGAGTGGCCTGAGCTACTTCGGCCCCGTGGTTACCCACTTTAAAAACATTCAATACCGGGCTGTCAATGCCTATGGTTATACCAAAACAGACATAGGACCCGGCAGAGTGCCCCTCACAGGCTCCTACGACTTCAATGCCAATAACTACCAGGAATATGTGGCCATGGACCTTCCATCCACGGGTTACGGCCGTGTGAGAGCCTATGAACCCCGCTCTTCAGGACATCTGGCGGTCTATGATTTTAATGATAACTTCCAGCCCCTGGCTCTGGGAACAACCGATAATGAAAGCATGGAATTGCTTTGCCACAAGAGCGATAGAGTCTTTCTGCGCAAACGCACAGACACGCAGATCTATCCCAATACCATAGCCTGGCAGGATTCATCGGTCTCAGGCGGAACCTTTGGCAACTTCACATCCGGAAACACCGGTATCCTGCTGGTAAAGAACCTCACCACGGAAAACGTGATCCAGACCTATATACGCAACAATAATGGTGATATCGTTCCCAGAAATAAACTCCGCAACACCACTCAGACCTCGCTGCGCAATACTTTTGCCCCGACCATAGTCGTGGACAACCTGGATCGGGATGCCCTTCCGGATATCCTTTGTGCAGATACCGATGGGGACGTTCTGATCTATGAAGTCATAAATGCCAATACAGAACAGCTTTGCTGGACTCACCGCATGCCCGTGGCAAACACCTATCAGCTCAGTAGCGGGGATTATGATGGTGATGGCAACCGGGAGTTCATCGTGGGGGGAAACTACACAAGCATCCTGAATCCGGATATGAATTTCTGGTACTTTGAATCCTTCCGCTCCACTTCAAACAACCATTATGAATCCATGGGCTCCATCATGTTCAACAACGTCCAATCCCAAAACGCCATCCACAGCATTGATCTTGACGAGGATGGCAAAGACGAAGTGATCCTGGCCCTTTCACCCAATCTTTACATAATGAAGTATGCTGAAGGCGAGTGGCAACCGGAGTTCTATGGCGATAGCTTTCAGACTTTTAGGATCGGCACCTATACCGATAATCAGAACAACCTGCATTTTCTCACAAACTACAAAGCCTCTGCAGATACTACCCGTGCGGCAGAATGGAGCAGAGAAAGCGTCTTCACCGGCCCTGCTTGCCCCTATCTCAGCTCTGTTGAACCCAATGATGAAGAAAGCGTGCGCATCTCCTGGCTGGATAGCGGAGCTCCTGCCTACAATGTTTACATGAAGCATCCCGATGGCTCCACCGAGTTGGTTGCCACCACGGACGGCACCGGTTTCCTGATGCATGGACTCTCCGAGAGCCAGACCTATGGCTTCACAGTAACCGCTGTGGATAACAGCTTCAGCCCCCCGGAAAGCATGCCCAGCCCCTGGATCTATGCCACGCCTTATAGAAAACCCAGCCTCTTGAGCATAACCATGGTGGGTAACAACGAGATTCGCCTCGTCTTCGACCAGGCTATGGCCAATGATGCCGTAAATCCTTCCTACTACAGTGTTGACAAGGGTATTGGCATGCCCACTTCAGTGAACCAAATCCTGAATCAGCACGGCATGCAATTGCATTTCAGCACCAATTTGAACCATGAATCCAGCCCCTATACCATCAGCTTTCACAATGTGCGTGGAAAAACCGGTACTCAGCCGGAACAAACGGAATTCACCTTCGAATTCGTTCCGGATACCGAAGCTCCTAGAGTGCTGAGTGCTACTTCCTCAGAAGATAGAAAGAGCTTCACCGTGCTCTTTAGCGAAGCTCTGGATACGACCGGCGTTTCCAGTCTGGAAAACTACAGCCTCACGGTTCCCCTCACCGATTCCACCAATAGAATCGTCTCTGCCAGCCTGGGTCAGAACAGCATCACGCTTAGTCTGCAAAACCCCTTGCGTTATTCCAATCAATCATATTATATCGAGATTTGCGGCCTTCGTGATCTTGCCGGAAATGCGCTTTCACCCCGTTACAATACTGCCAGAATCTCCCTGGAGGAGATCCGCAATCTATCCCGGGTCAAGCTCTTCCCAAATCCCGTCTACGATGTCCAGCAGCATTGGCTCAGCTTTGTGAATTTCCCGGATGGACACAGAGGCCGGATCAGCATCTTCGACAGTGCTGGCTCTTTGGTATACAGCAGCTCAATCGGGCCTTTCAGCTCGGAATCAAACAATATCACCTGGCGCTGGAACTTAATCAACAACAGCGGTCTCAAGGTCTCCAGCGGTATTTATTACTACGTGATTGAGATGAATGGAGACAGCCGCCGCGGGCAATTTGCCATCATCAAGTAGGAGATAGGATATGAAGGATACAGACTATCTGGATTTTCTGGATGAATCTGAGCTGGGGCTGGAAGACGAGCTCTGGACGGTTGAGCGGGACCGCGAAGAGACGGCTTTTGTAGCCCATCTGATCCGTCAGGGCGAAACCGAGCGCGAGACGCAATCCAGCCTCGATGAGATGGATCGGCTTCTGGATACTGCCGGTATCCAAAGCTTGGGGCATTACACTCAGAAACGTGCCAATCCGGAGCGTGGCAGCTTCTTTGGCAAAGGCTTCCTGGAAGAGATAGCCCACAAGATGCTGCAGGCCGGAGCGGATCTGATGGTGGTCAATGAGGAGCTCAATCCCATCCAGGCACGTAATATAGACCGCGATTTCGGCATCCGTGTGATCGACCGCACCGAGGTGATCCTCTCCATCTTTCATGAACATGCCAAAACCAAAGAAGCCAAGCTGCAGATTCGTCTGGCGGAGCTGGAATATCAGCTTCCGCGCCTCAGAAAGCTCTGGGGTCACTTCGATAAGGAAAGAGGTTCTTCCCGCAGTGCCGGAGGCAGCGCTTCCCGCGGCATGGGAGAGAAACAGATAGAGATCGATAAACGCCTCATCCGCACCCAGATACGCTCCGTGAAGGAAGCCATCGCGCAGATAGTGCAGCATAAATACACTCAGCGCAAACAGAGGGACAATGCCAGCAAGATCTGCATCGTGGGCTACACCAATGCCGGTAAATCCACCTTGTTCAATGCTCTCACCAATGCCGGAGTCCTGGTGCAGGACAAGCTTTTTGCCACTCTGGACAGCACTTCCCGCCAGCTCAAGCTCTCCACCGGCTTGCCCATAGTGATATCCGATACTGTGGGCTTCATCTCCCGCCTGCCTCACCACTTGGTGGCATCCTTCAAAGCTACTCTGATGGAAGTGGAAAATGCCGACCTGCTGCTGCACGTGGTGGATTGCAACGATGACCGGCTGGATTACTATGTGGAGCAGGTGCAGGAAGTTCTGGCTCAGATAGGGGCGGATCAGATCCCTCAGATTCTGGTGCTGAACAAGGCTGATGAGCTGGATTCAATCCGCAAGGCCTTCCTCTCACGCCGTTTCCCGGAAGCCATCTTTATCTCCGCGCTCAAAGGAGAAAACCTGGAAGAACTGCTCAAACAAGCCGAGACTGTGATCCATCACACCGAGCAGCTCTCGCTCCGCATCCCTTACGATAAAACGGCTCTGGTGGCTAAACTGCACGAAACAGCCAAGATTCTCACAGAGGAATATAAAGACGATGCTGTGTGGCTGGAAGTGATAGTGGGGGAGAAGGATAGACATTTAATCACAGAATACATAGTATAAAGGAGCCAAGATGCCAAAGATTATCAGCGCATCCGAAGCCGCAAAGCTGATCCAGCCCAATTGCCGCCTCCTGATCGGGGGATTCCTCGCAGTCGGTGCTCCGGAACAGCTTATCGACGCTATCGTAGCCCAAGCTACAAAAGACTTGCACATTGTTGTTATCGCCTCCGATTATGAGAACAGAGGCATTGGAAAACTGGTTGTCAACCACCAGGTAAAAAGCGCTCAGGTCTCCCATCTGGGCACCAACAAGGCCATCCAGGCCCAGATGAACAGCGGAGAAATCCAGATCGAACTGGTTCCGCAGGGCACTCTGATGGAACGCGTGAGAGCCTATGGCTTTGGTCTGGGCGGAGTTCTGACTCCTACCGGCCTGGGAACCGTGGTTCAGGAAAACAAGCAAATCATCACTCAGGATGGAAAGGACTACCTATTGGAACCGGCCATCGGTGGAGATGTTGCCATTATCCGTGCCAAGAAAGCCGACAGGATGGGTAACCTGGTTTATACCAAAACCAGCCGCAATTCCAACCCCATCATGGCCACTGCTGCACCCATCACCATTGCCGAAGTCGATGAGATCGTGGAGATTGGCGAGATCGATCCCGAAGACGTCGTTACTCCCGGCATCTTTGTAACTCACCTGGTCTTGCACAAGGAGGAAAGTCATGGATAAGCGTATTTTAATCGGCCGTAGAATTGCCCGTGAACTCCGCGACGGCGACTATGTGAACCTCGGAATCGGCCTGCCCACCGAAGTGGCAAACCACATTCCCGAAGGTATTCACGTTCTCTTCCAATCCGAAAATGGTATGCTGGGCGTGGGACCCTGCCCCGAGCAGGGAGCCGAAGATGCAGACCTGATCAATGCCGGCGGTGGTTTTGTGACCTGCCTGCCCGGAGCTGCTTATTTCGATAGTGCCACAAGTTTTGGCATTATCCGCGGCGGACACATAGATATCACCGTGCTAGGCGCTCTGCAGGTGGATCAACACGGCAATCTGGCCAATTGGATGATCCCCGGCAAGCTCGTTCCCGGAATGGGCGGAGCTATGGATCTGGTGACCGGAGCCAAGAAGGTGATCGTTGCCACCGAGCATGTGGATAAATATGGTAATTCCAAGATCTTGAAGGAATGCACCCTGCCTCTCACAGCCAAGGGAAAAGTCAGCCTCATCGTTACCGATATGGCGGTGATGGAACAAACTCCCGCAGGTCTGGTGCTCAAAGAGATCGCCGAAGGCCTCACGGTCGAGGAAGTGGTCAAAGCCACCGATGCGGATCTGATCGTTCCAGACAAGGTCGGAACTTTCTAACCCTACACAATCAACATCTTACAGCCCGGAGATATCCTCTCCGGGCTTTTTCTATGGGGGAAGCCACATCCTGTCGTTTCCCCATCTGGGCTGCCAAACTCCGATTTGGCAGAAACGCATCCAGAGTTTACACCAAACCGCAAGATGTTTAAAGCTCCCCTGCTGCTTCCGGATTGCAGACGTCCTCGTCTGCACGGGTTCGGAGAGCACGGATCTTCTGCCGCCTTCGGCGTCACGTAAACGAGGACGTTTACGATCGTGCGCCTGTGCGCATTGCATATCAGATCGGTGCAAGTCCGATCCAGGGTATCGTCAAGCCCTGTAGCTGAAGGTAACTGCGTCACCGCGAGGTGGGGTGGGGAGCAACCTGAAGCGAACGACCAGTCCGTAGGATAA
>JAKPXC010000036.1 GCA_029567705.1 Candidatus Cloacimonadota bacterium
AATTCCAGGGCAATACAGCTTTTTCGGGAATACCTCGGGAGCGGTGATGCTGAGTATTCCAATATAACCCAAGAGCTGCTGAGAATACTGGAGAACCAAGCCAAGATCTTCAGTTCGGTCACCAAAGCGGAGCTGCCCTTGGGAATTTTAAGCGAATACGGTGAAGATCACTTTTGCTTTCATCCCTCCGGCAATCTGCTGTATTTATCCTCAGCGCGTCCTGCTCCATACAATGGATACAATATCTGGCGCTCAGAATCGCTGAACAATACCTGGTCCACACCTGTGTTGGTGGAAGAACTGGCCTCCAATGCCGACGAGGCCATCGGTTCATTTTCGGAAGACGGCAGCCTTGCTTGGATTATGGGTAAGTATGATAGCGGGCGGCGGGATTTAGATCTCTTCACCAGCAGAATGGACAGCTTGTGGCAGAGACCAGTTCTAATGCGGGCAGTGAGCAGTGATTGGGACGATATTGACCCCTGGGTATACCAGGACAGAATACTCTTCTTCAGCTCTTCCAGGCCGGGAGGTCAGGGAGGTTTTGATATCTGGTATAGCCTGTTTTCCGAGGGAGAGTGGCAAAGCCCGGTTAACATGGGAAGCTCGGTTAATACTGCCGGAAACGAGGATTCTCCCTTTTTGGACTGGGATGGCAAGACTCTTTTCTTCTGCTCGGATGGTTATCCCGGAATGGGTGACATGGATTTATTCAAGGTTGTGAAGCTTAGCTTGGGATGGGATGCTTGGTCCTATCCCGAAAACCTCGGTAACGCCATCAATGGAGCCAAGAGAGAGAAGCGATATGTGCATCAGCGCGGAACCAATAACGCTACCTTGGTTCGTTACGGGACTCGGGGCACATATCCTGAATACTTGCTGGTAGACTACGCTCCTCGGTCTTACTGGATCAAATCTGCCAATGGTGTCCCGGTCTGGCAAAGGGATACGGATCTCACATCGCCACTCACGGGACTTGTCGTTCAGGATCGAATGGATTCTGCAGTGCAGTTTACTATTTCAGCAACTGTGGTCGATCCCGGAGGGAATAACTTGAGCCCCGAACTGAACATCATATACAGCATCAATGGGACCCGCTACCGCCAGGCTCTGAAGCCTTCCAGGGGTATGTACCGCACAGAACTACCGCTGTGCAGCAGTTATCGAGTGGAGTGTGGCTTGGAGGGATATCAGACTGTTAGCTTGGAGCTTAACCCCAATACCGGAGAACGGGACAGGGATCTGCAAATCGTGATGGAGCCTCTCTCGATGGACAAGGTTTTTGTATTTAACAACATCCTTTTTGCTTACGATAGTGCCGTCATTCAAACTCAATCGTACCCTGTTCTGAACGATATTGCTTTGACCCTCTTGCGTAATCCCGGGATTCGGATGGAAATATCCGGGCATACCTGTAACACAGGCAGAGCATCATACAACCTTAGTTTATCCCAGCACAGAGCTCAGAGCGTGGCAGATTATCTAAGCTCCAAGGGGATCGATCCCATAAGATTAGCCGTGGTTGGGTATGGCCCCGATCGCCCCATAGCCAATAATAACACCGAATCTGGCCGAGAACAGAATCGGCGAGTCGAACTTAAGGTGATAGAATAGCAAAGTCTTATGTTCAAGGATCATTCAGCTTGATCTAGTATAAACCCAGGCAGAACTTCTCGAGGGATAATGGCGAAGTTCTGCCTGTTTTATCCCGTATTCTCATCCTATCATCCTCTTTTCGGCACTTCTTTCCATAACACTTCCATTCCCAATGTAAGGGCTTTCCAGCTTGGATTTTTAGCTTGACAAGTATTGGGTAGAAGCTATCCGTGCTACTTGAGAACGAATAGATAAGATTAAGGAGATATAGATGCTGACCATTGACTGGAAAGAGAGGCTGGATAAGGATACTGAGGATTATTTTATTGATAAGCTGCCCAAGAAGGATTATGATTTTGAGATCATCTTCATTGCTTATCCTGAAAGGGTCAATGGGAAAATCCCTCCAGATGTTATCATACACGTTGCCGGGACCTTGCTCAAATGCATGGGCAAGAATCATGAGCAATACGCCCCGTTTATCAAACACCTCTGGGCTCGTAAAGGCGAATACGGCAGGCAGGCTTTCGTTCAGATCATCAGCAAGCTTTTCCCCAAGCGCCCCATGGTCTATCTACCCATCCTGGAAGCTGCTTTAGCGAGTGCAAATCCCGCTGAAATGAACATGATTATGGAAAGAGTGATGCTTCCTCTTCTGAGGAAATCCCCAGAGAAGTATCTGCCCCAGATCTACGCCTGGTCCAAATCCGACAATCCGGAGCTTCGCAAACAGGCCATGAACACCGCCATCAAGCTGATCAAGAAAGTCCCGGAGCAATTGCGGGAAGTCTTTGGTCACTATCAACACCTGTGGTATTATCCGCTGGAAGACAATGCCGCAGAGCATATTCAGCTCTTCAAGACGGTTGGCAAGCTGGATCCTGAATACTTCCTGGAAGTGGCCAGATCGTTCGAAAACAACCGCGACCCTCAGATCGTGGAACTGGTTTGCGGCTCCATTCAAGATTATGATGCAGAACTGGAACGGATCGTAGGGGATTGGACGAAGAGCGGCAATGCCCGTGTGAAAAAAGCTGCCACAGCGGCTCAGAGATTGCTCAGCCGCAAGAGGGGAAAAGCCTGAAGATGGATCTAAGCCTCTTTATCACTGCAGTTGGAATGGATAAAATCCAGCGCCGGATTGCTCATCTGATGAACGATGAACGTCCCAAGGTCATCACTTCCCTGGCTATTGCCCGGGAGTTTGGCGATCTCTCTGAAAATGCAGAATACAAAGCTGCCCGCGAGAGCCAGAGAGCGATCGATTCCGAGATCGACTACTTACGCAGAAGAGCTGCCCAGCTCAAGGTTATCGACACCACCACCATCCCCAAGGATCTCATCCGGTTTGGGGCCTATTGCCACACCCGGGATACTCAGACCGGGGAAGAAACCTGCTATCACATTGTAGGCGTGGAAGAGCTGAAGTTTTCGGAAGAAGAGGCTGTGATGCCCATTTCGGTGGTATCTCCCATCGGGCAGGGGCTTCTGGGCAAGAAAGTAGGCGAGATTGCCCGCATCAGTGCGCCCATGGGCGAACGACTTTTAGAAGTATTGAAAATAAGATAAATATGGAGATTAAATGAAGAAGAAAGACGTCCAACAATCCTTGCTCTATGAGCGGAAGAACTTCTGGAAATCTGCCTCCGCTGCAGACCAGAAAGCTGCCTTTGATTTTGCGGAAGACTACAAGATCTTCCTGGATCAGAGCAAAACCGAACGCGAAACCGTGGTTTTTTCACTGGAAAAACTGCACGCAGCTAAATTCACCGCTCTACCGGCCAAGAAGAACCAAAAGAAAGTCTATAGCGTATTCCGCGGCAAGACCATGGCGATAGCGGTGCTGGGAACAGAACCCATCAGTAAAGGCTTCAACATGGTGGCTGCTCACGTGGATGCCCCCAGAGTCGATCTGAAGCAGAATCCCCTCTATGAGGATTCCGGCAGTTCCACAGCCTGCATGCGCACTCACTACTATGGCGGGATCAAGAAGTATCAATGGGTTTCCACACCCCTGTCTCTGCATGGCGTAGTCATTAAAGCCGATGGCAGCACCATCAACATCAGCTATGGCGAAAAAGCCGATGAACCCGTCTTCATCATCCCAGACCTCCTGCCTCACTTGGCACGTAAGGAGCAATATTCCAAGAACTTGTCGGATGCCATCGATGCCTCCAAGATGAACCTTGTCTTCAGTGGCATGATGCAGCCCGAGACCGAAGAGAAAGAAGCTATCAAGGCCTATGCCGTGAAGCTTCTGAACGAGCGTTTCGGCATCACCGAAGCGGATTTTCTCTCTGCCGAGCTGCAATTGGTGCCCGCTTATCAAAGCAGGGATGCCGGTTTTGATGCCTCTATGGTCGTGGGTTATGGCCAGGACGATCGCATCTGTGCCTACACTGCCATGCAAGCTCTTTTGGATAACGCAGATAAGAAGCCCAAACGTACCATGATAGTTTATTTTAGCGATAAAGAAGAAGTTGGCAGCCAAGGTGCCACCGGTGCCCACTCCATCTTCATCCAGGATTTTGTATCCAAGCTGATGGCTCATAACGGCGAAGATAACGGCAGTGCTGCCTTACGTTCCGCTTTTATGAATTCCCAGATTCTTTCCGGCGACGTCACTGCTGCCATAGACCCCAATTATCCCGGTGTGCATGAACGCCAGAATGCAGTGATCTTCAGCCACGGTATCGGCGTCTCCAAATTCACCGGAAGCGGTGGAAAGAGTGGCTGCAATGATGCCAATGCCGAATTCATCGCCAAAGTGATCCGCATCTTCAATTCTGCCGGAGTCTTCTGGCAAAGCGGAGAGCTGGGCAAGGTCGATGAAGGCGGTGGTGGAACCATTGCCTACATCCTGGCAAATCTGGGAGCCGAAGTATTGGATTGCGGAACCGGCCTGATGGGGATGCACTCCCTTTATGAGCTCTGTTCCAAGGCAGATCTTTATTCCACCTATCTGGGGTACAAAGCATTCCTGATAGCGGATTAATACATTTCTAACTGTCAATAAGGAGTACAATATGAGAAAACTGCTTGTTGTTATCTTTGCGATGATTCTGGTCGCAGGGTGTGTGAGCAATCGTACGTTCCAGGCTGAGCGTGAAAGAGTCGGCCGGATCGAATATCAACAGATGAGAATGACCAACGACTTTGGCTATCTCAGAAGTGACTATGAACTTAGCAAAGACAGTCTGGACGTTCTTCTGGCCTACATGGAGAGCGAATTGAGCCTTCTGAAGGAAGACCTCAGTTCCCTGAACACCGGCATCATTGAGGTTAGAAACGAATTTGCGGATTACTCTGAACGCAGTGATACTGCCATCACTCTCACGCAGGATCAAGTTACCCGCATGCAGGCATCATTCAGCGACTTAAGCGCCAATATTGCCACTCTGCAGGCTGCCAGCGAAGCTCAGATGCAGGAATATAACAGATTCAAAGAAGCCTACGAATCCAATCAGGACTTCAATGATGACGTCCTGATCAGCTTTGACCAGCGTATGGAAGAGCTGCGCCAAAACCTCAATGCCTCTGAAACCAGGCTGCAAGCTATAGACAGCCGGTATGAGCAGTTTGCCCAGGAATCCACCACCCGGATTGATAGCACCCGGGAGAGGGTCGAACAGCTCGAAACCGGCATCCAATCCGAAACCGGCCGCTTGGCCGAGATTCAGAGTGCTCACGATGCCAACCTCGCTCAAACGGAAGGCGTGGTGCTGGATACAGTGCAACGCATCGAGCAGCTTGAACGCAGACTGGCCAACGAACACAACACTGTAAACGAGATCATAGCTGTGATCGGCGATCTTGAGACCACTATAAACAACCTTCAGCTCTTGGTGCAGGAAACCACCAATGCCACCATGAACAGCGTCGAACTCGGTCTGCAGGAAAACCGGACCGTGGCAGCCACCATGGTTGAAGAAAGCAATGCCCAGACCAGAGCTGAACTGGCAGAAATCAACGCCAAACTCGAACAGATGCGTCAGACCCTTGCCGGCACCCGCACTGAAGTCGATGGTGAGCTCTCCTCGGTGCGCAGCCAGGTTTCCAGCGTTGCCAGCGAATTAACCGTTGTTGCCACCGACCTCGAAGCCATCAATTCCCGCACCGGCAGAGGCCGCAGCACAGACCGGGTTGTGACCAGTTACAACAACGCCAAAGCCTATTACGACCGCGGCAATTTTGAAGAAGCCATTGTTCGTTTGGAAGCTTTCATCACAGCCAATCCCAGCCATGCCTATGTGCCCAATGCCCTCTACTGGATTGGAGAATCCTATTATGCCGGCCGGAATATGCCCAAAGCCAGCCGCACTTTCCAGGATGTGATAGAGCGCTATCCCACTTCCGCCAAAGCCCTGGATGCCAAGATCAAGCTTGCTATGATTCAAGCCTACGAAGGCAATCCTCAGGCTGCCAAACAGGCGATGGAAGAATTCAAGACCCAACATCCGGATTATCCCAATATGGCCCTGATCAATCGTCTTTTGAGAGGCTGGGCCCAATAAATTGAAGAAATTCCTGTTGCTCGCAGTCGTGCTGCTTGCCGTGTCCCTTCAGGGGATGCAGCAACGGCAGGAGATTGAAGGCCTGGCGGTTCAACTTGCCGGGCTGATCGAGATCGGGCAACCGCTATTTCTGGAGCTTAGAGCCGGTGAATGGACAAGCAGCCTGGAGGCCGCCCTGCGCAGCGAGTTACTTCTGCGTGGAGCAGATCTGCGGGAAAACACCGATGCCCATTCATCGGTTTTCTTTTTGGAGGAGCAGGAAGGCCTCCAAGCCAGCTTGGTCTCACGCCTGGAAAGCTATGGGTTGGATTCTGCCAGCCTGGTACAGGTGAATATGGAGATAGGCTGGGAAACCGTCGAACACAAGGGCTTCCTTTCCTACAGAAGGGAACGCCATCCCGTCTATAACTTTACCGTGAAACAAATCTCCCTGCCGGAGGCCAGATTGACGATGATCCGCAGCCTGGTCTTTCAACGCTCCAGCGACCGGACAGGAGAGCTTCTCGGCAGCCGGCTGAGATGGTTTGAACCGGTTGTGGCCAGTTTGGGTCTGGCTTCCATAGTTTATCTGCTGTGGACTACCCAGTAAGTCTTTGAAGGAAAACGAATGAAGAAATATCTGATCCTGCTTTTGGTGCTGATAGCGATGCTTTCAGCCTGTTCCAAGAACCGCTCCCGAGCCAATATAACGCCGGAAGAGAAGCTGCAATTGGCAGATTCACTCTATTCTGCAGGGAAATACTCCCGCGCGGCAGTGCTCTATGACGAGATCTCTTTTGAGCGCCGCTCAGCTTCTTCCGCCCATGCTCTGATCCGCCTGGCAGAGAGCTATATGTCCGTGAATCGCTGGGCTGATGCCAGATTGAGGCTGGAACAATTCATTCGCACTTTCCCGGAACACAGCAGGATCCCGGATGCCTATTACTTCACTGGGCTTACCTATATGGAAGAATCCTTGCCTGCCCAGTACGATCAGGCTCTCACCCTTTCCGCCATCGATGCTTTTCGCACCTTTATTCGCCGTTACCCGAACGATCAACGCTATCAGGACGCTCTGGAATACATCCGCCAGGCCCAAAGCAAGCTGATTGAAAAACGCTATCGCAACGGCTACATCTATTACAAGATGGGGGATTACAGCGCCGCCTTGATGTATTTCAACGAAGTTACCGAGCTGGGAAACACCAACCAGGTGGATAAGCTCTCCCTTTACTACAGTGCCAAGCTTCATTTGCATCAGGGTAACCGGGAACTTGCCCAGGCAAGCTACAACCGCCTGGCAGAGAAATATCCAAACTCCAAGGAACATCGCAGGCTCAGGCGTCGCTTTGAATAGCCTCTCCTCCCTGGAGGGGGCATACGCAGTATTGGGTGGCAGCTTTGATCCCATTCACAACGGGCATCTGGGCTTGGCGCGCCAAATTCTGGAGCTGAGCCCCGTGGCCAAAGTAGTTTTCATGCCAAACCATAAGCATCGCTTCAAACCCAGCGAGCTGCGTTTATCTTTCACAGAACGCTGCAAGAACATCCGTCTGGCTCTGAAGCCTTATCAGAATTTCGAGCTTTGGCTGGAGGATTCCACCGGCAGCGGCTACACTGCAGATCTGATGCAGCGGCTCTTCCTGCTTCATCCCGAAAAGAAGTTCTGCTTTGTGATTGGCAGCGATAACCTCTCCAGCCTGGAGCAGTGGCACAATTATCCCTGGCTGCGGGACAATCTCTTCTTCCTGATCATCCCAAGACCCGGAGCTGAACTTCCGCATGCTGTCCTTTCCCAAATCCAACATCAGGTGCTAAAGACCGCTCCCATCGACGTCTCATCCACGCAAATCCGGCGTCTGATCCGGGAGGGAGAATCTATAGCGGGCTTGGTCCCTGCTGAACTTGAACATGTGATTACCGCTTCCTACAGGAGATTTTATGAGCAAAAAAGATAAACCGAGCTTCCTCGATAGAGTTCCCCTTTCCCAGAAACAAAGCCTGGGCGAAGAGATCGCCAATAGTATTTCACACGGCACCGGCGTGGGGCTTTCCATCGCTGCCTTGGTGATTCTGGTGGTCTTTGCTGCCAAACAGAGCGACGTCTGGAAAGTGGTGTCTTTCAGCATCTATGGCGCTACGCTGATCATGCTCTTCCTGGCTTCCACGCTCTACCATGCTTTCCCTCAACCAAAAGTGAAGCGTTTCTTCAGAATACTGGATCACTCTTCCATTTTTCTATTGATTGCTGGGACTTACACTCCCGTGATGATCGGAACTGTGCGCGGAGGTTGGGGCTGGTCTTTCTTTGGAGTGGTTTGGGGCTTGGCGCTGCTGGGGATCAACCTCAAGATCTTTGCCATGGGCAAGCTGAAATATGCCTCCACCATGATCTATCTTCTGATGGGCTGGATGGTGATTATTGCCATCAATCCGGTCAAAGAAGCCACCAATCCCGCTTTCCTCACCTGGATGCTGATCGGGGGCGCTTGTTTCTCCCTGGGTGTGATCTTTTACGTGATGAAAAAGCTCCCCTACCACCATGCCATTTGGCATCTCTTCGTTCTGGGCGGAGCTATCTGCCATTTCTTTGCCATGCTGCAACTGCTGAAGTAAACTTAGTAGTCCACCACCACTTTCCGGATTGTAGACGTCCCCGTCTGCATTGCCCTCTTGCGGGCAAGCCAGCAGATACCCCTCCACCACTCCATCACTTTACTAACACTCTATACACTGTTTCAAAGAACGCTCGGGAAAAACTCTCCCCCTACCATATATACGTGGACACTTTCTCCAATTTTTGGACACTTTCGTGTGGAATCTTTTCATCAGATCCGGATTCGCTTGTTATTCAGCAGTTTGGGAGGGTGAACTTTTTTTGCCGGGCAATCAAGACCCCACCCGTATCGTAGCATTCCGATGCTACGCCTTCACCCCGTACCGTAGCATTCCGATGCTACGTTTTCACCCCGTATTGTAGCATTCCGATACTACGTTTTCACCCCGTATCGTAGCATTCCGATGCTACGCCTTCACCCCGTATCGTAGCATTCCGATGCTACGCCTTCACCCCTAAAACTTTTTTTGTACCAGGCACCTATACTCACACCCCCGTCATTCCGGACTTGATCCGGAATCCAGAGACTCCACCACCCAAGGCTCACACCCCGTCATTCCGGACTTGATCCGGAATCCAGAACCTACACCTTTCTCTCTTTCCGGACAACGCAGTTAAGAAATCATTTGACAAGATTTTCCATCCTATCAGATATGGCATTATCAGATTCTAATGTAAACCGGTGCTGCTGCGGAGGCACTCTATCGGTGGCAAAAGCATTGATCGGAGTCATACTACAGCTCACCATAAAGGGGTGAATATGATGTATAACCTGTTGGAACAGCCTTGGCTTTCCGTTATCTATCATAACGGTGTCACGGCTAGAATCAGCCTCATCGAAGCATTAAGAAATGCCCACAGGCTGCAAATAGCCTATCCCAATCCGATGGATAGGATAGCCGTTCTTAGGTTCATATTGGCGTTATCATACTGGTGCCATGCAAATACTCAGGTTGATATCAGTATTACAGAGTCTCTTCCAACTGAGTGGTGTTCGTGGTTGGTCGAAAACCAGAAGTATTTTGATCTTTTTGGCACTGAGACGCGTTTCATGCAGTCTATGGGTTTGAAAAGAGTCAGGCCAGTAACAGATCTTATTCATGAAGTACCCTCCTCTACTAATCACTGGCACTTTCGACATGTAACTGATTATATTGATGGGCTATGTCCGTCCTGTTGTATTCTCGGTATTTTGCGATTGCCTGTATTTACCACCATTGGCGGCAGAGGCTTTGGTAACGGCATAAATGGGTGCCCCCCAATCTACTCTGTTTGGTGGGAATCTTGCCTGTCCAGCACATTATATGCTAACTGGGCACCAACCGAAGAATTGGGAATTCCTGCTTGGCTTATGGAGCTTGATCTTCGTAGAAACGAAGAAGTGATGCTGTTAACAGGCCTGACTTTTGCTCCAAGAAAACTGTACTTGCCAGATCCCAATCCAACAGTAAAGCAATGTGCTAATTGTGGATCTAATGAAGCCTTGGTATACTATTGCCATCTGGAAAACAATCAAATCCCAGACAGTGTAAAGTGGAATGACCCTCATGTGATGAAGAGCAATAAAGACTTTAATATCAAGTCAAACATCGGTCCTCTGGCTTCAGAGAAGAAAGCCTTTCTCACCAGAGATTGGTATAGACACATGGCTTTATTGATGCAAAACGGTTCAACGATAAAGAGTGGCAATAGACTTGTGGTTGGATTCACGTCAGATCAAAACAATTACCTAGACGTTTGGGAGCTTACAATCAAATTGGATGAACTGGATACTGAGGAACTCGATCTGTACGCACTGGAGAGGTGGCAAGATTCGATTAATGATACTCTCAAGAAGAAGTACAATGATAGAAGGAACAAGTGCTACGCTTTCCCCTTTGTTCATGATATCATCACATATGCAGAAGATAGTACATCCCAGATACGAAGGCTTCTGAGGCCAACCATGAACAAGAGTAATGAAGTAAGAGGCCACTACAAAAAACACCTCCGCACAGTGGGGCAATCGATAACAGCAAAACATACTGTTGCTGGAATCTTGGGTCGAATGGAGATTTCATCCTCCTCTCCCATTCCAAAGAAAGACAAGCAGAAAACTGTCGGGCAGGAGAACCAATGAGCACAAACACTGAACTTTTTGTGTCAAAGCTTGAAGCGCTAAAAGAGGGTGATCTATCCCTATTTAGGGCTTTACGAGGTCAACGTCTGGACGAGTCCTTAAAGGGATTTGATGTTTTTACCGGAGTATGGTGGGCACTGCGTCAATTACCCGGCGCAGTACCAAGACGCGAGATTGCTTGGTTAGTCATCAAGCTCTATGCGATAGCAGGTCTTAAGCACAAGACCGAAAGCAGTTTTGCATCATGCTTTGGCAGAGTATACAGAACCATTGAAGAAGAGAAGGCTAGAAACAGATTCTTGGATAGGTTTGATGATATGTTGAATCTTGATCTGAGTTTACTAGAGTACCCCTTACAAATGGCGCTTCTCCAGATAAAGAACGAGCGGATCGAATACATCGACTGGATAAAGCTAACAGATGATTTATCAAAGTGGGATAATGAACACACAAGATCCCGTTGGGCACAAGAATTCTACAATGCATACAAGTTCATAAATTAGGAGGAACAATGCTAATCCAAATTCACATGATTCAAAATCACAGTCCCGCGAATTTGAACAGGGACGATCTTGGAGCGCCAAAAACATGTTACTTTGGCGGAGTAATCCGGTCTCGTATTTCGAGCCAATGTTTGAAGAGAAGCATAAGACTAAGTAAGGAATTCAGCGAGTTGAAAGGCGGGATTCGAACCCGCAAGCTTCTAGAAATCATCGAAGCAAAAATGGATGATCAAGCCTTGAAGGATCGAGCTCATAAAATCTTACTGGATTGTGGCTTAGTAAGTAAAAAGAAGAAGAGTACTAAGAAGGATAATGAAGATGATGCCACTTCAGGAGTAGAGCATGCGGATGTCTTGGTGTTTACGACTTCCGAAGCTATTCAGAACATTATCCGGATAATATCGAACCGCGATATAGCGGATGAT
The DNA here is from genome assembly GCA_029567705.1 of Candidatus Cloacimonadota bacterium. GTDB lineage: Bacteria > Cloacimonadota > Cloacimonadia > Cloacimonadales > Cloacimonadaceae > PHBP01. Next base: position 11,754 of record JAKPXC010000036.1, read on the forward strand.
GATGCTCAGAATGCTGTGGTAGAAGTGATAACTAATTATGTATATTCCCCTGATATGGCACTCTGTGGAAGAATGCTAAAGATAGACAAGATCAAAAGTAATACTGAAGTTGAAGCAGCACTCCAGGTAGCTCATGCCATCTCAACCCACACTGCCAGGCCTGAAATAGATTATTTCGTAGCCGCAGATGATTTCCCGGGAGAAGAATCCGGGGCAGGACATGTAGGCGAGTCGTTGTTTGCCTCAGCCTGCTTCTATAAGTACTTCTCCATAGATTGGGAACAGCTCGTGACAAACCTTAATGGCAACGATGTACTTGCAGCTCATACTGTAGGGGCTTTTATTTTAGCAGCCGCCAAGACTAATCCAAGCGGAAAGCAGAATAGTTATGCAGCACATAACTATCCTGATTGCATCATAGTCGAAGTCAAAGATAGCCCGGTGAGCTACGCAAACGCTTTTGCTAAACCCATAACTCCGGTTAAGGACACTGATCTTGTGGATCTTAGTATCGGCAAAATGGCAACCTACATGCGAGATATCAACCTTGGATATTCAAGTGAACCAATCGGAAACAAGGCTATATGGTTCTCACCGAATGGGAGATACCCGCTGGCCAGATATATAGAAGACTCGGGCATTCCAGAAGAAAAACAACTTGATGAGCTGATTAAGAAGACGCTTGTAAAAATTGGCGGTTATAACTGGGAAGAAGTCAAATCTGTAAACGTTAACACAGGCAACTGATATGGATACCAGCCCAAATACTTTGTTTCTAAGGTTGGAAGGTCATCTACAATCTTGGGGAACACAAGAGGGAAAATTTAAGATCAGAAGAACTGCCGATGCACCCTCGAAATCTGGCGTGGCCGGACTGTTATGCTCTGCTTTGGGAATCTCTCGCGACGCAGCACATGAGCATTGGCTTCCCACCATCACAGAACTCAGAATGGGTGTGAGAATCGATAGAGCCGGATTGCGATGGTGGGATTTTCATACTGTTGGCGCAGGCCAATACTTACGAACATCAGAGCTTGCAGAGCCAAAGGGTGAACATGATGTTGGTGATGAAAGAGCCACCAGAACAAATACGGCAGAGCTCAAGGATAAAGCTGGGCCGATCCTATCAAGACGTGAATACTTGGCAGATGCAAGTTTCCTTGTAGCATTGCAGGGGAAGCCTGATGTAGTAAACCAGCTTTATCAAGCTCTGGTAAAACCCAAATGGTGCCTGTTTCTTGGCAGAAAGAGTTGCCCTCCCTCAAAACCTATCTGCGAATCTGCTCCAGATTATTACAAAACAATCTTTGATGCCTTGATGTCCATCCCCATTTGCATTGAAGACTCCCTGGAAGAACCTCTATCCGCGTTGGATTGCCTGGTTGACTGGATTCCGGAATATGATGGTGAACAGATACCACAGAATGTCGAGGTATATTATGATGTGCCTGTATCGTTTCAACCACCTTACCACAAACCTAGATTTGTTCAACGTCTTGTACTGCCATGCCCAGATGAAGTAAGCTACAGAGAAACAAGAAGCTGGACTCCAGATACTCCTAAGGCAGATTACTCAAATTCAAAATATAAAAACGTACGAGCCCAGCGACTGATTATGGATAACGAGCTTTGTGTCTTATGCAAATCTCGAGCCACGACAGTTCAGCATGTGGACTACAGCCGGGCTGGAGGGAATGAAACGTTGGAAGACCTGAGATCACTCTGTAGATTATGCCACGATGCATGTACCATGCTGGAGTATGGTTCTGGTATGACAACGCACCGGATAGATCCCTGCCTTCCTGAATGGAGGGAGAGAATTCTCTCTAAAAGAGAAGAAATTGTCAGATTCAGATCGCAAGAGACCAAACGCAGGATGCTTGATTCAAACGAAGAGGAGGACTAATGTACCTATCATACTTACTTGTGGATACCGGAGGTAATCCGGATCGTCCCAGGCCAGGGCGCAGATGGATCGGCAATGCCTACAACATTCATCGCAGGCTCTCTATGGCATTTCCCCGTTATGAGGCACTGATTTCCGATCCGGATTGTCTACAGCCTTTCAATCCTTCCATGCTGGAAAATAGGCCTTTCCTCTACAGGCTGGATAACAATGTTAGCGGTGACGGCCAAAGAGCTGTGATCATAGTGCAATCCACTCTAAAACCTAACTGGGAATGGTGTTTTCATAACGCCCCGGATTTCCTTGCCGCTCCACCAGTGCTAAAGCTCTACAATCCGGATTTCTTGGCTGGGGAGAAGCTGCGTTTCAGAATCAAAGTCAACCCCACTGTAAAAACCAAGAACTACAAAACCAAAGATGAGACCTTGGCTGAAAAGGAGAAACCCAGCAAGAGATTGGCTCTCACTTGGGACACTGATAGTGATCCTGAGACCGCTGTTAATGCCTGGTTCGCCCGCAAAACCGAAACATCAGGATTCAGGCTGATCCAGAGTAAGCTAATCTTGTTATCTTGGGTCTATGGCAGCAAGATGAAAGAAGAGAAAGGTCAGATCGAAGAAGGGAAAGTCCTGCATCATGGGATGAAGTTCCGGTCTGCTTTATTGGAAGGTTGTCTGGAAGTCACTGATCCGGATGCCTTTCTCAAAAGCCTGGCTGATGGCATCGGCAGTGCCAAGAGCATGGGCTTTGGTCTCTTGAGTGTTGTAAGGCAATAACATGTCCTACGGCAATCTGCACAAACTTCCCAAGATCAGCGATAGACTGAGCTATCTTTATGTGGAACACGCCAGAATTGACAAAGAAGATCAAGCTATCGCAATTAACAGCGATTTCGGTGGTACTCCCGTTCCTTGTGCCGGCTTGGCTCTTCTGATGCTGGGACCGGGAGTATCAATTACTCATGCCGCAATAATGACTTTGGCAGATTGTGGATGCTTGGTCGCTTGGGTGGGAGAATATGGAGTTCGATTCTATGCAGCAGGAACAGGTATCACCAGATCGGCAAACAACATAATGAAACAAGCAATGTATTGGACAGACGAAAGAAAGCACCTGCAAGTAGTGAGAATGATGTACGAGATGCGATTCCCCGAAAAGCTGAGCCCTGATTTGTCCTTACAACAGATCAGAGGAAAAGAAGGAGCCCGGGTGCGAGATACCTATGCCCGACTATCAGCTCAATATGGCGTAGTAATGGAGAAGAGAGACTACGACAGAAAGTCTTGGAAGTCCGCTGATCCCATCAACAAAGCCCTATCTGTAGCCAATTCTTGCTTATATGGGATTTGTCACGCTGCAATTGTGGCCGCAGGATATTCCCCTGCTCTGGGCTTTGTACACATCGGCAAGCAGCTTTCCTTCGTATATGATGTTGCAGATCTTTATAAGATGGAAACCTCCGTTCTGGCAGCGTTCAGAACTGTTGCTTCCGGTATCAATGATCTGGAAAAGCGCTGCAGAATGGCTTGCAGGGATGAATTCCATCAAACTAATATCCTGAGAACTATCGTCACAGATATCCATAAACTCTTTGATCAAGATTTATCTGACTTCGAAGAGACAGACGATTACGTGGCAGATCCCGCTGCTCCCGGAGAACTATGGAATCCTCATGGAGATAAAACTCAAGGTGGTGTTATGTATGCAGACCAGGATAAGAAGGATGTCCCATGGTAGCAATAATCATGGAAAGCGTCCCGGTTGGATTAAGAGGAGAGCTTACCAGATGGATGCTGGAGCTTAAAAGTGGCGTATTTCTGGGAACTCTCTCAGCAAGAGTGCGAGAACAACTGTGGATGAAGATATGCTCAGAATCCAGAGGGGGTCCTTGTATCATAGTGTGGTCAGCTCAATGTGAGCAAGGTTTCAAAATGGAATTCTGGGGGGCTCCTTCCAGAGTTCCGACTTTTTGGGAGGGACTTCAGCTACTAACTAAGCCCTCTAAGCATTAACTGATCAAGTGTATTCCCCACGCATGTGGGGGTGAACCGCAAATATAGCTATATTGAGACCATGCCCGAACGTATTCCCCACGCATGTGGGGGTGAACCGATAACGCTCTCCTGCTCTGTGTGTTGACCTTTGTATTCCCCACGCATGTGGGG
>JAKPXC010000038.1 GCA_029567705.1 Candidatus Cloacimonadota bacterium
CACCGAGCCCGTGCAGACGGGGACGTCTGCAATCCGGAAGAGGCAGCCCAGAAATGGGGCGAAGCAGCTCTAGTCACTAGTTACTAGTCACTTGTCACTCTCTGTTCACTTTAGCTTGAACTCCGCCGTCAGCGTCACAGAAATGTGTTTGCTTCGAGTGGAGGTACTATAGATACCGTAGTCTGAAACTTCGGTGGAATAGGGCTCGGTGATCTGGAAGACTCCGGCGCGGGCGCTGATTAGCTTACCCAGGCGGGTTTTAGCGGCAGAACTGATCTCCGTGGCACGAGCGATAGCATCCTTGGTTGCCTCTGCCAAAAGGGTCTTCTTCAGCTCCGGCAGGCTGGTGTAGAAATAGGCCAGATAAGAATTCTCCGGGTTGATACTGAGCTCGGAGAGCAGCTCCGGCTTCAGCGCTATCTCTTGAACTGCGTCCAGATTGCGGGAGGTGATCACGAAGGCCTGAGTCACATTGTAACCCGTCAGGTTGCCGTAGTTATCGTTCATAGCATTGATCTGGGCTGGATTCATCAGGATATCGGCTTCGGTGAAGCCCTTACCCAGCAGGAAGGCTTTGAAACGGGAGGTATCGCCTGCCAGATCGCGGATGCCCTGGCTTTGGGAAGCGGCATCGGTTCTGCGGCTGAGATTGATGTTCCATTTCACCAGGTCGGATTCGAAGGCTTTGGTGGCATAACCCACCACGCGCATGGTCTTTTCCCGCTCCCGGCTCTGAACAATGAGCGAGCCGAAGATTGCCAGACCAATGATAAAGCTTGTCCCCAGCAGCAGCCAGAGCTTGTCTTTACCCTTTTGCAGAGAGGTGATCGTACCCAGGATAAGGATTCCGATCAGAGCGCTGATCCAAGTGGTAAGCAGCATATTAGTTATCCTTTATAAAGAATTGTTCCAAGTCTTTGCCGGGCACCACTTCCACGCTGCGCAGGCGGCCATTGAAGCAGAAATTCAGACACAGGCTTTTATAGGGCAAAAGCCGTTCTGCCAGGCGGGGCCATTCGATCACCGTGATGCCGGATTCCAGCATGTCGAAAATACCGAGATCAAGCAGTTCTCCCTCATTCTTGAGCCGGTAGAGATCCAGATGGTACAAGGGGAACTTCCCGGTGTGATACTCTTTGAAGAGCACAAAGGAGGGGCTGTCGATCTCTTCTTCAATGAAGAGTTGTTTGGCGAGAGCTTTGGTAAAGAAGGTTTTACCGCTGCCCAGATCGCCGTAGAGGCAGACCACATCACCCGGCTTCAGAAGCGGAGCGATATAGGCCGCAAGGTCTATGGTATCCTGTTCGGATTCAAGTTCTATCTTTTTCATTTGTTTGTCCTTTTCATGAGATTTGGGGTATTACGGATTTCGCCGATTCTACGGATTATACTGATAATATAGTGGTCTGTCTGGCCTGCGGAGTAACTTTTTTCCCAAGGATTAAAGGATTATAGGATTGGATGGATTCTTTGGATTACGGTTTAGACAGATTTGCCTGATTGTACGGATTGTTGCTATCCTGTGAATCCGGTTGATCCAGTCATCTGCGTTCTATTTAATCCTCTAAATCCCCTTTTCCTTTTTTTCTGCGTTCTATCCTGGTCAGCTTGCCCGCAGGGGGGGCAATTTAGACGAGGACGTCTAAAATCCGGAAGCGAGGTCGGCTGCGTTCTATGCTGCTATCGCCATCGCTGTTTGAAGTCCAACAGGGCGTCAAATCCAGGGGTAAAGCCTGTTACCGGATAGCCCTGTTGAACTCCAAAGGATTCGGTTGCGAAGCAGCGCAGCTCTAGTCACTAGTTACTAGTCACTTACAATCAAGCGACAGGATGTCGCTTCCACTCTCTGTTCACTGTTCACTGTTCACTTTCTTGCCTTACTCCGGCAGGTCGCCACAGGCAGGATCATCTCCTCCATGGAAACGCCGCCGTGCTGGAAAGTGCCGTTGTATTGCCTCTGGTATTGATGATAGCTATTAGGATAGACGAAGT
>JAKPXC010000061.1 GCA_029567705.1 Candidatus Cloacimonadota bacterium
CGCAAATTGCACCAAAGAAGACTTCCCTGCCAGGTTCACCGGTAAAGCCGAAGAAGAACTGCTGGTGGATAAAGACGGCGGTCAGATCAAGGCTCTCACCGGCGCTACCATCACCACCCGTGCCATAGCCAATTCCATCCGGGATTGCGTCAGAATCCTGAAAGCCGACCTTCAACCCCAAGGAGGAGTGTTATGAGCTTCTTTAAAGAACTTACCAAGGGATTGATCAAAGAGAACCCGATCTTCGTGATCGTGCTGGGAATGTGCCCCACTCTGGCGGTCTCCACTTCGGTGGCGAACGCCCTGGGCATGGGACTGGCTGCAACCTTTGTGTTAATCTGCTCCAATATGTTTATCTCCCTGATCAAGGATGTTACTCCGGATAAGATACGCATTCCCGTCTATGTGGTCGTGATAGCAGCCTTTGTGACTATTGTCGATATGGCCATGGCGGCTTACGTGCCTGCCTTGCACAAGAGCCTGGGTATCTTTATACCGCTCATCGTGGTGAACTGCATTATTCTGGGAAGAGCTGAGGCTTTTGCCAACAAGAACAACATGATCAATTCCATAGCCGATGGCATTGGGATGGGCATGGGCTTCACGCTCTCGCTTTCCGTGGTTGCCACCATCAGGGAAATCCTGGGCAATGGTACCTGGCTCAATATCCGGGTTCTGCCGGAGACATACTCACCCATGCTGGTGGCGATTCTGGCTCCCGGAGCCTTTATCACTCTGGGCTTCCTGATGGCTCTGATGAATATGCTGAAGGAGAAGAAGTAAAGATGGGATACCTCGGCGAACTATTTGTAATGGCGATGACCGCCATCTTTATCCAGAACTTCGTGCTTTCCCGCTTCCTTGGTCTCTGCCCCTACCTGGGTGTTTCCAAGAAGCTTGATTCTGCCATGGGTATGGGCCTGGCCGTGATCTTTGTGATGACTCTGGCCTCTGCCTTCACCTTCCTGATCAATAAGTATTTACTGATCGCCTTCCATCTGGAATACCTGCAAACCATAGCCTTTATCCTCACGATAGCCGCGCTGGTGCAGTTTGTCGAGATGGTGATTCAGAAGAATGCTCCCGCTCTCTACAAATCACTGGGAGTGTACCTTCCTCTGATCACCACCAACTGCGCGGTGCTGGGTGTAGCCATTTTGAACACCAAGAGCTTCAGGACAGACGGCGTGACGCCCTATAACTTCCTGGATGCAGTCCTAAACGGCTTCTTCAGCGGCGTGGGCTTTACCTTTGTGCTGCTGGTTATGGCCGGTATGCGGATGAAACTTGAGCAGGTTCCTCTGCCCAAGAGCATGAAAGGCATGCCTATCGGCCTGATCCTTGCAGGAACCATGGCTCTGGCCTTCTACGGCTTCATGGGCTTCAAGATTTAAGGGGAGAGGAAGATGTATTTAGTATTATTAGAAACCAGTTTGGCCTCGACCCTTACTCTCCCGATAGTGATTGTGGGAGGCTTGGGAGCTATCTTTGGATTGGTGCTTGCCTTTGCCTCCAAGGTCTTTCATGTGGAAGTTGACCCCCGAGTGACTCAAATCACGGAAGCCCTGCCGGGAGCCAACTGCGGTGCCTGCGGAATGCCCGGTTGTGCCGGATATGCCGATGCCATTGTCCACAATGGCGAACTGATCAACAAGTGCGCCCCCGGAGGCAGTGATGCCGTCTTTGCCATAGCCAAGATCATGGGCGTGGAAGCCAGCACCAGTGTCCGTAAAGTAGCCGTGATCCATTGCAGTTCCGGTGGGTACAACAATACCAAGTGGCGCTATTCCTACGAGGGTGTTAGCTCCTGCAAAGCTGCCGTAAATATCGCCGGCGGCCCTAATAAGTGCAATTTCGGCTGTATGGCGCAAAACGACTGTATGAACGCTTGTATGTTCGGTGCCATATCTTTGGACGAGAATGGTATCCGCCGCATTGACTATGATAAATGCACCGGCTGTGGGGCTTGCGCTGTGGCCTGTCCGCGTCAATTGATCATGCTGATCCCCATCGACCGCTGCGTTTATATCAAATGCTCCTCCAAAGACAAAGGCAATATCGCCAAAGCTGTCTGCGGAAACAACCAACCGTGTATCGGATGCGGTATCTGCAGCAGAAACTGTCCTGTCAATGCGATCACCATCACAGATAACCTGGCCCGTATCGATTACGATGTCTGCATCAATTGCGGCATCTGCGCCACCAAATGTCCCACCAAAGCCATTGAGGATCTCTTGGCAGGCAAACGCAAGAAAGCCGAGATCAACCCCGATAAATGCGTGGGATGCCACATCTGTGCCAAGAATTGCCCGGTGGATGCCATCGCCGGGGAACTCAAGGAAAAACACGTTGTGGATAAAGACAAGTGCGTTGGGTGCGAGATCTGCTTCCAGAAATGCCCCAAGAAAGCCATTGAGATGAAGTAAAGCGGAATAGACATATTCCGGAATAGATTGGTTAGTAGGCAGCCCCTTTTATTGGGGGCTGCCTGTGTTTATCAGCTTAAGCAAAGAAAAGGATTACAACATGAGACGTCTATTCTGCTCATTACTATGCGCAGCCTTTATTCTGATCGTTCTTCCCCTATCGGGAGCCTATTTAACTTTTATGCCTACCACGCTCACCCAGCCAGATGGCACCAAGCTGGAATGCTTTGCCTCCGGTGATGAATATCACAACTGGCTGCATGATAAAGATGGTTACACCATCATCCAATCCCAATCCAACGGTTACTATTGCTACGCTCAGAAAAGCGGAAGCCAGATTGTGGCAAGTGACCTGATTGCCGGCAGAGACAATCCTGCAGTACGTGGT
>JAKPXC010000093.1 GCA_029567705.1 Candidatus Cloacimonadota bacterium
GATTATTGCCTTCTTTGAAAAGGGTGATAAGACCTTTAAGGTGAATTGATTACATAGTGATAAACCGTTGTAAAGAGGTACCTGATGGGTACCTCTTTTTTTGCCGAGTGACAAGAGCTGCTAACGCTGCATCACTTCACCACTCCACCACGTTATAAACCACAGAGGACACAGAGAAAAGCGGAGAACAGCAGAGGTTTCTTTTTTTAAAACAGAGTAAAGAATTAAAAGAGGGTCTATTAATGGGGTTTAGGTTCGTGTCCATACCGTCCATTTCGTCCATTCTGTCCATATTGTCCATATCGTCCATCTTCTGCCCCCATTTGTCGCCGACTCTTCGTCGACTCTTGCAGGACTCTTCCCGAGCAAAGTGTTCGGGAAGAGTCGGCCAGCACACGGCGAAGAGTCGGCGACGCATTGGGGAGGAACGCATTTCGCTTTGGTGTGGCAAACCCGGCTTTGCCGGGTGATGTATCACAGCCCATGGTGAGCAGGGCGAACCATGGGTAAGAGATACAAACAACAAGACAAACTTCAGGAGAGATGGCATGCTACTATCCGTGGTTTACCCATAGTTCAGGCTTCACCCTCACTATGGGCTGGGTTACATCACCCCGCTCTGCGGGGTTTTCTTGAGCTCGGGCCAAGCTGGCAGTTCTGAATCCCGGGGTTTACATCTTGTGATGTAGTCTTTTCAAGAGGGACTATATGGACAAAATGGACACAATGGACGAAATGGACACTATAGACACTATAGACACGATGGACACGATGGACACAATGGACACGATGGACGGCATGGTCAACGTCACCAGGCTCTGTGAAAGAGCCCTCTTTTACTTCTTTCCTCTGTTTTAACATAACAGGAAGCCTGTTTCTGCCAATTCGGAGATTATCGGGGTCCTAAAAAACGACCGAAGTGAGGTTTTGGGGTGATTGGTCAGACCAATAGCATCCCTCTGCTGTTCTTCGCTTTTCTCAGTGTCCTCTGTGGTTTATACAGTGGTGGAGTGGTGAAGTGATGTAGCGTTAGTGGCTCTAGTTACTAATCACTAATCACCAATCACTTAAGTATAACCACCTTCTTCCCTGTCAGTTCAAGTCCATCTTTTTCCAGGCGCAGCAGATAGATACCGGAAGCGCAAGCTCTGCCTCGTGAATCCAACAGATCCCAGCTTTGGGTCTGCTCCGGATCACCGGAGATAGGAAGCTCGCGCACCACCTGTCCCCGCAGGTTATAGACTTTCAGAGTGGCTTGAGCGGTGGCCTGACTACCCAAGCGAATCTGCAGTTCTCCGGAGCCCGGGCGGAAGGGATTGGGCCACACGGCCATTGGCGTGGGCGGTTGAATGGGGTCTTCCCCGGAGACGGCTGTGAATGTCACTGTGTTGCTGGGCAGGGATTCTTCGCTTTCGGAAGCGGATTTGATATAGTAACTATAAGTTCCCGGGACAGATGGGTATGGTTCTTCATATTGGATGAAGTTCATTGCGGCAGGCAGAGTGGCAACGAGTTCCTCATTGCGGTAAACTCTGTAATAGGTATAGGGGTTAACACTATCCCAGAGCATTGGCTGCCAATAGAGCTTCACCAGGCGCGGATCAGTGGTTAAGGCGGGCACGTCATAGACCAGATGGGTGGGCTGGAAATCCACAGCTCTGTTTTGGAGGAGGTAATAGTTACCAGAGACAAGAGGGAAGAGACTTCCATCGGGTTCCACTGTAACGGGAATTTGCTCGAAAGAGCCATTTTTATGCATAAAACAGCCACCCGTACCGGGCAGGCTACGTTGGAAGAAGAGGTTTTCTTCGGGGCTATAGAGTCTTTGGCAGTATTCTCTGCCATCTGATAGAAGATAGCTGACCATCAGGCGGTTTTCTGCCTCAATACCGCCCACTTCGTAAGTTGTGACTTCCAGATTCAAGAAAAACGGCTCTCCACCATTCAGCAAAGCCAAGCGCTTGGTCCAGGTATCCCCGGCAGACACGTTGAAGACCTTCTCCCAGGTTCGGTTTTCCTCAGGGTATATATAGGAGGAGATTTCTGAGCCCACGAGCATCTGTTCCATTTTGTAAATCTTGAGAAAATCTCCATCCTGATAGAGGTGTTCCGTCTGATTCCAGTGATAAACAAAGAAACCATAACGCACAGGATAGGTGAGTAAACCTTCTTGCATGACGGGGTTATCGATCCTGATCCAGCTATCTGGGGGTGTTTCCGAACATACTATGTCGCCCAGATTAATCTGAAAACCGGCAGCAGGATCAAAGATAGTGGGTTGATCCAAGCCTCCGGAAGCTCCATATTGCTGGTTCCAACCATCATCAGCAAAGACAACGGCATAGAAGGGTTCTGCGGGCGTGAAAACCCAGTTTATCTGATTGCTTTCAGAAATCGTGGTAGAGCCGATCACCAGTCCGGAGGATATCGAAACCAGATCGAGCTGCACGTTATTCAGCGGAAGGGTGGAGACAATCGTGCCGGAAATAACCGTCTCCTGCACTTCTTCCAGCCAGGGATCGAAATCTATAGTCGGCAGGCTGGCTGAGTCCGTGTGATCCATGATCACGGAATTGATCTCTGGGGCAGTCTCATAATCCCAATAGTTGTTTTCGGCTTTGATGATGTTTCCGGCATTGGCGTAAGCAGCGCAAAAAATGGCGTTGTTGTTGCCGGTGGCATCGATATTGTCCCGAATGTAGTTCTCTCCCTGGGCCCAGGAGTGATAGATGGAGAGATCGCCCAACACTGGCATGGCATTGTTGGTGATATAGAATCCGGCGTAATTGCCGCTGATGGTATTGCCCTCAAAGTAAGGGATGGAGGTCACTCCGGAGACCATCACTCCCGCCCCGCTGTTCATATCCCCGGGGATGAAGTTGTTATTGATCTGGTTGTTGGCGCAGTAGCCGGAAGCTTGCAAGTAATAAATGCCTGTGTAGTTGTATTCTATGATGTTGTTGGTGATAGTGGGATTGATGGCGTTGGAAGTGGCAACGTCCCAGGCGGAAATGCCTTGTTTGTAGTTGTGATGAATGTGATTGCCGTCAATCAGGGGATTGTTGCTCCCCCCGGCAGACTGGTTGGAAAGCTGGATGGCGGCGCGGAATTGAGTACCCGTACCGTTGTATCTGATCTCGTTGTTGGTGATCACTGCAGCGCTGTTCTGAGCGATCAGGATGCCGTTCTGGATGCAGTTCTCGATCAGGCAGTGTTCCACCGTTACTCCATGAGGTTCGGCATCGCCTATGGCATTGAGTTCCATGCCCTTTTCGCAGTGGTTCATGCGGCTGTAAGTAATGCTCAGAGGAGAATGCAGGCAGCGCACTCCATAGGTGGCGTATTCCACATAGATGTGGGACAGGGAACTGGCCTGAGTCTCGTTTTCAAAGCGTAATCCGGGCCAGAGGGTAGGTTGCAAGGGATTGAGGAAGCGGATACTATCGGCTTCGGTACCAATGGCTTGCATGGTACCAGCCACAGTGATCTGGAAATTGCCGGTGATCTGCACTTCCACGCCAGGCAAGATCTCCAGGTTCTGACCGGCGGGAACGGTGATGGCTCCCACCACTTGGTAAGGGTTGTTCACCGGGTCCCAGGTGCCGGATTGATTTCCACTCACCTGAATGGCGATCAGGCTCCCCAAGCACAATAGTAAAACACAAGCTATAATCAACTGCTTCATTCTAATCTCCTTCTTAAAAAAACTCCAGGAAAAGAGAAAAAGCCAGCGCAGAGGCCGGCTTCTTCAAATCGGTTACATGGCTATAAAGCCTTACTCGGAAATGGCTTGTACCGGGCAAGTGCCGATGCAGGCTCCGCAATCGATGCAGGTGGCTTCATCGCAATCGGCTTTTCCATCGACCATGGAGAGGGCGCTTACAGGGCAAACGCCAACGCAGGCTTCGCAGCCGATGCAGGTGTCTTTATCAATCTTAACTGCCATTTTGGGGCTCCTTAGAGTATTTTGTGCAAGAATCCTCCCCGGCGAAAAAAGGTCAAGCCTTTTTTGGTATCCGACGGGTCTCTCGTTTTAACACAGAGAACACAGAGAACAGCAGAGAGAAGCAGAGGAGAGGTATTGGAATGTGATACTCCAACTGGGCAGAAACGCTTCGCAGGGCTGGGCTGAGAGATGGGAAAAGGCTTTTTGATTAAAACAGAGTCAAAGAGTAAAAGAGAGAGACCATTGCAAGAGAATCCTTCAAATCCTTTAATCCTTTAATCCTTTAATCCATGGGAGAAAAACGCTTCCCGGGTTTGCAGCGTCTTCACCACTTCACCACTCCATCACTTCACCACCAAAACTGGAATCGCATTGACAAAAACCCCTGTGATAAAAGAGTTGCTCCAAAAGCAGTTATGCGCTTCTGAGGCTCCATTATGGGCACGTCATACAGCGCAAATGCAAGGAAACAAATGAGAAAACATATAGTGTCAATTGTCGGACGTCCCAACGTGGGCAAGTCCACCCTGTTTAACCGCCTCTGCCGCAAGCGTAAAGCTATTGTCGATTTTGAGGCAGGGATCACTCGCGACCGCAAGTATGAGGACGTGGAGTGGAACGGCAAGGTCTTCAAACTGGTGGATACCGGCGGGATTGTCTTTGACAGCTCGGAAGCCATGGATAAGATGATCAAGCACCAGGCACTTCTGGCCATCGATGAGAGCGATCTGATCATCTTTCTGGTGGATGCCCAGACAGGTGTGACGGATATTGATTTGGGCATTGCCAAGATACTTTTCCCGCATCGTGACAAAGTGATGCTGGTGGCAAACAAGGCCGATAGCGAGAAGTTCGAGTGGGAAGTTTATGACTTTATGCAGCTTGGTTTTGGAGATGCCTTCCCGATCTCGGCCTCCCAGGGCAGAAACACTGGGAACTTTCTGGACGAATTGCTCAAGCTCATCCCGGAAACCAGGGACGTGGAAGACGAAGTTAAACCGGAGTTTACCCGCATCGCCGTGGTCGGCAAACCCAATGTGGGCAAAAGCTCTATCGTGAACCGTATGCTGGGCAGCGATCAGCAGATTGTGACGGATATCCCCGGCACCACGCGTGATGCCATCGATACCATGTTCCGCTATCACAACAAAGATTATATGCTGATCGATACTGCCGGATTGAGGCGCAAGACCAAGGTCAATTATGGGGTGGAATACTTCAGTTCCATGCGCACAATTGAAGCCGTGGACCGCTGTGATATCGTGGTGCTGGTGCTCACTGCCGATGAAGAGATATCCATGCAGGATATCAAGATAGCCTCCTATGCCCGGCGCCGGATGAAAGAAATTATGATTGCCTATAACAAATGGGATCTGGTGGAAAAAGAGACCAATACCACCAAACGCTTTCTGGAAAACCTGCACGAACAGATGCCCTTCCTGCAATTTGCTCCGGTGCAATTCATCTCCGCCAAGACGGGACAGCGCATCAATCGCGTGATGGAACAGATTGTGCAGATCGAGGAAGAGAGCGAAAAGCGCATCCCAACCTCAGAGCTGAACCGCTTCATGGAGACCGTGGTGGAACGCCGTCCGCCCACTCATCCCACCGGCAAGCACGTCAAGATTTACTACCTCACTCAGGCAGCTTGCAAGCCGCCCACCTTCATCTTTTTTTGTAATCAGCCCAAGCTGATCACCGAGAACTACCGCCGGTTTATCCATAACCAGATCAGGGAAGTCTTTGCCTTTGAAGGCGTGAGTATCAAGCTGATCTTCCGGGGCAGGGGAAAGGACGATGACGAACTGGCTTAGCACAGCTCTGCTATTGGTCTCAGCTTACTTGGTGGGCTCCATTCCGATGGGCTACCTCGTGGGCAAGCTCTTCTACCATGTGGATATCCGCACCGCCGGCAGCGGCAATATCGGCGCCACCAACGCACTCAGGCTCTTTGGCACCCGCACGGGAATCATTATCTTGCTGCTTGATATGCTCAAAGGCCTGGCCGTGGTGCTGGTGGCCAAAGCCCATCTGCCGCAGCAATCTCCGCTCATAGTACTATCAGCGCTGGTGGTGATTCTGGGGCATATCTTCACGATCTTTCTGGGCTTCAAAGGCGGCAAAGGTGTGGCTACTGCAGCGGGAAGTTTTCTGGGCCTGGCTCCGGCGGAGCTGGGACTGGCTCTGGTGATCTTTCTGATTTTGGTGGCAATCTCCCGCTATGTTTCGCTGGGTTCCATCCTGGCAGCTTTGGCTTTTGGGCTCATGGTTACAGTGCGGCAGGCTTATTCGCCCTCTCCGGATTGGGTGAAGGCGGGTTTCTGCGTGATGGTGGTTATCCTCATTATTGTCAAGCACAAAGCGAATATCCAGCGGTTGATCAAGGGTAACGAGAACAGGCTAAGTTTTACAAAGAAAGGAAGCCTCTGATGTGTGGAATCATCGGTGTATTTGGTTCTCCCGAAGCTGCCCGGTTGGCAGCTCTGGGGATGTTTGCAGAACAGCATCGCGGCCAGGAAAGCTGCGGTATGGCGGTGAGTGACGGCAAAGTGATCCGTCTGCGCAAGCAGATGGGTTTGGTGAAGGAAGTCTTTCACGAAGAGGCTTTGGCACAGCTTCCTGGCTCTCTGGCCATCGGGCATGTGCGCTACCCAACTCAAGGCAGTGCTACGGCTTACAACTCTCAACCGCATCTTCTGGAGACTCTTTACGGTCCGGGTTATGCGCTGGCCTCCAATGGCGATCTGGTGAACTACCGCGAAGTTCGCAGGGAACTGGAGGAAAAGGGTGTTTATTTCAACAGTGAGAACGATGGTGAGCTTCTGCTGCGCTTTCTAGCTTGGCAGATGGAACAGGGCTTGGGGATAATCGACGCCATTCAGGCTCTTATGCGCAGAATCAAGGGAGCCTATTCCTGCGTCTTTGCCACCCGTAACGAGCTTTATATGCTGCGTGATCCCTATAGCATCCGGCCAATGGTCTGGGGTAAGAACGAGGAAGGTTTGGTGGTCGTGGCCTCGGAAAGCTGCGCTTTGGACACTCTGGGAATCCAGAGCCGTCAGGAAGTGCCTCCGGCGGGAATCATCCGCGTGAATAAGCACGGCATCACCATCATCGAGAACGACCCCGCACTCTACCGTCAGCATTCCACCGATAAGCATTGCATCTTTGAGCATATATATTTCTCCCGTCCGGACAGTCATCACTTTTATGAAGACGTCTTCAGTGTGCGGGAACGGATCGGAGCGCTTTTGGCAGAAGGAGACCGGGAAATCATGCCGGATTGCGTGGTGCCTGTGCCGGATTCATCCAATTTCATGGCTCTGGGTTACGCCAATCATTTGGGCATCCCGCTCTCATTGGGCCTGATCCGCAATCACTATATCGGACGCACCTTCATCAAGCCGGAACAGACTATCCGGGATGAAAGCGTGCGGCAAAAGTTTAACGTGCTGCCGCATTTCTTCGAGGGTAAACGGGTGGCTTTGGTGGATGATTCCATCGTACGCGGCACCACAATCCGCAAGATTGTGGGACTGATCAAGGCTGCCGGGGCTGCTGAGATACATCTGCGGATCGGTTCGCCTCAGGTGGTTAATCCCTGCTACTACGGTATCGATACGCCCAGCCGTGAAGAACTGGTCGCCAATCGCTTTGATCTGGAGCAGATCAGGCAGCGTACCGGGGTGGACAGCTTGCGTCACCTCTCTATTGAGCAGTTGCACCAGGCTGTGGCAGAGCCACAAGGCTACTGCTATGCCTGCTTCAACGGGGATTATCCCCTGGGTGTAGTTACGGAATAGGACGAGATTATGACTACTCCTCCCCTTGTTACTTGTCACTCATCACTTGTTACTTTGGAAGCCTTTACCGGTAAGCGTATTCTGGTGATTGGCGATCTGATGCTGGATCACTATGTATGGGGTGAAGTGAAGCGGATTTCTCCTGAAGCTCCCGTGCCGGTCTTGGAAGCTGAGAATGAGGAATACAGGCCGGGGGGAGCTGCCAATGTAGCACTGAACCTGAAATCTCTGGGCGCAGAACCTCTGCTTCTGGGTCTGATCGGCTCTGACAGTGCCGGGGCAAATCTGCAGGCAGCCCTGCTGGAGAATGGGATCAGCGGAGAGTATCTGGTGCGCAGTCCCAAGCGCAAGACCTGTCTGAAGACCAGGATGAACGCAGCCGGACAGCAGATTCTCCGTATTGATTATGAAGATAGTTCCATACTCAGCACTGAAGAGGAAAGCCTCTGTCTGGAAGCTTTGAACAAAGCCCTGGCCAAGGCCGAAGCAGTGATTATCGAGGACTACAACAAGGGTCTTCTCTGCCCTGCTTTTATCACCGAGGTGCTGCAGGCGTGCCGCCAGCAAGCTCTGCCCGTGGCGGTGGATCCCAAGTATCATAATTTCTTTGCTTATAAAGAAGTGGAAATCTTCAAGCCCAATTACTCCGAGCTTCTGGCCCGGCTGGAGAATGCTCCCGCTACAGAAGAGGAGTTCCTGAAAGCAGCAGAAGCTTTCCGCCAAAAACAGGGGATAACCCATCTGGTGGTAACCCGGGGTGCCAAAGGGCTGACCATCTTTAGTCCGGATACTGCTCCGGAACAGCTTCCCACCTATGCCCGGGAAGTCTATGACGTTACCGGTGCGGGAGATACAGTGATCAGTGTGCTGGCTTTGGCATATTCCTGTGGTTCCGGTATATTGGAAGCGGCACGGCTGGCCAATCATGCTGCCGGCGTGGTTTGTGGCAAGAAAGGCACGGCCACGGCGAAACCTCAGGAGATTATGGCAAGTATTGTCCGGCAGGAAACTGAGAATGCTTAAAGCCAAGATCCTTGACCCACTGGAGCTGGCAGCAGTTCTGAAGCAGAGGCTGGCTGAAGAGCCTTCTCTGCGCGTGGTCTTTACCAATGGATGTTTTGATCTGGTGCATAGCGGTCACGTACAATATCTGGAAGAGGCGCGCACACTGGGAGATATCCTGGTGGTAGGCGTCAATAGCGATGCCTCCGTTCAGCGGCTCAAAGGCCTGGAGCGTCCCATCAATCCCCTTTCACGTAGAATGATCCTGCTGGCGGCGCTGGAATCTGTGAGCTACGTTACTTTCTTTGAAGAAGATACTCCCTATGAATTGATTAAGCTGCTGGAGCCAGGCATCCTGGTGAAAGGCGGGGACTGGCGTCCTGATCAGATAGTGGGTTCAGACTTGGTTCTGGCCAGGGGAGGCACGGTGCATTCCCTCAGTTTTGAAGCAGGGATATCCAGCACGGAGCTGATCCGCCGTATCCGTAAAGAGTATGAAAGCTAGGCTTCCATAGGAGAGATAGAAATGCACGAAACAGAAGAAAGGGAAGATACCGGGACGGTGGTAGCCGTTCTGGATGGAGCCTACAGGATAGAACTGATACGCGGTGGCGGTTGCAAGAGCTGCACCATGCGGGGTATGTGCTTTGCCAAGAGCACTCCGGCAGTCTTTGAACTGAAGAGCGAGCTTCCCCTGAAGGTGGGAGACAGAGTGCAATTGGTGGTTGCTCCTGGAGACCGCATCCTGAGCTCGGTTCTGATCTTTCTGATGCCCATTGTCTTTCTCTTTGCCGGGTTCCTGATCGCCTCGCGCTTTCTGGCGGAACTCCCCAGCATTATCATAGCATTTACTGCCATGGGTTCAAGCTTTTTAATACTGCGCTTGGTGGACAGGCGTATTGGAGATAAACTGAAGGTACAGATAGGAGGTCTTTGTGAAGATACGACTGAATGAGATGGTTTTTTACGGTTATCACGGAGTGCATGCGGAAGAACGCAAGCTGGGTCAACGCTTCATTGTGAGTATCACGCTCTATACCGATCCCTGCAGGGATAGATTCATCGAGCATCTGGATCAGACGGTGGATTATACCCAGGTCTATGCCAGGATCAAGAGAATCTTTGAAACCGAGCAGTTTATGCTGCTGGAGGCTTGTGCCAACCGCATAGCCGATGAGCTTTTGCAGGACTTCCCTCTGCTGGAGAGACTCAAGCTCAGGATAGAGAAGCCTTCCGTGCCGATTCAGGGCAGCCTGAAGAGTGTGGAAGTGTGTCTGGAGCGGGAACGTTGATGGATTCCCCAATCCCTCCTTCGGGCACCCAAGAGCCTCCCTATACTCACAGGGCTCTGCTCTGTCTGGGCAGCAATCTTGGCCCCAGAGAGACGCTTATCTACCAGGCACTGGAAGAGATCAAGCTCTTGCCACAAAGCGCTCTGGGCAGGCTTTCGAGCCTCATAGAAACCGAGCCCTACGGTCTGAAAGAACAACCTCCGTTTATGAACCAGGTGGCAGAACTCTTTACCGATCTGGAACCCGCCGAACTGCTGGCTTCCCTCCTGGCCATAGAGAGCAAGCTGGGCAGAATCCGGGTGCAGAAATGGGGGCCACGACTGATAGATATTGACATATTACTGATGGATAAAATCATATACAAAGACGAGTTTCTCGTTTTACCACACCCGGATTTTCACAGAAGAGACTTCGCACTCAAGCTCCTGATCGAGCTGGAGCCCGAGCTTGTGCATCCGGTTCTGGATAAAAGCTTGCAAGAATTGTATCAAGACCTGAAAATGGGAGGAATCAAATGAGTTCAGTGGCAGCGATAGTTTTAGCTGCAGGTAAAGGCACCCGGATGAAATCCAGCCGTGCCAAGGTTACTTTTCCCCTGGCGGATAAACCCATGCTCCAAAGAGTGGTGGATACCGCCGTCAAGCTGGATTGCAGCAAAATCGCTGTGGTCGTGGGCTTTCAAAAAGAATCAGTCATCGCCTGTCTGGAAGAAGACGAAAGATTGGAGTTCGTGGAACAAACCGAGCAACTCGGCACCGGCCACGCTGTCTCTATTTGTGAACCCAGCTTCCAGGACTTTGACGGAGATATCATCATTCTCTGCGGAGACGTTCCTCTCCTGAGAGCGGAAACCATCCGAGAACTATACAGCCAGCACATAGGAAGCGGCGCTGTCTGCACCGTACTCACAGCAGTGCTGGAAGATGCCGGACGCTATGGCCGCATCCTGCGGGATCAGGACGGCAAAGTCTGCGGCATCGTGGAATACAAGGACGCCACTGAAGCTCAGAGAGCCATCGGAGAATTCAACACCGGTATCTATGTGTTCAATTCCCGGGAACTCTTCCGTGTGCTCAAGCTTACCTCAAACACCAATCAGCAGGGCGAGTATTATCTCACAGACTGCCTGGGTCTCTTCTACAAGGAAGGCAAGACCGTGAGCAGTGTGGTGTTGGAAGACCTCATGGAAGTGGCAGGAGTGAATTCTCAGGAACAATTGGCCGAGCTGGAAGACGTCTATCTTGACCGCATCCGCAAGCATTGGCTCAATAACGGCGTAGTGATACACAACCCCGCCAGCATCCACATCGGCGATGAAGTGACTATCGAGCAGGATGTGGAGATCGACGCAGGCACCATCATCAAAGGCCACACCGAGATCGAACGCGATGTGAAGATCGGACCCAACTGCCTGATTATCGACAGTAAAATAGCCCAAGACAGCATCCTCAGAGGTTATAACGTGCTGATAAATGCCATCGTCCACGAAGCTGAAGAGCTGGACTATATGCTTTGTCACGAGGATGAAGCCTTTACCGAATAAGGGAGAGAACGTGAAAGAGCGGGATTATCTCTATTCACCCTGGAGGCTCCAGTATGTGGCAGGAGCCAAAGAACCCGGCTGCGTGCTCTGTCGCCACAAAGACAGCACCAAGGACGAGGCTCATCTGATTATTGCCCGCTACAAGCTTTGCTACGTGATGCTGAACCTCTATCCCTACAACAACGGCCACATCATGGTGGTGCCCTATGAACACCGCAGCAGCCTCTTGGATCTGGATGCAGCCACCCGGGCAGAGCTGATGGAAGTAATATCACACAGCGAAGGCATCCTGAGAAAGCTCTACCGTTGCGACGGGCTCAACATCGGCCTCAATCTGGGTAAAGCTGCCGGAGCCGGCATCGATGAGCACCTGCACTTCCATCTGGTGCCACGCTGGCAGGGAGACGCCAATTTCCTCTCCGTGGTCTCGGGAGAGCGGGTGATTCCGGAATCCATCGAAGCAGCCTATTCCCGCTTGCGGGAAGCCTTTTCTAACTGCAGGCTTTACAAGGATTAAGCTAATGAGTTTGACAGAGAGCGGCTCTCCAAATAATGTGACCAAGAAGCGTTTCCCCTGGTGGATACTGATAGTTATCTTATTGATAGCCATTGGCATAGTAGTGTATCTGAAAGGGTGGTATCCTCAGGGAGAGAAGCCTGCCTGGACGGAAGATAAGCTTCCTGCCGTGAAGGTCGTGGTGCTCAATGGCTGCGGCTTTGTGGGCTTGGCCTCAGAGTATGCCGAGCATATCAGAGACAAAAACATAGATGTGGTGAGCCTGGGAGATACTCCCAAGCCAATCTACGACAAAAGCGTGATAGTGGTGCGTAAAGGTGATGTTCAAGACCTGAAGCGTCTGCAAAAGATGACCGGGATCGAGCGCTACACCCTGGCAAGAACAGAGTATTTTCTGGCTGATTTTGAGATCATTATCGGCCGGGATTTTGAGCTATATATGAACTAATGTCCGGCCGGCAATACACCATGGCCGGCTCTTATCCGATGGAGGATAGATTGACAGATCAAGCCAAACTGAAGACCATCCTGGAATGGTTGAGCGAGAAGAAAGCCGAGAACATCAAGGTTTACGATGTTCACAAAACCAGCAGTTACACAGATCTGATCGTGGTCTGTGAAGGCACGGCCGATGTTCACAACAAGGCCATCGCTTCCCACCTGATCGACATGGCCAAAGAGCATAAACTCGGCGTAATCAGCAAGGAAGGCGTGGAAAACGGACAGTGGATTCTGATCGATACTGGAGACGTCATTGTACACATCTTCCTGCCTCAGATCAGGCAACACTACAAGTTCGACGACCTCTTCGAGAAGGTCAAAAGCCACCACGAACAAGAGAGCGAATCATGATAAAAGAAATACTCCGCACTCACATCAATGCAGCCCTGGACAAGCTGAACTATCAGCATTCCCGCGAGTTCATCGTGGAAGTGCCAAACAACACAGAGTTTGGGGATTATTCCACCAATGCCGCTCTGGTGCTGAGCAAGCTCAATAAATTAGCTCCCGCTGAGATGGCCAAAGCTCTGATCAAAGAACTCAAGAAGAACAAAAGCTTCAAAAAGATAGAGATAGCCGGCCCGGGCTTTATCAATTTCTTCCTCTCTCCCGCCTTCTATCACGAGATCGCCTGGCAGATTCACGAGCTGGGAGACCAATATGGCAACAGCGAACACGGTCAAGCCGAGAAGATCCTCCTGGAATTCGTCAGCGCCAATCCCACCGGCCCCTTAAACATCGTGAGTGCCCGTGCGGCTGCTTTTGGAGACACCCTTTACCGCATCATGAAGAAAGTTGGCTACGATCCCGCCAGAGAGTTCTATATCAACGACGCCGGCAACCAGGTGGATATCCTGGCAGAATCTCTGGAGCTGCGTTTGCGTGAGATACAGGGCGAGAACATCGGGGATTTCCCCTATGAAGCCTATCACGGCGAGTATGTAAAGCATCTGGCTCAGAAGCTGAATTCCACCGAAGGCGTGCGCGTCTTCATGCTCACAGAAAAAGACCGCATGGAACACCTCAAGGAATATGCCCTCTCCGAGCTTTTGGAAATGCAAAGGCTTTCACTGGAGAAGTTTGGCGTAGTCTTTGAAGGCTGGGTTTCAGAGAAAACCCTGCGCATGGAAGGCGTGGTCGAAGAAGTACTATCTTACCTCACAGAAGCAGATTGCACTTACGAAAAAGACGATGCCATCTGGTTCTGCTCCACCAAATACGGCGATGATAAAGACCGCGTGCTCATGAAGTCCGACGGCTCCATCACCTATTTCGTGCCCGATCTGGCTTATCACCTCACCAAGGTGCAACGCGGCTACACCCAGCTCATCGATATCTTCGGCCCGGATCACCACGGCTACGTGCCCCGTTTGAAAGCGGCTTTCAAAGCCCTCAAATACGACGACAGTATGCTGGAGATTATCTTCCTGCAACAGGTCAACCTCTTCGAAAGCGGCGAACGGGTCAAGATGAGCAAACGCGCCGGCAAGATTGTGACCATGGACGACCTCGTCTCCGTGGTGGGCAAGGATGCCGCCCGTTACTTCTTTATCGCCCGTAAAGCCAATGCCCACCTGAATTTTGATCTGGAACTGGCACTCAAGCAGAACAACGAAAACCCCGTTTACTACTGCCAGTATGCCCATGCCAGGATCTGCAGCCTGATAAAAAAGGCCAAGAAAGACAAGCTCCTGCCCAAAACCTTCAAAGCCGAGATGCTGGATAAACTGGTGAAACCGGAAGAGCTGGCCCTGATCCAAAAGATCGCCGATCTGCCTGAACTGCTGATCTCGATTGCCGACAGCAGGGAACCCAACCGTCTGGCCAACTACGTGGAAGAACTGGCTGCCATGTTGCACAAGTTCTACGCCAAATACCAGATCTCCAACCCCAAAACCAAAGAGCTCTCCCAGGCCAGAATCCTCCTGATCGACACCGTGCGCTCAGTGATGCTGATATGTTTTGACCTTATGGGCATCTCCGCACCTGAAAAGATGTAAAGTACGGGGCTGATATGCTCAGTCTTCGCAAGCTTCTGCCTTCCGACCTCGACCGGGTGCTGGAAATAGAAGCGCTGGCCTTTTCGGATCCCTGGCCCCGACAGGCTTTTGAGGACGTCCTGGACTGGGGTTATGCCCTTCAGAAAGATGACCTCGTGGTGGGCTATGTTTTTGCCCTCACGGTGCTTGACGAGTGTTCGATAGCCAATATAGCCATCGACCCGCTGTATCAGAAACAGGGACTGGGCGAGTATCTGATGACAGAGCTGATCTTTGAGCTCTTCATGATGAGAGGAGTACGGCTCTACTATCTGGAGGTGCGCCCCTCCAATGCACCCGCCCGCCGGCTCTATGAGAAGCTCGGCTTCAAAGAGCTTGGGCTGCGCAAAGCCTATTATCACAATCCTCCCGAAGATGCTCTCACCATGGGACTCAGCGTTCCGGATGAGCTGCTGGAATCCCTGGCCGCCAAGGCCGGTATGAAGCTGGTTTGGGAAGAAAAAACGGTGAATAAATGAAAGATTATGACTTCTTGGTACTGGGCAGCGGGATCGCCGGTCTCGTCTTTGCCCTGGAAGTATCGAAGCTGGGGCGCGTTGCGGTGGTTACCAAACGCAGCCTGCAGGATTGTAACACAGAATATGCCCAAGGCGGGATTGCAGCCGTTTTGGACGAACAGGATTCCTTTGAACAGCATGTGAACGATACCTGGATCGCCGGAGCGGAACTGGGCAAGCAAGAGGTGATCCGTCGGGTTATCGAAGACGGCCCCAAGCTCATCCAATACCTTATCGATCTGGGCACGGATTTTACCCGTCTGGACAATACTTACGATAAGCGCTTGGAAAACCTCTCCCTCACACGTGAGGGGGGACACAGCCATCGCCGGGTTGCCTATGCGGCAGATTCCACCGGTCACCAGATCATGCAAGCGCTGATCGATAACTGCAAAAAGAATCCCAATATCGACATCTTTGAAGATCACATCGCCATCGATCTGATCACTCAGCATCACATTCCTCAGCCGGATAGCTTCCTTCCCGGGATCACCTGTTGGGGTGCCTATGTGATGGATACTGCCACCAATCAGGTGGAAGTTTTTCGCGCCAAAAAAACCCTGATGGCCACTGGCGGAGCTTCCCGGGTTTATGCGCACAACACCAATCCCGAAGTGTCCACCGGTGACGGCATGGCAATGGCACGTCTGGCAGGAGCCCGGCTGGCCAATATGGAATTTGTCCAGTTTCATCCCACCGCCTTCTGGACCGCCGAAGGCGAGACCTTCCTGATCAGCGAAGCTCTGCGCGGTGAAGGTGCGGTGCTCAAGCTCACGGACGGCAGTTGCTTTATGGAAAACTACCATCCTCTGGGCAATCTGGCACCCAGGGATATCGTATCCCGCGCCATCGATGCCGAGCTCAAGAAGCGCGGCGAGAAGTATTGTTGGCTGGATGCCCGGCACATAGATCACGAGCAATTGCGCCGGCATTTCCCCTATATCGATAGCAAACTCCGCGAGCATGGCATAGATTTCACCCGGGATCCTATTCCGGTGGCCCCCGCAGCACATTATTTCTGCGGTGGAGTGCTTTCCACCATCGACGGCCTTACCGATATCAAAAACCTCTATGCCGCCGGAGAAGTTGCCTGCACCGGCTTGCACGGCGCCAACCGTCTGGCCTCCAATTCCCTTCTGGAAGCCCTAGTGGTGGCTTGGAACGCCTCCAAACATCCTTCCATCACCGAGGACGTGGTTTTCCCCACTATCCCGGAGTGGCAGCAGATGAACAGCTTCTACGAGAACGAATGGGTGATCATTTCCCACAACCGCGAGATTCTAGCCACCATCATGCACGGATATTGCGGTATCCGCCGAAGCCGGAGATTGCTTAAGTACGCCCTCTCAAGGCTGGAAAACATCTATAACGAAGTTAATAATTTTTACCAACATAATGCCGTCCGCAAGGAGGTCGTGGAAACCCGTAACCTGGCTGTCATCGCCATCGCCGTGGTGCGTAGCGCCCTGATGCGCAAAGAAAGCCGGGGAGCACATTTCCTGATCGACAATCCCGAACGGAACGATGAGATCTTTAGAAGAGACACAGTTATATAGAGTGACGAGTGACAAGAGCTGCGCTGCTGACGCTGGGAAGTGAACAGTGAACAGTGAACAGAGAGTGATTAGTGATTAGTGATTAGTAATTAGAGCTGCGCTGCTGACGCATCCAAAGTGAACAATGAACAGAGAGTGATTAGTGATTAGTGATTAGTAATTAGAGCTGCGCTGCTGACGCATCCAAAGTGAACAGTGAACAGTGAACAGTGAACAGTGAACAGAGAGTGATTAGTGATTAGTAATTAGAGCTGCGCTGCTGACGCATCCAAAGTGAACAGTGAACAGTGATCAGTGAACAGAGAGTGATTAATTAAGATATTGCGCAGAAATCTCAGAGTCCCGTAGGGACGACATTTTAGCTAGCACAACGAATATATCCAAACAGACCAGAGTCCCGTAGGGACGGCATTTTAGATAAAAACATCTTTCTCGTTTGTCCCTAATTCCTCGCCGACTCTTCGCCGTGTCTTGCAGGACTCTTCCCGAGCAAAGTGTTCGGGAAGAGTCCTGCAAGACACGGCGAAGACTCCGGGAGAAAGGGGCATTGAGTTAACAGCGAAAAAATTAGGAAGCGATAGCAGCGCAGCTCTAATCACTAATTACTAATTACTAATCACTCTCTGTTCACTGATCACTGTTCACTATCGAGCGGCAGCAGCGCAGCTCTCGTCACTCGTCACTCGTCACTAAGAAAGGAGCACCCATGTCAGGCAAATTTATCACCTTTGAGGGCATCGAAGGCAGCGGCAAGAGCACTCAGATCAGGCTGCTCACGGCAGCTCTGGATGAGCGCGGGATCCCCTATATCCTCACGCGGGAGCCGGGTGGACCTCCCATCTCGGAGCGCATCCGCCAGTTACTGCTGGATCCCGAAAATTCCGAAATGCTGCCGGAAACGGAGCTCCTGCTCTATTCCGCCAGCCGGGCTCAGCACACCGGAGAGGTGATCATCCCGGCCTTGAGAAGCGGGAAGCACGTGATCTGCGACCGTTACTACGATAGCAGCTACGCCTATCAAGGTGCGGCACGTCAGCTTGATAAGGAGTGGATCCGTGTATTGACCGCCTTTTGCACCTTTCGCACTGATCCGGATTTGACTGTGCTATTGGATATGGATGTGGAAGCCGGGCAGGCCAGAATCCGGGATAGAAAGCTTGATCGACTCGAGCTGGAAAGCTTGGAATTCCATAAAAAAGTTCGGCAGCAGTATTTATCTATTGCCAAAGAAAACACCTCCAGATATTTTGTATTGAACGGTGCAGATGAGAAAAAGGATCTGCATGCCAGCATTCTGAATGCCGTGCTGAAGCTAATAGGAGAATAGAAAACATGACAACAAAGAAACAGCGCTTTACCCTGATAACCATTGCCAGCGTCTGGTTTCTGCTGGGTCTGCTTCTGTTTGTGGCCACTGATGCCTATGCCCAAACTCAAGCCAACCCTTCCGGAGGGGATCTTTATTCCCAGATCTCGCTGTTTAGCGAAGTTCTGATCAAATTGCGTGACGCCTATGTGACTGATCTCAGTGATGAAGAGCTCATTAAAGCTGCCATCGAAGGCATGCTGGGCTCCACAGATCCACACACCAACTACTTTACACCGGAAGAATTTAACGATTTTACCACCAGCACCAGAGGTTCCTTTGGCGGTTTGGGTATTCAGATAGATAAAAAGGGGGATTACATCACGGTAATCTCACCCATTGAAGGCACACCCGCCTTCCGCATGGGCATCTCTGCGGGAGACCGCATCTTAAAAGTGGATGGCCAAAGCGTGGTGGGCTCCAGCACGGACGAGGCTATTCGCCGCATGCGCGGAGACGTCGGAACCAAGGTCACTATTACCATCGGCCGTCCAGGCGTGACTGAGCCATTGGATTTTGAGATCACCCGCGAAGAGATCCAGATCAAGAGCATTCCTTACTACTTCAAGCTGGATAACGGCGCAGGATACATCCGCATTTCTCAATTCAACGAAAACACCGCCACCGAGCTGCGTACTGCTCTGGCCAATCTGGAAGGGCAGAACATGAGCGGTCTCATAATAGACCTGCGCTGGAATCCCGGCGGACTGCTGGATCAGGCAGTTGATACGGTGAATGAATTCATCGGTTCCGGCAAACTGGTGGTGGAAACCCGCGGACGCCGTGAAAACCGTCCCATCTATACCCGCCGGAACACTCCGGAACGCAATTATCCCATCATCGTATTGGTCAATGAAGCCTCCGCCAGCGCTTCAGAAATCTTTGCCGGAAGCCTGCAGGATTGGGATAAAGGGCTGGTGATGGGCAAGACTTCCTTTGGCAAAGGCAGTGTGCAACAGCTCATCCGTCTGGGAAACGGCGGTGGCATAAAAGTAACCACATCATACTATTATATCAAGAGTGGCCGCTGCATCCACAAGATGAGCAACGACAAGCTGCTGCTGGGCAAAGAAATCTCCGAAGCGGAGATCGAGCAGGAAGATCAGCGTAATCACGAGCAGATTTACCGCACTGTTAATGGCCGTGAGGTCTATGGCGGAGGCGGGATTACCCCGGATTATACGGTGGAAGCCAATCTGCTTACCAATCTGGGTGTAGAACTGCGCCGTAACAATGTATTCTTTGATTTTACCGTGGATTACCTGGTGGATCGGGGTCACGATATCCCGCTGGATTTCCAGGTTTCCAATGCTTTATACAACGAGTTTTTGGGCTATGCCCGCAGTAAAGGACTGAGCTTCAATCAAGCTGAAGCTGATAGTGCTCAGAGCTTCATCCGAAATACTATCCGTAGTGAATTGATCGGCAAAGTTCATGGCGATCTGGAAGCCTACAAGGTCACCATTGCCAATGATGTCCAGCTTCAAACCGCCATAGATTTCTTCGATCGTTTTAGAACCTTACAGGAGATGTTTGACTACGCGGCCTCACAAAGCCGCAGAAGGTAAGAAAAGGTAGACAGGATGTTTGACGACGTAGATCTTCAAGGCATGCTCATCTACATTGTGGATGACGACTTGAACAATCTCACCCTGGTATCGGCTGTGCTCGGACAGTGTAACTATAATCGCTTGGTCGAGGTCAGCTCCGGGGAGCGTCTGATGCAGCTTGTTGATCAGCAAGTGCCCGATCTGATCCTATTGGATATCATGATGCCCGGTATCAGTGGCTTTGATGTACTGGAACTCCTGCGCGCCAAGCCGGTCACTCAGTTCATTCCCATCATCATGCTCACTGCCGCCAATCTCTATGATAAAAACATGGAGTCTCTGCGTAAGAGCTTTGAGCTGGGAGCCTGTGACTACATCAATAAACCTTTCACCCGAGTGGAACTGGAGATGAGGGTCAAAGCCGCTCTGCGCATGGAGAAACACCGCCAGATGCTCAAGGCCGCCCTGGTCAAGATTCACACTCTGGAGAAGCTCCTGCCGATCTGTTCTTACTGCAAGAAAGTGCGTAATGACGATGACTATTGGCAGGAGGTGGAGGTTTATATCTCCGAGCATACGGATACGATGTTCTCGCACTCTATCTGTCCCAGTTGTTATGAGGTACACGTCCGGCCTCAATTGGATAGTCTGCGCAGCACCAGGAAGCAGGATAACTAAAGCCCCCAAAACCTTCTGCAGGGAGCCCGGCTTGCTCCCGGAGATAGCTTTGGCGGGATATGTGAAAAGACTTGTCAGAAGAAAGCACTCTGAAATAATGACTCACAATAACTATTGGTGGAGGTATCAATGGAACCCATAATATTCGTTCTCGTCGTCTTGGCTATACTCGTGTTATCGATCATATCCAAGGGTTTGATCATAGTTCGTCAGGCAGAAGTGGTGATCATCGAACGCCTGGGAAGATATTACAAGACCCTGGATTCAGGTCTGCATCTCATTGTTCCGATCTTTGACCGTGCCAGACCCATCCAGTGGCGCTACACCCGGCAGGATTACCGCGGAAATGTAGTGGTGCAGCAACGTTCTGAAAACCGCATCGATCTGCGGGAGACGGTCTATGACTTCCCGCGCCAGAACGTGATCACCAGTGATAACGTAACCATCAATATCAATGCCCTGCTTTATTTCCAGGTCACTGACCCTTACAAAGCCGTCTATGAGATCGGCAACCTTCCCGAAGCCATCGAAAAGCTCACTCAAACTTCCCTGCGTAATGTGATTGGTGAGCTGCAACTGGATAAGACACTCATCTCCCGTGATACGATCAACGCCAAGCTGCGCGACATCCTGGATGAAGCCACCGATAAATGGGGCGTGAAGGTCAACCGCGTGGAACTGCAGGACATCCTGCCTCCCGAAGAGATTAAAACTGCCATGGAAAAAGAAATGCGTGCCGAACGCGACAAGCGTGCCAAGATCCTTCAGGGTGATGGCGAGCGTGAGTATCAGGTGCGTGTGGCAGAAGGTGAAAGACAGGCCAAGATCGCCCGTGCGGATGGTGAAGCCCAATCCAAACTTCTGGTGGCTGAAGCCGAAAAGAAGAGCATCCAGATGATCCAGGAAGCCGTTGTTTCCACCGGAACAGACGCCGCTCAGTATCAGCTTGCCCTCAAATATATCCAAGCCTTTGAAGGCCTCGTCCAGCAAGGCGACAAGACCGTTCTCTTACCCTATGAATCCTCAGCCCTGCTGGGATCGGTGAAGAGTTTGGAGAGTATCTTCAAGAAGTGAACAGTGATTAGTGATTAGTGATTAGTGATTAGAGAGGCCTGAGTATTGTCTACGCACAAGGATTTAAAGGTGTGGAAGGAATGTATAGAGTTAGCCAAAAAGGTATATCTTTGTACTGAAGGATTTCCTGCCTCTGAAGCATATAATCTCACTAGTCAAATGCGCCGAGCTGCCGTATCCATGGCTTCAAACATTGCTGAAGGTGCAGCCCGGCAGAGCTCCAAGGAATTTGTTCAGTTCCTATATATAGCACTGGGATCTGGTTCAGAACTTGACACACAGCTTCTGCTTGCAAGAGAACTTGGTATGATAGATAAGCAATGTTACGAATCAATCTCATCCGAGATCACCAGTATTCAAAGAATGATTCAAGGTCTTATCCGGTTCAAGAGTCAGAGAGTAAGAACTGCCAGGGACTCCGTTAACTAATCTATAGCTGGTCCCAAAGGACAATACCACTAAACATGAATACAAAGAACAACGATGAGTTAGCGACATAGACTCTAATCACTAATTACTAGTCACTAGTCACTTACTCATTCAAGGAGAAGAAAATGTCTGAAATTATCCGTTTATATGCCCGTGAAATCCTCGACTCCCGGGGTAACCCCACCGTGGAGTGCGAGATTCAGCTTGATAACGGCGTCTTTGCCGTTGCTGCCGTTCCCAGTGGTGCTTCCACCGGAGAACATGAAGCAGTCGAACTCCGGGATGGAGACAAAGCCCGTTACGGCGGTAAAGGCGTGCTCAAAGCCGTTGCCAACGTCAACGATAAGATAGAGCTCGAAATCCTGGGTTTTGATGCTTCCGAACAAGCCATCCTGGATCGCACCATGATAGAACTGGATGGAACGCCCAACAAAGGCAATCTGGGTGCAAACGCCATCCTTTCCGTTTCCATGGCTGCAGCCCGTGTCTCTTCCATAGAAATGGGTCTGCCGCTGTATCGTTATCTGGGCGGCACCGGTGCAGTCACTTTGCCCGTACCAATGTCCAACATCCTCAATGGTGGTGCGCATGCCGATAACAACGTCGATATTCAGGAATTCATGATCATGCCGCTGGGCGCTCCCAATTTCCGGGAAGCCCTACGCTGGAATGCCGAAGTCTTCCACGCTCTGAAGAAGATTCTGAACGACCGTGGCTTGGCCACCGGAGTGGGCGACGAGGGCGGTTTTGCCCCCAATCTCTCCTCCAACGAGGAAGCCCTGATCGTGATCGTGGAAGCCATCAAGAAAGCCGGTTACAAGCCCGGTGAAGATATCTTCATCGCTTTGGACGCTGCTGCTTCCAGCTTCTTTGCCGATGGATACAACATCGATGGCAAAAAGCTCAATAGCACCCAGTTGATCGCTTACTACGAAGATCTGGTGAATCGCTATCCCATCTGCTCCATTGAAGACGGCCTGGACGAGAACGACTGGGACGGCTGGAAAGTGATGAACGAGAAGCTTGGCCAGCGCATCCAGATCGTGGGAGATGACCTGCTGGTCACCAATCCCGAACGTATCCGCCGCGCCATCAAGGAAAAAGCCGCCAATTCCGTGCTCATCAAGCTGAACCAGATCGGCAGCGTGACCGAGACCATCGAAGCTATCAACA
This sequence comes from Candidatus Cloacimonadota bacterium, assembly GCA_029567705.1. Lineage (GTDB taxonomy): Bacteria > Cloacimonadota > Cloacimonadia > Cloacimonadales > Cloacimonadaceae > PHBP01. The sequence goes on from JAKPXC010000093.1 coordinate 22,988, forward strand.
CTGCCCACAAAGCCGGTTGGACAGCCGTGGTTTCGCATCGCTCCGGTGAAACTTGTGATACCTTTATCGCAGATCTGGCAGTTGCTCTCAACACCGGTCAGATCAAGACGGGTTCGATCTCCCGCAGCGAAAGAATCGCCAAATACAACCAGTTGCTCCGCATTGAGGAAGAACTCGGCGAAGCCGCCCACTTCCCCGGCAAAGCAGCCATCAAACAACTATCCTAAGAGTCTCTCACTTACCAGAGAGGCTGAAGCTTCGGCTTCAGCCTCTTTTTTTAGGTGAAAAGTGAGGCTCAAGTTCAATCTGAGTGGGTACCGTTATCCCAGCGAAGGAGAAGAAACGATCCGATTTACCCACTATTATTGGATATGACCTTTTTCTACTAAAACAGAGTAAAGAAGTAAAAAGAGAGTCTACTACAGGGATTTAGGTTTAGATTTGGAACTTCTCCTTACAAAAAAAGAGGGTAGATTACGGGGATTTAGGTTTAGGATCGTGTCCATGTTGTCCATTTAGTCCATTGAGTCCATTGAGTCCATAGTTAAAACCACAGAGCACCCCAATGCGTCGCCGACTCTTCGTCGACTCTTGCAGGACTCTTCCCGAGCAAAGTGTTCGGGAAGAGTCGGCCAAGACTCGGTGAAGAGTCGGCGACAAATGGGGGAGTGATGAGTAGCAAGAAAAATCCCAGTCCCTTTTCTTCTTTCTCTCTCCTTCCTTGTGAAAATGAGTTTGTAGCAGGATCGGAATCCTGCTCTACGTAGTATCTCCTTTACTCCTTGTGATGCGGTCTTTTAAAGATGGACGAAATGGACAACATGGAAACGAACCCAAACCCCATTAATAGATCCTCTTTTACTTCTTTACCCTGTTTTAAAAAAGAAAACCCTGTATCCTAAGATAAAAAAACGGGAGCAAGCCGAAGCCTGTTCCCGCATAAGCTAGTTTATTGAGCCTTATTCCGGTTGCGTCATCTCTTCCATTTCGCTGGCGAAAAGGTCGTCGAAGAGGTCGGCTAGGGTGTTGAAGAGGTCGTCGTCTTCGATATCGCTGAGTTCAAACATATCGCCATCTTCTTTCATGGCAAAGATGTCGTATTCGCTGGAATCGACTTCTGAAAGAGCGAGGTATTTCACGCCTTCGTGTTCCAGATAGCCTTGAATTTCAAACTGTTGTGGACCGTTTTCGGTGTCCAGAGTGATGATGTTGCTTTGGCAATCGTCTCCGCAATCACAATCTTCGTGATGGTCGCAGCTGCAGTCGTGTTTTTCTATATCAGTCATTGGAGTCTCCCTATTATTTTTTTGTGCAGGCTCTCAGGAGAGGCTTTTTTGGCAAGATAAATTTTTCATATAGGGCAGTTTAGCTTGTTTTCAGCTTAGTTCCAGCTTACATGAACGAAGAGAATTCGCCATCGATGTTTCACATCCGTTGTACCGATGCAATCCGGAATAAGTCTAGAAGTCCCTTCTTGTCGGCTTCCTTTCCATATTCTTTGCACAGAATATCATTGACAAGAATATTCAGATAATGATAATTGAAAAATCTGCTTCTTTGGGAGCATAAGAGGTATCAGCACAGTATTTGGAACAAGGAGCTTGTGTGAAAGAAACACTGACCAACCGGGATCAAGATGGGCTCTTGAGAGAGCTTGAGGATTTGCTAAGAAAAATCAGGACTGAGCACGCTGAAAACCTGCTCTACAGCGAGGAAACCATTGATCGTCTCCACCAGTTGGAAAAAATGTTGGGTTGTGAAACCGAGGCAGATTTCAAGGCCATGGTGGAAGCTTCCGGTGATACAATTGCAACCTTCGACGAAGAAGGTAGATTCCTCTATATCTCCCCCAACTGGAGCAAAGCGCTGGGACATGATACCAGCTATCTGCTTGGAACTTCCATCTTTGAGGGCAGATTTCACCCAGAAGATAATCCCCGCTGCCAACAAGCTCTGAAGGACGTGTTTGAGACCGGAGAACGCTGCCCGGCTGTGGAATACCGAATCCAGAACACCAAGGGTGAATGGTTCTGGCATGTGGCAAGTCTCTCGCCCATAAAAGATAAAGCTGGGAAAATTACTTCCGTTTTAGCGGTTGCCCACGATAACCATACCCAGAAGCTCCGGGAAATTCAGATTCGCAATGCTGAATCACGCTTCCGCACTCTCCTGGACACCATGCAGGAAGCAGTGCTCTATGTGGACAACAACGACACAATGCTCTATGTGAATCAAAGCCTGTGTGAAATTTTTGGATATAGCCGGGAAGAGCTCTTGGGCAAAAAAGGCTTTGAGATGCTGATTGTGGAAGAGGATCACGACATCATCCGCAACAAAAACCGGGAGAGAGAGCAGGGAGTTAAGGATCAATATGAAGTGCGAGGCAAAAGGAAAAATGGCGAAGTCTTGCGCATGCATGTCAGCGGAGCTCCTCTACGTGATGAAAACGGCAAAGTAATTGGTTCTGTGGGGGTTTTGGCAGATGTAACGGAATCCAGCCGGATACGTGAAGCGCTCAATAACAGTGAAGAAAAGTATCGTTCCCTGTTTGAGAATGCGGTGGTGGGACTCCTGCAATCCACTCTTGACGATCGTTACATCATTATCAATCCATCCTATGCCCGTATGCTGGGTTATGACAGTCCCGAAGAAGCGATTGCTTCCGTGGGAGACATCCATGAGATATATCAGGATCCCACTCAGAGAGACGTGCTGAAAGAAATTCTGCTCAGAGATGGCTTTGTGGAGAATTTCGAGGCTGCCCTGCACAATAAGCAGGGAGAGCAGATCTGGGTATTGATCAATGCCCGCTTGAGAACCAATTCCAAGGGTGAGAAAGTGGTAGAAGGCACCAGCGTTGATATCACCAGCCGCAAACATGCTGATCTGGAACGCCAGAAACTCTTTACCATCATTGATGGCAACATGAGCGAGATCTACATCCTGGATCCTGAGACCTTGGCCATTACTTATGCCAATAAAGGTGCAGTGCGAAACTTGGGATACAGCCGGGACGAGCTGCTCAAGCTCACACCCATGGATATCTGCCCGGAAATGAACGAGCAGGATATTCGAACTCTCTTGCAACCTCTTACATCCGGTGAGTTAAATTCTTTGATCTTCGAGACTCACCAGCGTCGAAAAGACGGCAGCATCTATCCCGTGGAAATCGATCTGCAGTATCAGGAATATCCCGGAGAGAAACTGATGGTTGCCATGATAACTGACATCACCAAGAGCAAATCCCTGAAAGAGCAGCTCATTGCCAGCCAAAAAATGGAGGCCGTGGGTCAGCTTGCCGGAGGTATAGCTCACGATTTTAACAACCTTCTCACGGTTATCCTGGGCTATGGTGAGGAATTGCTCAGCGGTCTTGAGCCAGATGATCCGCTGATGGTCAGTGTGGACGAGATAGTCAAGGCAGGACGCAGGGCTGCACAGCTTACACAGCAGCTTCTGGCCTTCAGCCGAAAACAAGTGGCACAACCCCGTAATCTGAATCTCAATACCATAATCAATAATCTGGAGAGCATGTTCATCCGGGTTTTGGGTGAAAATATCAAGTTTCAGGCCACTCTCTTCGACCAGTTGGACGTTGTGTTTGCCGATCCCGGGCGAATGGAACAACTGATCACGAATATTGTGGTTAATGCGCGGGACGCCATGCCCTTGGGAGGGCTGATCAAGATCAACACTGCCAATCTGACCATAGATGAGACCTATCAGGATACCCACGCGGAAATCGCTCCCGGAGATTATGTGATACTCAGCGTTTCAGACAACGGTTGTGGCATGAGCAAAGAGATTCAACAGAAAGTATACGAGCCTTTCTTTACTACCAAAGGTGTGGGACGAGGCTCCGGCCTTGGTCTCTCTATCGTTTATGGCATAGTCCAGCAATCCAAAGGGCATATCCTGCTCTATAGCGAAGAAGGTGAAGGAACTACTTTCAAGATTTTACTGCCCGCAGTTCGAGGCGAGATCGACGTTCTGGAAGATCGGAACCCCAAGAAAACGGTTCAGGGCAAAGGCGAATCCATCCTGATCGTGGAGGATGAAGATGCTCTGCGACGCTACGTTACCAGGATGATTTCCAGCCTGGGTTACAAGGTGAGTTCCTGCTCCAGCGGGATGGAAGCTCTGGAAACCATACGCCATGGGCTTCGTCCTGATCTCATCGTTACAGATATTGTGATGCCTGGAATAAACGGCAGAGAAATGGCTGAACAGGCCAGAGAAATCGTTCCCGGGCAGAAGGTGCTCTTTGTTTCCGGCTTCAACGATGATGTCCTGGTAAATCAGGGGATCATTAATGCAGACCTTACCTATATCCAGAAGCCGTTTTCCAAGAATGATATATCCATGAAGATCGCTGAGATGCTGAACCAGGGCTCTGGTGCAGAAAACAAGACCAAATTCCACATTCTCCTGCTGGATGATGACGAGGGAATCCGGAACCTGTATAGACGTAGCTTTGAGCGCAAAGGCTACCTGTATCAAGCTTCTTCGACGGTGGAAGAAGCCTTGGAAATGCTGAAGAATCAGCCGGTTGACCTTTTGCTTCTGGATATGAATCTGGGAGTAATAACAGGAGAACAAGCCCTAAAGAAGATCAGAGATGAGGGTTATCTTGTGCCTGTGGTACTGCTTTCCGGCTTGGTAGACCCGGTTCGGGTTTCTGCTCTGCGCTCCATGGGCGTGGTTCAGTTCTTTGAAAAGGGCTTTACCAACCAGGATTTGTACGATTTCATCAAGGTCATGGCAGGAGCCCGTTAAAGCAGGCAGGCAAGCTTCTCTTCCCAACAAGGCAGCCCAGCTTGTCCGGGAAGCTTTGGATATCTGGTAGTCCTGGAGAAAAAAGCCCAAAAAAAACTTGCCTATTTAGCAGCCTACAGGATTCTTGCATCAATATCTGCCGAACTATCAGTGCTTGAATAGCAAAAAAGAATACAAGGGAGCAGCAAATGCGCTTGAAGACTTTTCCCGGAGGGGTTCACCCTCATGATTCAAAGCATTATTCCAATTCCGTCCCAATCACCTCAGCACCCTTGCCCACCAGAGTTCTAATCCCCGTTTCTCAACACATAGGCTCTCCTTCCACGCCTATTGTTAAGGTCGGAGATGAGGTTCAGACGGGGCAAAAGATTGCTGAAGCTTCGGGCTTTGTCTCCATAGCCCAGCATGCCACAATCAGCGGTAAGATCACCAAGATCGAACGCTTCCCCCATCCCACAGGAAATGACCAGCTTGCCATCGAAATCACAGGAGATGGCGAAGACCGCTGGGTAAACCTGGTGGACGAGCCGGGGTTTTTGGAACTGAGTGCCGAGGAACTTAAACAACGCATCACCGATGCCGGAATCTGCGGTATGGGCGGAGCGGGATTCCCCACTCATGTGAAGCTTTCTCCTCCTCCGGATAAGAAGATCGATACTGTGATCCTGAACGGAGTGGAGTGCGAGCCATTTCTCACCTCCGATCACCGGCTGATGCTGGAGCACAGTTCTGAGATTCTGCAGGGCTTGAAGGTTCTGCTCAAAGTCACCGGTGCGAAGCAGGGCATGATTGGTATTGAAGCCAATAAACCCGATGCCATCAAGCTTTTTGAACAGCTCCTGGCTAAAGAGAACAATATCAGCGTGGTTCCCCTCAAGCTTCAGTATCCTCAGGGTGCTGAGAAACAGCTTATCTATGCTGCTACCCGCAGAAAAGTCCCAAACAAGGGTGGTTTGCCTTTGGCAGTTGGTGTAGTGGTGCAAAACGTGGCCACAGCCTATGCGGTCTATGAAGCCTGCCGTTACAGAAAGCCCTTGGTGGAGCGAGTGATCACCATCAGCGGACCTATCGTGAAGAAGCCTGCCAACTACCGTGCCCGGATTGGAACTATCATGGCGGATTTGGTAGCTCTATCGGGCGGAGCCTCGGAGATGATTGCCAAAATTATCTCGGGTGGCCCCATGATGGGCTTTGCCATTCCCACTCTGGAAGCTCCCATGAGTAAAGGCTCTTCCGGCCTTCTGCTCTTTGGTGAGAAACAAGCACACGACCTGGCGGAGCACGATTGCCTGCGCTGCGCCCGCTGCGTGGACGTCTGCCCCCTGAACCTGATGCCCAGCATTATCGCCAGTTCCGTGAAGTATAAAGATCTCGATATGGCCGTGAAAGCCGGCTTGAACGACTGTATGAAGTGCGGAAGCTGTGCCTATGTCTGTCCCGCCCACATTCGGCTGGTACAGTGGATAGACACCGGAAAAATGCGCTGGGCGGATATGCAACGCAGCAAGGAAAAAGCGAGGAAAGCATAATGAGAGAAAGTTTAGTAGTTACCCCCGCTCCCCATCTGCATGACCGCACCAATATCCCCATGGTGATGTGGAATGTGGTGATAGCCCTGGTTCCGGCTCTGATTGCTGCCGTATGGTTCTGGGGAATCAAGAGCCTGATGCTGACCCTTTTGGGAGCAGTTGCGGCAGTTGTTACCGAAGCATTGGTGCAAAAGTTCCGCAAGGTTCCCGTGTCAGTAGCCGATGGTTCTGCCTTCCTCACCGGTATGCTGCTCTCCTTCAATATCTCCGTGGGAGCGCCTTATTGGCTTCCCGTGGTTGGTGCAGCCTTTGCCATCATTGTGGGTAAACAAGTCTTTGGCGGCCTGGGAAACAACCCGGTCAACCCTGCTCTTTTGGGACGTGCCTTCCTCCTGGCTTCCTGGCCTACCTTAATGACCGATAAATGGGTAGCTGCCAAGAATGCGGCCATGAGCGGGTTGAACGATCTCAGCCTGATAGCAGCAGACAGCCTGCAGGTTGGCTTCCCCAAGGCTTACAATCTGGTTACCGGTGCCACTCCCCTTAAGGTTGCTCAAACCCTAAGAGACAGCACCTGGATCAGTTCCTTAAGCCCGGATCAAGTGGCAAACAAGGCTCTGAGCCTTTCCATTTTTGAGAACCTCTTCGATTTTGGCACCCTGCGCAGCCTCTTTGTGGGTAATATCGGTGGTTGCATTGGTGAAGTCTCCGTCTTTGCCCTGCTGTTGGGAGCGCTTTGGCTGATTTATAAGAACATTATCGATTGGCGCATACCCTCGGCCTATCTGGGAACTGTCTTTGTGATAGCTTTCTTCTTTGGAGGCATCCCCGGTTCCTCGCTCAGCCTGGGCCTGCCCTTCTTCCATCTCTTCTCCGGCGGTCTGATGCTGGGAGCCTTCTTTATGGCTACAGATTATACAACGACACCGCTAACCAAGAAGGGAAGAATCATCTTCGGTGTGGGATGCGGCCTTTTAACCATGGTTATTCGCTTGGTAGGAGGCTATCCCGAGGGTGTGTCCTACAGCATTCTCTTTATGAATGTGATGAGTCCTCTGATCGACCGCATGACCATGCCCAAAGCTTTTGGAGAGGTGAAGAAATGAAAGACTACTTGCGTTTAACCATCACTCTTCTGCTCTTTTGTGTGATTGCCAGCGGAATCCTGGCTTATGTGAATTCCCTCACGGCCCCCATCATCTCCGAGCGCAAGAAAGCCGAAGAAGTAAAGACCCGGGAAGGCTTGATCCCCGGAGCAGAATTTACCGAACACAAAGCCGCTGCTGATACAAGCTTCGTTTATTATGTTGCCACCAAAGACAGTCTGGTAGCCGGTTACACCTTTATCGCCATCGGCACCGGTTATGCCGGACCGGTGAAAACGATGGTCGGCCTCGATAAGGATATGAAAGTCCTGGCCATCCAGGTGGTTGATCAAGGTGAAACCCCCGGCTTGGGCGCAAATTGCACCAAAGAAGACTTCCCTGCCAGATTCTCTGGTAAAGCCGAAGAAGAACTGCTGGTGGATAAAGACGGT
>JAKPXC010000116.1 GCA_029567705.1 Candidatus Cloacimonadota bacterium
ATGAACGTGGCAGCGGCGAATTCATGATGCGCTTCGAAGGAATCATTCCCCAATTGGAAAGAAGAATGCATGAAACCAGTTCTGAGGAGATGCGACGCTACTACATGCAGTATATCAGCGACAAACCATGTCCGGATTGCAATGGGAAAAAACTGAAGCCATCTTCCCTGGCTGTCAAGATAGATGGTTTGAATATCGGAGATGTTACCGCGCTCAGCATCCGTGCAGCTCACGACTTCTTTTCAAGCCTCCAGCTTAGCGGAAACAAGCTTATCATCGCCCAGGAAGTGTTGAAGGAAGTTCTCAACCGGCTGGGATTCCTGCTCAGCGTTGGATTGCACTACCTAAGTTTGGACAGACGCTCTCCCACCCTTTCCGGTGGGGAAGCTCAGAGAATCAGACTTGCCTCGCAGATAGGCAGTCAACTTGTGGGTGTAATGTACATCCTGGATGAACCCAGCATCGGTTTACACCAACGTGATAACAGCAAATTGGTGAATATGCTGCTGCAGCTAAGAGACCTGGGAAATACCGTGATCGTTGTTGAACATGATGAAGACACGATGCGCTGTGCTGATCAGATTGTGGATTTCGGCCCCAAGGCAGGAATCTATGGCGGTGAAATCGTGGCGCAGGGAACCATAAAAGAGATCATGGACAATGAGGATTCGTTAACCGGCTCCTATCTTGCAGGAAAAATGCAGATTCCCACTCCCCACAAGAGGATAAAGCCCGATGAGCGGTTTTTGCGGATAGTCCGCGCCAGGCACAACAACCTTAAAAACCTTGACGTTGATATCCCTTTGGGTCTCTTTGTTTGTATAACCGGGGTTTCTGGAAGCGGTAAAAGCAGCCTGATCAATCAAACTCTTTATCCCTATCTTCACAATCACTTTTTCCGAACTTCGCACAAAGTTGGCAAGATGGATACTATTACGGGAGTTGAGCATATCGACAAGATTATCAGCATCGATCAACAGCCTATAGGCAGAACACCCCGATCCAACCCAAGCACCTACATCAAGCTATTCGATCCTATCCGCAACCTCTTTGCCCAATTGCCGGCTTCCAAAATGCGCGGTTATAAACCCGGGCGATTCTCGTTCAATGTGAAAGGCGGACGCTGTGAAGCATGTGAAGGAGCGGGCGTGAAACAGATCGAAATGCATTTTATGGCCGACATCTATGTAACCTGCGAAGTTTGCAAAGGCATGCGATACAACCATGAAACTCTTTCCATTCGATACAAAGGTAAAAACATAGCAGAAATACTTGATATGGACGTTCAGGAGGCCATAGATTTCTTCGATGCGGTGCCCTCCATCCGTCAGAGACTACTCACTCTGCAAGAGGTTGGCCTGGATTACATAAAGCTGGGGCAAAGCTCCACCACTCTTTCGGGAGGTGAAGCTCAGAGAATCAAGCTATCCAGAGAACTGAGCAAGGTATCTACAGGCAATACTCTTTACCTGCTGGACGAACCTACCACCGGATTGCACTTCGACGACATAAACAAGCTGCTTTCCGTGCTGAAAAAACTGGTGGTAATGGGCAATACTGTCGTCGTGATCGAGCATAATCTGGATGTGATAAAAAGTGCGGACTGGGTAATCGATCTTGGCCCGGAGGGTGGAGAAGAAGGAGGCAGAATCATCTTTTGCGGAACTCCGGAAGAACTGATGAATTGTCCGGATTCTTCTACAGGCTTTCATCTTCAGAAGCATTTGTTTCACCGGGAGAAGAGCCATCCAGACGAAAGCGTAAAACCTGTATCCAAACCCAGAAAGAAAAGGCCTAAACAGGTAGATTAAATGCCTTTGCAGCGCTTCAGCTATGCTCCTTTGACTGCTGGAATGCATACCGTCGGGATTACCGGCGATTTTTCGGGCTGGGAGATCATGGATCTTGAAGAGAACGCCGGAATCTACAATTTATTCCTAGACTTGGCTCCAGGCCTATACCGGTATAAACTGATCGT
>JAKPXC010000131.1 GCA_029567705.1 Candidatus Cloacimonadota bacterium
TCATAGAATGGGAAGATATCCATGTAATAGACCAGCTCATCTCCCAAATCCTCACTTGGAATAATTCGCCGGATATAAGGAAGATATTCCGCATCCACATTCATATCCTGATTAACAGGATCGTTCCAGATATGCACCACCAAAACAGTTTCCTCCGTGATGGGATTACGCCAATTCTCCAGGATCTGCCCGCTCTGAGCATCCTGAAAGAAAGCCGCTTCACGGGTGAGCAATTCGAATCCCGCTTCAGTCACCACCGTCTTGGCTACGTTGAAGCCTTCGAACTTGAAGAGCTCACGCCTTCTTTGGCCAGGAATCCAGCTATAAACCGTTCCCGTCCAATGATATGTCACTTCTGCACCGGATGCATCGCCCCGTACCCGCATGTAATCATCCAGGTACTGACGGTTTGCATCTCCTTCGGCCAGCAGTGGTATAAAGGCAAGTAGAAAGCCCAGCAGGAATATAACATATAGATTCTTCATAATCTTATCCTTTGCAAGAAAACTCATTTGCCCGCTTACACAGCAGACAACAGAGTATTGTTTAATTTTAGCGCCGTATATGTCAAGCAAGAAATCATTCGTCCGCTCGTCAATCCCAAATCTTCTCCGCCTCATCCGCCAAGAATCAGCCTCTGTGCTATTTACCTATGCTTCAGCACATAGAGTATCTCCGGCAAGAGCTGCTTCTTCCGTGAGAGTATTCCCGGCAGCAGGAAGGTCTGGCTATCCAGCCTTTTGTAGATCATTTCCTCGGCCAGAGCATAAGGAGTGGAAAGCAGAATGCTCTCCTGCTCGATTATATCTGTGATGAGCAGCATCGCCCAGTCCAACGACTGTTTGGCTTTCATGCGCTCCAGAGCTTCCAGGAAGGCGGCTTTGACCTCCGCCAAATCCCTTAGCGTAACCACCTCTATCTGCGCAATTCCCAAGCGGCAATCCTCTTCCGAATATACCTTGAAATCCATTCCCACCGCCAAATCCGGATCCAGCGCACTCAGTGAAGCGGCATTTTGGAAGATCTTCTTGCCCCATTCATCGGGCTCCAATCCCGCCAGAGCCCCCAAAGCCCGGGCTGCAGAGATATCTTCCTCCGTTGTGGTGGGACTTCTCAGGATCACCGTATCCGAGAGAATCCCGGAGAGCAGCAGAGCGGCTATCTCTTTGGGAGGAATCACGCCGGCAGAACGGAAAAGCTTGTAAACCAAGGTGCAGGAACTGCCCAAGGGATCCGCATACACATAGATCGGCTGATTGCTGCGTATGGTGTTCAGCCGATGATGATCGATGATCTCCACAATATCCGCCAGATCGATCCCTTCCACGGATTGCGAGACTTCATTGTGATCCACCATAATCACACGATGCCGGGGCGGATCGATCAGCATGGAGCCGGTGATAAGCCCCAAAAGTTTCTGATTTTCCACCACAGCAATGCCATGATGGTTCAGATTGAGCAGCACCTTTTTAATCTGTTTAAGAGGCACCTTCGGTCCCAGCACTGGCAGATCCCGATTGGCTATCGCCAGAGCCGGAATGCTGATTCTGAGCAAGCGGATAGTCTCTGCCGTATCAGCTTCCGAGATGTAAATCCAGCCTTTGAAGCCTTCCAAATCTAGCGCGCTGCAATCTTCATCCTGCATCCCAGTGAGTATCAAGATGGGAAAATCCCGTTTCAGCACATAGGAGAGTATATCCAGACGGTTACCCACAATCAGCAGCGGATAGCCCTGATCGTCACACATACTGGCATCCAGACGGCTGATGAAGGTCTCAAACGCCATTGCCCCCACCATCATGCGGCGTTGGTAGTGCAGCTCCTCTCCCCTCTTCAGAAAATGCCCCGGTATCACCCGGCAGAAATTCTCCGGCCTCAGATCGTAAAGCGGACGGGAATTATACTGCCTGGGCATGAAATAGTGTGCCAGTTCCTGCATGGTGATCAGCCCCAGATAAGCCCCTTCATCATCCACAATCGGCACGTTGCGCAGCTTTTTCTCGTCCATCAGGCTGGTTACCTCGCCGATGGGCGCATCTTTGTGCATGGTATAGACATCACTTTGCATAATGTCTTCCGCCCGGGGATACACATCCCGGATCAATTGCGGCGCTTCCAGCCCCAGAGTTTCGAAGATATAGGCCGTCTGTGGATTCAGGTTGCCCAATACACCCGGAATGTAGGTGCCTTGGGGATCCAGCCTGCGTTTCAGCCAACTGTAGGCATAGGGAGCGCAAACCGAATCAGTATCCGGATTACGGTGACCAATCACATAAGTCTTTGTCATTGATTTTTTCCTTATGTCAAGATCGTACCGGGCTCGGAGATCAGCCTTTTGTAAAAGAGCACTCGGGTGGCTTCCACATAGGATTGCAGCCACAGAAATCCGATGCCGCAGGTGAAGAGGCACAGAAAGGCCCAGCCCATAAAAGAAAGCATCAGCATGAAGTAATAGCTTTTATAGCCCTGCATCATCTTTTTGCTGGCTTCCATCGCTTCTGTGGCGGTCATTTGGGGATTCTCCGCCATTATGAAGAAGGTCTGCGAATAGCCGATTGCCGCAATAATCCCGGGTACTATCAAAAGCATTGACCACAGCAGTGTATAGAGCATGATCAGCAGATAAGCGGAAAGGCTGCGGGAAAAATCGTTGAAGCCCTTGAAGAGTTCGTCCATCTGAAAATCCATGCCCGTATCTATCTTGAGAAAGATCTGCGCCAGCGCCAGCATCATCGGCCCGGCAATCAGAATGGCCACAATTCCCCCCGCTCCGGGAACGGAACCGATTGCCCCTGTGAGAGCACCGAAGATCAACCAGAGGATCGCAGCTTTGTTCCAAACGCCATTCAGCTTCACTCTGGCCTGAGCTCTGAATTCTGTATAAGTCATATTCTACCTCGTTTATAAACTTGGGTTCATGTCCAAAAAGAGTGTGTACAATACCGTCATCCCAGCGAAGAAGACTGTGCAAAAAATCTCTCTGATAGGCCATGCTTTCCCGTCATCCCAGCGTAGGAGACTGCGTGAAAACTCTCTATGATAGCCCATACCTTCCCGTCATTCCAGCGAAGGCTGGAATCCAGTCATAACATAATACCTTGAACAAGAAATGCTTAGGCTTTTACTCTACTGGATGCCAGCCTTCGCTGGCATGACGGCACGATAGGACTTAGCGTCAAACCTTTCAAACAGGCTCCTTCGCTGGAATGACGTAAGGGCATGTACAAGGTCTATTCACCATAATTGGATTTGAACCTTATCTGATGCCAGAAAAGCTTCCTGTGAAGAGCGGTCAAGCAAAAAGACCGCCTCTGCTGAAGCGGTCACAATTCCGAGGTAGGAATTAGGTAAATGACTCCCTGCGGACCAAAAAGCCCGGGACAGCAATAGAAACTATCACTGCCCCGTTGCCACCAAGACACTAGCTAGTTTCTTGACTCCTATATTAGTAGTCCGGTTTTTCAAAGATCAGTGCCGTAGAATCGGGTACTTTTTTCTTGCTTGAGCAGATAAATCAGATCTTTTAGCGGAAGCTTGGTCTTACCTTTCTCTGGATGAAGCGGTAAATCTATACTGGCATTGCAGCAAGCCACCAGTTCATTGGCATAGCAATGGATCAGGCTGATGCGATTGGTGGGACTGATCTGGAACCAACAGGTCGAAGCCAGAGGAATCTGAGCTTCTCTGATCTGAAATACAAAAAGATCATGATAACCCTTCTCTTCCCGCTTGCAAACCTTAAACTCGTTCATGCCTGTAAACTTGCCATAGACCTGCTTCAATTCATCAATTGTCAGCTTTCCCCGGTATTTATTCAGAGCCATCTCTTTCTTGGCGCTCCAGGGCATAGTGAGCACTTTCATGAGCTGTTTTAT
>JAKPXC010000134.1 GCA_029567705.1 Candidatus Cloacimonadota bacterium
TCAGTTCCAAGAATACCAGGTAAAACGAAGCCTCCAGTTTGGGCCGTTAACCCGGGAGTTCAATCCGGTTTTGCTATGGATAAAGCAGCATTGGGGAGGACAGTATCACCATCCCGAAGCGCCGGTGCTCTGCCCGGGATGTAAAAGCAGTTCATTCATCCAAGTATCCAATCCGGTCTCCAAAGCCTGTAATTTTCTGAACAAGCTGCTCTCTAAAACCAAGCCATACTGGTTGATGGTCTTGTTTGAGAAGGAGTAGCTTCCCCCAAGAGTCACTTCTACAGCTCTTCCTGTCTTTACATATGAAAGTTCAATACTGTGACAATGAGAAATCTGAGTAAATCAGCCTGATCAGGATGATGCCAGTTATCTCATTCCTGGATAATTCTCACCACATAGAGAATGGGCTAATATCTCCGTAGTTGTTGATATAGCTGCGGATTGCACCTAAGAACTCATCCACATCGTCATATTCGTCTCCGGCATCTCCGAATTGATTACGAATCTCAGAGATGGGCATTTCCACCACAAATTCCTGGTATTCTGTTGCCCAGGCTGCAGCTACAGAATCGATCCGGTTTACCCATGAATTGGATGAGCTGTATTCTTCCCAACCTTCCTTGGCATAGAGAATCATCATACAGCACACGGCAACATATTCATAGGCACTATCCTCACTATCCAAAAAGTCTCCGCCGATAAGAACTGTATCACCTTCGTGATCCGTAATCTCGCTCTGAGAATAGATGTTGGAGAGTTCATCGTCCAAACTTGCCGCCATCAGCATGGTGCCAAAGACAAAAAGAATAAGAATTAACAGGCCTTTTCTCATTATCGTCTCCTTAAGACTTCATTTCGGATAAGTGTAAACAAGCACCGGTTTTCTGGCAAGCAGATTGTAAGAATTCAGAGTCTCTTTACTGTGGAAATATTTCACCATGCAAAAACCCTCCAACAAGCGTGGAGGGTACAGCGTCATAATAAACACTTGTTCTAGTAATAGCCGGTGCTCATCCCTGAAGCAATTGCCCCCGCTATCACGGCGTAATAAAGGATGCTAAAGACTATGGAGACTCCAAAGCCTATCAGAGCCCATTTCCCGGCTTCCTTGGCCTTCATGGGCATAGTGGAATTCCAAACCAGATAGAGAATCAAACCCACTATAGGGAAACAGAAACACAGGCCGCCCATCAGGCAGCCCAGCTTTCCATCCATGGCAGATCCACCGGCAGCAGAAACGTTCCGGGTGGAAACACCGCAATGAACACAAACAATGGCATTGTCATCAATTTGCTTGCCACAATTGTTGCAGAACATACTAAATCTCCTTTCTTAGTTGTTTGGTGCTTTAGTTCCTGGTTCTAAGCTTTGTAACCTCAGAACGGCGGAAACAAATCTGGATACCTTTCTCATTATCAGATACACCAGAATCGGTGCGACGATAACAATATAAGGATTTAAGTGTAAAGCTAGATGGATATCACCGTGCAGTAATGCAGAAAATGCCCGGCAAAGTCCACAACCCGGACAGGAATGATGCGTTATAGCCTTGATGATACACAAATCCTGTCCAAAACCTATCTTTGAAGGTGTAACAATTGCCAGATAGAGCAATGCTGCGATTAAAACGGCAATGAAAAGGAAATCGGGCAGGAGTTTATTGATTCTTGAAGAGAGGCTTTCCCTGCGCATCCAGATAACTTCCGGTAACAATAGAGATAAGATCAATAATCCACCAGATACCACAGCCTCCACCGGTGAAAAGCTGGATCAGCCCGATCCCGGTGTGTCCTGTGTAGAAGCGATGCACGCCCAATCCACCCAGGAAGATGCATAATAGAAGCGTGGTCAACCACTCTTTTTGATCTGGCGCCATAGTTCTGGAACCGCCAGGCGATCCAGCATTCAAAGCTACTCCACAATTCGTGCAAACCACAGCCTGCTCTCCAGCCAAACTCCCACAATTACCACAGTATTTACGCTGAGCCCGGGGATTGGCACCACAATTCAAACAAGCCACGGCATTGGCATCCACCTGATTACCGCAATTGGTACAATACATATCTTCTCCTTTCTTTATGGCCAAAAAACGCCATCAATTCAGATTGTTTATGGCACATTGTATCTTTTGTTAATCTGTTTTACTTCTCTTCCATCTGTCAAGTTCAATTTTTCCAAAGCTATGTAAGGATGGAGAAAAGGGGGGGGGCGTTACTTCAATGTAAACAATAAAAAAAAGGGATCACATGCTGTGATCCCTTCCTTTTTAAGTGTTAGAAAAGTCTATCTGAAATAGTAGTGAAGCCCCACCTGGGGAATATACATCACTATCTCTTCATCGCTGTTGTAAGTGATGGGTAAATCGATCGTGAAGCGGAAGTGGCGATCCAGCACAAACTCAAAGCCGGGACCGGCACCGACAGTCCAGACGTCTTTCTTGTGAATTTCTTCAGACATGGGGACGGTATAATCCAGCTCATACTCGTAATATGTGCTGGTAATACGGTTGTATCTGCGGGCAAAGATTTTTTCTCTGGCAATTTTGTAAGAACCGCCCAAAGCGATGAAGAACCTGGTCTTGGCAGATTCATCCAGGATGTGGATGTAGTTCAAACCGGCTGTGAGGCTGGTTTTACGTCCCTTTCTTTCGTAGTTAACGGATTGAGCTGCTGTCTCCACATCTTCTTCCCATAGGTTTTCTGGGAACTTCACGTCGTTATCGCCAGAAGTAGAGGCTCCCAAAGTGGCTTGCAACCCATGAGTCTCCCCTATCCAGCGCAACACATAACCGCTGCCGGAACTGGTGCCAAATTGGATTCCCAGAGAACGGCTGCCACGGTATTGGGCTAAAAGCCCGGTGCACAGCAGTGCCATGATCAGGATTAGTAAGTATCTGCTTTTCATAGTATCTCCTGTTGTCTAGAGATTGAGCTTATTCGAAATTTACTACCGGAGCGGTGCTGGCGGCTTCGTCCGCTTTGAAGAATTCAAAGCTCTTCACGCCAAACATGGAGGCCAGCAGGTTATTCGGAAACGTAACAATCATTTGGTTGAATCCGGTGACAGACTCGTTGTAACGCATACGAGCTACGCGGATACGATTCTCTATGCCTTCAAGCTGAGCTTGAAGTTGCAGGAAGTTTTGGTTAGCTTTGAGATCCGGATACTGCTCCACTACAACCATCAGCCGGGAAAGGGCAGAGCTCAAACCGGCTTGCTGGGATTGGAACTGAGCCATGGCGTTGGGATCGGTGAGGGCGGATTCCGGCAGGTTAATCTGGCCACCCATGCGGCTACGGGCTTCCGTGACAGCAGTGAGAGTTTCCTGCTCAAAATTGGCAGCACCTTTTACTGTGTTCACCAAGTTGGGAATCAGGTCAAATCTGCTTTGATAGACGTTTTCCACTTCTCCCCAAGCACCCGTCACTCCTACCTTGGCTTTTTGAATTTTATTATACCGGGAGATTACTGTGGCTCCCAGAACCAGGACGATCAGAACTATTACGAGTAAGATGGCTAATCCTTTCTTCATGTGTTATCACTCCATTAGCTTATTTTTGAGCACTATTGATGGCTGCTTGCTAATTGTCCAGTCTTTTTTTTAGGGCAACCGGATTCTGCCGCTTAATGCTTTAATGTGTATACCCGGTGAAACCAGTTCCTGGCGGCTGATGAGGAGGTCTTTGCGGGTACTCTCCAGCCTTAGCTCCGGACTGATATAGACCATCTCATTATAGCCAGCGGGAAGCTTCAGTTCCAGAGCCAGCTCATTTGCCTCTATTCTGACCTGCGGTCGGAAACTGATGGGAGACAGATCTATCTCTGCTTTCAGGTTCAAGGCTTCCAAGCCAAGTTTTCGGCAGGCAAGAGAATCCAGAACAATCTCAGCTTCGCTGCTGAGTTCAGTGAAGATGCCTTTTTGTTTCTGCTGTACCAGAAGGATTGCCAAAGCTCTGCTGCTATCCAGAGAGGAACTGTAACTCAGCTTGGAACCAGGAGCTCCGAAGCCGTTGCTTTGAGCAGTTAACTCGCTGTGATTAGAATAGCTGAGCTGCAGATCCAGCTTCTGTCCTTTGATCAGGAAGGCATAATTCTGCCTGTCTGAGACCAGTTCGTCCAAGTGTGGATTGTGTTTCCTTTTATAGGGAGTTGCCAAAAGCACAGCAAAGATCACCACCAGGATGAGACCAAAGAGCAGACCTTTCTGCCAGGCTTTAAGTCTGCGGGGTTCCGATTGAGGCGTGAAGTAGAGATTTCTATGCAGTTTCAATCCCCTGAATAGCAGGAAAGATACCAACCAGACCAAAGCTCCCGCCCAGATAACGTCACTAAAGAAATGACCTCCCTGAGCCATTCTGGCCAATCCTATAAGGCTGCCATAGAGCAGGGCAAAGGCCAATACATAAGCGCTAAGACGGCGCTTATCCCTCCGTAGAACCATCGCCAGAGCCAGAAAATAGAAGCCCATGGTAGCATGCCCGCAGGGGAAAGACTTTCCCGGGCTCTCAGTATCCATCTGAAGCGGGCGCTCATAGCGGTAATCTCCGCCAAACTCAACCAGATCCCTTGGTCGGGGCCTGCCCCATTGATCCTTGAGCAGCGTGTTTACCAGTAGGCCGGGGCCTATCACCAACACCAAGACCAGATAGATAAAGATCCTTCTGAAAGATTGAAATCTGGCACGGCTAAAACTAAGTACAAAGCCAATTAGAGAGCCTACTGCCACTATCAAAGCAGGGATGTTCCCCCAGTGATAAACCAAACTAAAGACAGGGGTATCCGCCAAATACCAGTTGCTTCCCCTAAAAAAGGTTCTCTGGACTTGCATATCCAGATCCGTGAGCCAAAAGAGAGGGATGCTGCAGATCAGCAGGAACAGGGGAATCAGAAAATCCGCAGATAGGAAGAAATGACGGTGCGTGAGCACCGTCATTTGCTGTTTATTATCTCGAGTCATTACTTATTCAACAGGCTTTACTTCTTCGATAGCCGGTTCTTCTGCGGCAGTAACCTCTTCCTCAACCACCGGAGTGGCTTCGGCATGGCTTTCTTCTACTGCGGGTTCTTCCACCACGGGAACTTCTTCCACAACCGGTTCTTCCACAGAGGGAGCTTCTTCAACCACGGTTTCTTCGATTACAGGGACTTCTTCCACCATAGTTTCTTCGATTACTGGCTCTTCCACCTGGGTTTCCACAACCTGCTCATCTGCTTCGGCATCCTGAGTTTCAGTGGCAGCCAGCTCTTCCTTTTCTTTCTGAGCCTTTTCACGGGCGTCTTTTTCCTGTTTCTTCTTCTGCAGCTTGGCAAAGCGATCTCTCATATACTGCTCATGAATGGCAATATACTCTTCCTGGAGGCGAGGATCGCGTGAGAAGAAGAAGGCTTTGACGGAGAGGATGAGACGACGGTTGTCCATATCGAGCTCGATAACCTTGAGGGGAAGCTCTTCACCGAGATGGAAGGCATCTTCAGAGTGCTCAAGCTTAGGCAGGGCAAGATGGGAAATGGGAATGAACCCTTCCACAACTTCTTCACCCACTAAAACGTCCACCAGGACTCCCTTGGGGATGAGCTTGCTGATCTTGCCTTTCACTTCGCTGTTTACGGGCAGGACATGATTCAAGGTTTCCCAAGGATCACTGGAAAGCTGCTTCACACCGAGAGCGATGCGATGCAGAGCACGGTCAATACTGAGGATAACGGATTCCACTTCCTGTCCCTTGCGGTAAACTTCGCGGGGGTGGTAGATACGCTTGGTCCAGCTGATATCGGAGATGTGGATCAGGCCATCAATGCCTTCTTCGATCTCGACAAATGCGCCAAAGGCGGTGAGGCTCTTCACCTTGCGGGTCATCACCGTGCCAACCGGGTATCTGTCTTCTATAGTAAGCCAGGGATTGGGCTCCATTTGCTTCATACCGAGAGAGATTCTGCGGTTTTCTTTGTCCATCTCCAGCACGATAGCATTGATGGTATCGCCTATCTTTACTATCTTGCGGGCATCTGTGATCTTCTTGGTCCAGCTCATTTCAGAGATGTGCACCAAGCCTTCAACTCCTGCCTCCAGTTCAACAAATGCGCCAAAGGACTTCACGCTGACCACCTTGCCGGTGATTCTGGTGCCCTCGGGATACTTGATCTCGATGTTTTCCCAAGGATGAGGAACAAGCTGTTTCAAACCCAGAGATATCTTGTTGCTTTCGGGATCAAAACCGATAACCTTGACCTTGACTTTATCGCCAATAGCCAGCATCTCGGAAGGATGATTGATCTTACCCCAGGACATATCTGTGAGGTGCAGAAGACCATCTATACCGCCCAAATCTACAAAAGCGCCGTATTGGGTGATGTTTTTCACTTCGCCGTCCAGCTCGGAACCAACTTCCAGCTTTTCCAGAAGTTCAGCTCTCTTAACCAGAGACTCTTCTTCCAGAACAGCCTTGCGGGAGAGGATGATATTGCGGTGTTCTTCATCGTAAGACACGACCTTGAAGGTCTGCTCTTTACCGATGAATTGATCCAGGTTGGGAATTGGCTTCAGAGACATCTGTGAACCAGGCAGGAAGGCTTCGATACCCATGATATCGACAATCATGCCACCCTTGACGCGGCGGCGGATGAATCCGTTTATCTTGGTGCCGTCTTCACAGCACTGTTTAATGCGTTCGATGTTGAGGATAAAATCGGCTTTCTTTTTGGAAAGGCTGATCTTACCATCGCCATTCTCGACCTCGTTGATGAAGACTTGAATGGTGGAATCTCTCTCTGGAATTCCGCTATAAGCAAATTCGCTGATCGGGATCACGCCTTCGGATTTGTATCCGATGTCCACCATCACTTCTTTATCCGTGATATTCACTACAATGCCATCCAGGATCTGTCCCTTGTGGAAAGTGGCAGAATACTCTTCGATCATGCTGAGCATCTCGTTGTGTGCCTGTTCCTCGGGGCTGAGTTCCTTCTGAATCTTCTCCTTGACCGGTGCAGGTTTAGGGGCAACCGGAGCTTCAGGAGCTTCGACTTTTACTTCTTCCGTTACTTGGGCTGTGGGTTCCTCTGCAACTGGGGCAGGGGCTTCTTCCATCCCGGCTTCTTCTACGTTTGACTCCAGGCTTTCCGGAGCGTCTTGTTGCTCCTCGACAGTTGTCTTCGACGTCGTGTCTTCAACCGGGCTCTCTACTTCGATCTCGGTGTTGACTTCGTTCTGATCATGGGTTAACATGATTCCTCCTTAAACGTGGGAATATCA
>JAKPXC010000136.1 GCA_029567705.1 Candidatus Cloacimonadota bacterium
ACATACTGGAAATGCCGTATTTGGTGGATGACCGCACCGAGAATGGCATGTCTTGTGCCATCAGCCTGAGGCATAGCAGCAAAAATATAAAGAGAACCAGCTTTTTGATCATATATAAATCTCCTCGATCAGTTTCGCATGCTAGTTGCAACTGGATTGGGTGTCAAGTTCTTTATCAATTTCCGGATTCCCTATGGCTTCCTAATACGATTCCTTAACCCATCCTTAACCTCGGTAAAGGAAAGGCTTATCCTACGTAAAGTTATGGCTTTATAGTCAAACAGGGGAGCTATCTGCTTGCAGTTTATGCAGCTTAAGGCTCCCCTGTGAAAAAGTAAAAGTAACTAAATCTTGCTGGCTGTCAGATACCTGCCAATAGCAGCGCCGTAGATCCAACCCTCGTGTCCACCGGGAGTGATCACTTTCTGCCAGTGGGCGGAGTAACGAACGCCTCTGAGCACCACAGTGTCAGTATTTTCGGAAACATCTCCCATATCTGAATAGGCTTGCATCTTTTCTCCACTCTGAGCTGTGGTAACCACCTTGCCATTCAGGGAAGGCGTTTCACGCACACGGACATCGTTGAACATCACAGTGTAGAACTGCCCGGCCGGGAGTTCTGCCACCAGAGGAACGATCACGCCCATTCCGGCCTCTTCGGCTGTGGGTTGGGAGCTGGAATCCTGCGGAGCGGCATTCTGAGCCTGGGGAGCTTCCAATACCTCTTTCTTGGGCTCTTTGTTGCAGGCTGAAATAAAAAGTACAAGCAGGCAGATTGCTACGATAAGCAGCGTAAGTCTGTGTTTCTTCATTCTCTGATCTCCTAAATATAAATTATGGCTTTATACAGTATTAGTGTACAGGGCCAAGAACAGCAGGAGTCAGGGCTTTGTCAATAGTCTTTTTGCCAGCATGTGTTTTCGCCTGGGGATTACAGGATTGTAGGATTACAAGGTTTTTCAATACGGATTATACGGATGGGATTGATTCTACGGATTGTTAGGGGCACATTACGGATAGGACTGCTTATACTGATTGTTGGTTATTTTTAATCCGATTAATCCGTTTAATCCGTATAATCCGTAATAAAAACCTTTCCAAACATAGGGGAACAATCCAATGCTGCTTGACACGCCGACGTAGCAATGAAAACTGGCTCAAGTAATTTACATACTGAGGTTGGAATGGAAGAAAATAAAGTTATTTATCAGATGAGCGGGGTTGGGAAGGTCGTGGACGGCAAGAAGCAGATCCTCAAGGATATCTATTTGGGCTATTATTATGGTGCCAAGATCGGCGTGGTTGGCCTGAATGGCTCCGGAAAAAGTACTCTGCTTAAAATCATGGCAGGCTTGGATAACGATTTCCTCGGGGAAGTTGCCATGTCCAAAGGCTACACCATCGGCTATCTGGAGCAAGACCCTCAGCTCGATCCCGAAAAGACAGTTCTGGAGATTGTTCAGGAAGCAGTGGCACCCACAATGCAGCTTCTACAGCGTTTTGAAGAAATAAATCTCCGTTTTGCCGAGCCCATGAGCGATGATGAGATGAATAAGCTTCTGGAGGAACAGGGCAAGGTGCAGGACGCTCTTGATGCTGCCAATGCTTGGGATCTTGACAGCCGTCTGGAACTTGCCATGGATGCCTTGCGCTGTCCGCCTTCCGATCTGCCTGTAGGCGTGATCTCCGGCGGAGAAAAGCGTCGCGTGGCTCTCTGCCGTTTGCTGCTGCAGGAACCGGACATTCTGCTCTTGGACGAGCCTACCAACCATCTGGATGCGGAGACGATTCTCTGGCTGGAGCGTCATTTGCAGAATTACAAAGGCACCGTGATTGCCATCACTCACGATCGCTATTTCCTGGATAACGTGGCCGGCTGGATTCTGGAGCTCGATAGGGGAGAGGGCATCCCGCACAAGGGCAATTACAGCAGTTGGCTGGAGCAAAAACAAGCCCGTTTGGCCAATGAATCCAAGGGCGAAAGCAAACGCCAGAAAGCCATTGCTGAAGAACTCGATTGGATCCGCAGCAGCCCCAAGGCGCGTCAGGCCAAGAGCAAAGCCCGTATCCGGGAGTTTGACAAGCTTTCCAGCCAGGAATATAAGCGGGAGAATTCCACAGATAGCATCACTATCTTCCCCGGTCCCAAGCTGGGCACCAACGTGGTAAAGGTGGAAAACCTTTCCAAGAGCTATCCGGATAAGCTGCTCTATGAAGATCTCAGCTTCACCCTTCCAGCGGGGGGTATCATCGGGATAATCGGGCCAAACGGCGCAGGAAAGACTACGCTCTTTGATCTGATTGTGGGTAAAGCTGCTCCCGATAGCGGCAGCATCACCCTGGGCGAAACCGTGAAGCTATCTTATGTGGATCAGGTGCGGATGATGGATAGCTCGCAGACTCTACTTGAACTGATCGGGCAGGGACGGGATGTGCTCAAGATCGGCGATCGGGAGATGAATGTGCGCGAGTACCTCAGCAAGTTCAATTTCTCCAGCAAGGAGCATCTCAAGCCTGTCAATATCCTCAGCGGCGGCGAGAAGAACCGTGCCTATCTGGCGCTGACTCTGCAAGCCGGGGGAAACGTTCTTCTGCTGGACGAACCCACCAACGATCTGGACGTCTATACCATCCATGCTCTGGAAGAAGCTCTGCTGGATTTTGCCGGTTCCGTGGTGGTGATCAGCCACGATCGCTATTTCCTGGATAGGCTCTGCACCCACATTCTGGCCTTTGAAGGCGAAAGCCAGGTAAAGTGGTGGGAAGGCAATTTCAGCGATTACGAGGAGAATAAACTTGCCCGCCTGGGCGAAAAAGCCCTGATACCCAAACGGATCAGCTATCGCAAACTGACCAGGTAGAAGCGACATCTTGTCGCTTTTCAGTGACTAGGGATTAGGGACTAGTGATTAGATGGTCATTGTGGAACTGGGAGACTAAAGGATTGTGCCTGTAGGGGCAGACCTGTGTGTCTGCCCGGAATAACTGGTCTGCCAAACTCCGATTTGGCAGAAACTCCTCCGAGGTTAACAGCCAATTAGTTAACAGTGAATGCTTCTCTTCTCTTACTGGTCTGCCAAACTCCGATTACTGGTCTGCCAAACTCCGATTTGGCAGAAACGCCTCCGAGGTTAGAAGTTAATAAGTTAGTACTGAATGCTTTTCTCTCTCACTTAATCGAGGACTATTACGATCTCGATAACTGTGCACACCCCTAGGCTCCAAAAATTAAGAAAAAATGTCTTGCCAGATATCTCGCTTCTGCTTTAGTTGAAACCAAGTTATAATGGTATTTATTACAATGATATAAGCTAATTCAAAGGAGTTAATTATGAAGAAGCTATGGTTTATTACTGTACTAGTTGTTATCCTCTTGAGTGTGTCTGCACTCGATGCTGCGGTTATAGCCACTGAAGGTTTCAACAGT
>JAKPXC010000140.1 GCA_029567705.1 Candidatus Cloacimonadota bacterium
AAATCTGCAAATTGTGCAGCGAAAACTGCAAACTGTCGCATCGTTGCTCATCCTTACTCATCCTTTCCAAGACCACTTTAGGTAGTTTCTGACAGGATTTCTGCAATTAAGATCACCGAAAACTTCAAATTCTGACAGGAAATCTGCAACCGCCAGACTTAGAAATTGTGTTCGGCGACGGAAGAATCAGATAATACGAATAATACGAAGTTGTTGCTTATTAATTTTTGGACTCGCTCAGCATAATTGGCATTATTCTGCATTGCTGCTACGTTAAGTCCTGACTGGGTATCGAGTAACTTGGACGCCATATCCAGCCTGGGATTCTGGGTGTGCTGAAGAAGTATTCGGGGATGAGACATCCGTATGCAATGAAAAAGTGAGGATGCTTGTGACCGTACCCCCAAAAATTGTACCAGTATCAAATGGACTTTTCAAAGCTAACGCGCCCTCAGGACAAGTTAACACTTGTTCGCTAGCTCTCAAGTATTAACTTGTCCTGAGGCAATAAGAAAAGAAGCAGGAATAATGAAAGGAAAACGATTTGCCCCCACTCAGATCATCAAGATACTGAAAGAACACGAAGCCGGTACGGAAGTGACGGAACTCATCCGCAAGTATGGCATAGCCAGAAACACATTCTACATCTGGAAGAGCAAGTACGGTGGCATGGAGAACAACCAGATTCAAAAGCTCAAAGACCTGGAATCGGAGAACTCCAAGCTCAAGAAGCTCTTGGCTGAAAGATGCTTGGAGATAGAGGCTCTCAAGGACGTACTATCAAAAAAATGGTAGAGCCCCGGCAGAAACGTGAAGCTGTCGGGGTGGCGATGTCTCACGGACTTAGCGAACGCCATGCCTGTAGAGTGATAGCCGTTAACCGTAATACATTGCGCTATCAGGCAATCATCAAAGAGGAGAATGTTGCCATAGAGAAGTTCTTGCGTGAGAAGGTGGTCGCTCCGAGGTCACAAAGCTATGGTTTGCCGAGGCTGGTAGTCTTGGTAAGAAAGAAGTTCGGTGAGGTCAATCACAAGCGGGTGGAACGTATCTACAAAGCTGCTAGCCTGCAGCTTGCCAAGCGTCCCAAGAAGTATATCAAACGAGATCCGGTACCTTTGGAAAAGGCTACTGAGCCAAACCAGATCTGGGCAATGGACTTCATGACCGATACCCTGGAGAATGGGAGAAAGTTCAGAGTTTTCAACCTGATCGACACCTTCACTAAAGAGAGTGTTCTCCAGATCATCGACAACTCCCTTCAGGGAAGCAGGCTTGTTCGCGAGCTTAGCCAGCTTGCTGAACTACGTGGACTTCCCAAAGCAATTAAATGTGATAACGGTCCTGAGTTTACCAGCAAAGTGATGCTCAAATGGGCAGACGAGACTGGAGTTCAGCTGGGTTTTATAGCTAAAGGAAAGCCAACGCAGAATGGCTTTATCGAGAGTTTCAATGGTAAAATGAGGAAGGAATGTCTTGACAGGCATATCTTCCGCAATTTAGTTGAAGCAAAGGAACTTATTATGAATTGGGTAAGTCACTACAATGAAGAACGACCGCATCGGTCTCTGAATTACATGGCTCCCTACGAGTTATTAATGCCTATAACGTCAAAGCGAATTCACCATTACAGATTGGTCTATAAAATGGGGTATGGTCACGTAGTCCCCATACTTATCTCTAAATCACTTTCTGGTTTGCCCAATATTAGTTCAGAATTATCCGCCCAATTATTATCTAAGATAGCGTCAAAAAATCCAGACACCGTAAACAAACACTTGCTTGGCGATGGAGTAATTGACAAGTTACTTAAGATCAAACACTTCATGATTAGGCAGCACTACATTGATATACTACAGACCCTTGGACGGAGTTCTCCAAAAGCTATAGATGTTTATCGGCAGTTGATATCACGCATACCAAGTAAGGTCGTATTGACCAGTTCTTTTCAGTTTGAATCACGTGTCAGCAAATCAAGCCATATCCTACTTATGAGGCTTAATCAAATCAACCTACTTAAACCAGATTTGATAGATAATATCGAAGCATGATGAATCTGCGCAGTACTTTACTGAGGTGAGATCCCACTATGAGAAGAATTTTTGTAACACTATGCATCTTGTTCTGCCTAACGCGGCTAAGCTCAGTTCCCGTCGCGCCTGTAGCGCCCGAACATCCGGACACCTTATTGATTCACGGCACCATGATGATCGATCCCTGGGCATGGATGAAGGATCGTGAGCATCCCGGCTTGCGTAAGCATCTGAAAGCTGAAGCAAGATACGCAAAGAAAGTGCTGAAGCAATCACGGGCGTTGGCGAATACTCTGTATCGGGAGTTCGAGGAAGGCATAACCGATTTTGAACAAAGCTATCCCAGGTACGACAAGGGATTCTATTACTACACCGAAAGCTCCAGGGCTGATCTATATCCGCGCTACTACCGAAAGGCCGGTGATCTTGCCGCCCCGGCATCCCTGGTGCTGGATCAGAATAAACTGGCTCGGGGAGAGGATTACTTTGAACTCGGCGTATATTCCATATCCCCCGACCAGCGCTATCTGGCCTACTCGGTAGACCTTAGTGGCAATGAAGATTACCGGCTTTACATCAGGGATTTAGAGGAGGGCAGCACTTCCGACATGGGGCTGAATGCCGTTGGTGATTTCTGCTGGTATGCGGATAGCGAACACTTTCTGGTGGTGCGCAGCAATGAGCGCTGGCAAAACAATACCTGTTATCGGGGCTCAAGGAAAGACCGGGAACTGCGCTTGCTTTATACAGAAGAGAATCCGGAATTTGATCTTTCTGTGTACAAGGGCACGGACGACAGCAAGATATTCCTTCTGTCATACAACAAATCAAGCACCGAAGTATTTGAGACCGATGCAGCGATTCCGGAAGGCAGCTTCCGTTCCTTTGCCGGAAGACAGCCCAATCACACCTACTATCCAGACTACCTGGATGGCAGGTATTACATTCAATCCAATCATATTCATCGCGAAAGCCCCATCTATACCTGCGAGGAAAGCGACATTGCCATCGCCTCCTGGCAGGAACTGATCGGCACTACAGATACCGGGCCGATTGAGGAATACCTGGCGATGCAGGATTATCTGGTTTTACTCCATCGGGATAATGGCTTCGATGCCATCAGCATCTATGATCGCCTAAGTGGCAAAGAACTGGCACAATACAAGCCCCGGCAGGTTTCTGACCTGGCCTTCTGGCACAATCCGGACCCCGATACTAAGAGCTTCACCTTTACCATGGAAAACGCCCTGTCTCCGCTCTCCATCTAATCATACTACATTCCGGACGCTGAGCTGAAGTTGCTACATCAATATCCGGAGAATATCCCTCGCAATTATAATGATTACACGAGTAAAACTCTTTGGGTAAGTGCCTCAGACGGCAGCATGATTCCCCTCAGTCTGGTATATAAAAATACCATCAAACCCGGCCCTGCTCCCTTGTGGCTAAATGCATACGGAGCCTACGGCAGCTCGGAAGACCCCTATTTCTCTCACAGCTTGTTTTCCTTGCTGGATCGGGGAGTAATCTATGCCGTGGCACATGTGCGCGGTGGGGGAGAGCTTGGCGCGTCCTGGTATGATGCGGGGAAAAAGCAGCATAAAATGAATAGCTTCACAGATCTCATCGCCTGCATGGATTATCTGATCGATGAAGGCTATACCACGGCCGGACAAATGGTGATCGAAGGTGGTAGCGCCGGGGGTCTTTTGGTGGGAGCTGTGGCAAATATGGCAGCCGACAAGTGTGCCGTGGTGATTGCCGACGTCCCCTTCGTGGATATGATCAACACCATGCTGGACGACAGCCTGCCCCTAACCGTTCAGGAGTATGAAGAATGGGGCAATCCTCAGGATGTGGAAGCCTTCGAATATATGCTCAGTTACAGTCCTTACGACAATGTGCGTCCTCAAAGCTACCCCGCCTTCTTGATTTCCGCTGGCTGGAATGACACCAGAGTGGGCTATTGGGAAGCGCTGAAATGGGCTCAGAAATTACGCAAAAACACTTTGAGAAACAATCCCATCGTCTTTCGCCTCAGCTACAATGAAGGACACCTGGGAACTACAGATCGCTTTGCGAGTCTGCGTCAGTATGCAGAATCAATGGCTTTTGCCCTGGACCTTATACTTCCTGCAAAGGCAGTGAAAGAGTAAGCTGGAAACGAGGCATGGATGTTTGTGCCTTCTGTGATGACTTTCCCTGTGCCACGCTGAAAATCCTTACAAATGCCTACCCCTTTATTCTGAAGAACAATGGGCGCATCAGAGAGATCGGCATCGAAGCTTGGCTACGGGAACAGGACGAACATGTAGCAAATGGGGTTACGCATAGAAGCTTAAAACAATCCTGATTGGATCAGAGTTCCCAGCGCCCATCCTTGTTCCGGAAATTTCCGGAGCCCAGCACTTCAAATTTCAGGTTTGAGATCAGCCAATCCTGATGTCCGTGGTCAATGGCGTTTGATCTCTGCATGGCCTGAGTAGTCTGAGCCGTATATATACACATTCCCAGCTTCTGATTCAGCGGATTGGGCAGGCAAAGCGCGATCCTTAGGTCTGTTCCGGTGTATGTCTTATCAGCGACAATCCTATCCGGATAAATCTCAATCGGGACCTCCTGTCGGTAACGATCCAGGATCAGATTTGTCCCCCAGGCTCCAAACAGCACTAGCGACTTATTGCTAAGATCCATGTCCAGCGCGGTCTGATCGGATACGGCCTGAAAACCCTTGTTAAGAACCATCCATTCGACCGTGGGCATGATGTTTACCGTTACTCCGACCACACGCTCCGGATCCGGATAAATGACGAGGACATCACCCAAATAGACATTATTGATGGGACCTGTGAAGCGTTGCAAGAGTCTGATATCCTCCTCGGAGATATCAGTTCTATCCATAAAGAAACGGGCGATAGTGGTAAAATGCCCAGCATAATCTATCCCCTTGCTCTGATGCTCTTCTTCATATTGCCGTATAGCATCATAGGCTGCCCGGATGAAGATGAAACCAGAATCTACTTCGCTTTGTAGTGCCCGGCCGGGTTCCAAATTGAAATACAACTCCCCGAGACGGTGATCGTTGACGCGTACCAGATGCTCAGCTACCACTACCCACCACGAACTGTAGGCATGATACATCTTGTCTTGCAGGAGTTCATAAATATCCTCGCCACTTTCAAACATGTCCCAGTGCTTATCCACCAGGGAATTGACATAGGAGTGGGAAAACTCGTGAAAGAGCCAGCTGGAGACTTGTCGTAGCTTAGTTTCATCGAAATCGCTGCAGTTAATATCCGCAACGCAGAAAGCATGGATTCCGCCCTCTGCATCAACCATCGCGGGGCCGTAGCCTCCGTCTGCCAATGGGGATATGACAAGGTTGTATGAAGTGTGACTGTAGCCATACCAGGCCACCATGTGAGCTATCATATCCGGATATTGGTTCAACGCGTTTGCTGCTTCGTCCACTCTCCGCTGGAAGTATTCTCTTTGGGAGGCATAAAAACCGGCAAAATCGCTCTTCAGAGCAAAATCTCGAACCAAGTCATAAAACTCCTCCAAAGGTCCGGTTTGCGAAACGCACTCCAGTCTTTTCAGATTCATCGTTTCCATGGTGGAGTCCCAGTTGAAGCTAATCTTCTGTAAAGCGCAATCTTCAAAACGGAGAAAACAGCTCACCGGAAGGTCGTACACATATCCGCACTCTTCCATATCCCGCAGTCTCTGCATCACCGGGTGATTCTGATATTCTGCAAACCATTCCCCGATTGCCCCAGCGTATGATCCACCACGGTGGGCCATTTTGCTGCCGGAGGTATATTGGATGACTGCCAGCAGTTCTATGCGTGGATCAATCGAGATCCGCAGCATCCCCGATTCGCGACTGATGGCCGAAGGTGCAGCAGCAGAGTGAGGTTCCTCTGATGTGGCAAAGACTGATAGAACGCTAAACAGCATGATCAACAGAGGCGATAGCACGAGTAAGTGGTGTAACATTATCATTATCTCCTTATCAAGCGGCATTTTGATATTGAT
>JAKPXC010000145.1 GCA_029567705.1 Candidatus Cloacimonadota bacterium
AGGAGGCATTCGCTCCCAAGACCCATCACTTGATTTGGCGATCATTGCGGCTATCATCAGTAGTCTTAAGGATAGCCCGCTTCCCGAACATTCAGTATTCATCGGAGAAGTGGGGTTAAACGGAGAAATACGTCCGGTTTCCCAGCTTGAAGCTCGCATTGCGGAAGCTTCTAAACTGGGATACCAGAACATCTATGTCTCGGGGTTTGCCCGTTTGAAGGCAAACACCAAAGTGCATAAACTGAAGGACATCAAAGCGTTGTTTCAAGCAATAACGGCTTAGATCTCCACTTTCCCCTTCAAGTCGTTTATGCTTTTTTTAGTTGATAGTAAATACTCTCCCAATCCCATGATCAACTCTGGGGCAGCCAGAGGATTGATGAAGTTTGCCGTCCCCAGCGAGATAGCCGATGCTCCCGCCCAGATGAATTCCATGGCATCTTGCCAGTTATAGATCCCCCCCATTGCCAGAATCGGAATCCGGACAGCCTGCGCAACTTTGTAGGTGAGGCCCAATGCAACCGGTTTCACGCCGCATCCGGTGTATCCACCGATTCCCTTTTTAATCTTGGATTTTCCCGTACGATAATCTATCGCCATTCCCCACAGGCTGTTGATTAAAGCCAGAGAACTGGCTCCACCGGCTTCAGCGGCGGCGGCGATGGTGGCAATATCTGTTACATTGGGGCTGAGTTTTATACACAACTCTTTATCTGTAATCTCTTGCAATCTTCTGGTTAGTTCGAATACAATATCTGGATCCGTTCCAAAGGCTATGCCTTCGTTCTCTACGTTAGGACATGAGACGTTTACTTCGTATCCAGCGATTCCAGCAGAGGCTTCGAGAGTTTCCAGCATCTGGCAGAATTCACTAATCGTGGAGCCAGAGAAGCTAACGATAAGAGGCATTGAGAGCTTGTCTCTGTATACTGGGAGTTTTTCGTGGATGAATTTATCAAGCCCTGGGTTTTGTAATCCAATGGAATTGATTAGACCTGCTTCAGTTTCATAGAGACGGGGAGGCGGGTTCCCTTTCTTGGGTTCCCGGGTGATGGTCTTGCTTACAAAAGCTCCCAAACACGCGGGATCAAAGAACTCGAAGTTTTCCAGATCGAAAGTACCGGAAGCCACCAGTAAGGGCGTGCTAAGCTCCAGTTTCCCCAATCGGGTCGTCAACAATTTTACGGCATTGATGCTGTTGCCCCAGATATCGTTCAAAATAGCTCCCATCTGATCTCCTTCGCGTTGAATACCGGGCCTTCCTTGCAAACCCGTTTGAAGGTCCAGTCTTCAGGATGCCCAATCGGCACAGCGCATCCGTGACATACACCAATTCCGCAAGCCATATAAGCTTCTAAAGAGCAGTAATGCTCGATGTCGAGTTTATTTGTGATCTCACAGACCGTTCTCAGCAAGCCTTGCGGACCACAACTGTAAACGGTATCTATTTCGTATTTGGCGATAGTCTCTTCCAGATTATCGCATACCCTGCCTTTTCTGCCGATCGAACCGTCCTCTGTCCAGATTTCGTCGCAAGGGAATACATCTGCCTGACCCCCTCCTCCATGCATCCAGTAAATCTGATTGTGGTTGATCAATTCTTTTTGCAGATACCATAAAGGTGGATAACCTATGCCGCCGCTGATCAGGAGTATGCGTCTTCCCCGAAAGACAGGGAAACCTGTTCCACATGGGCCGATCAGTTCCAAAGTATCTCCTGCTCTGAGTCTGGATAATGCATTGGTGCCGGTGCCGACTTTCTTGATCATGAAGCCTATTCTACCCCCCTGATTATCGTATATACTTATCGGTTTAAACAATTTGGGGATGCCATGGAAGGTTTGGAGGTTTGCCAGGCTGGATAAGGCACGGATCTCGTAAAACTGACCCGGCTTACCTGCCGCA
>JAKPXC010000152.1 GCA_029567705.1 Candidatus Cloacimonadota bacterium
AATCCTGCACTTTGTTGATAACAGGTATACGGGGATTGTCGCATTGTTTCACCGAGGCCAATGCCAGCTTGTGAAATCTGGCCAGAGCAGCTTCTCCAGCCCTGCGCACGGTGTATCGGCTCACAAAGGGAAAGAACTCACATACTCCGAGCTCCGTGCCTTTCTCAATCACGAGTTCATCGTTCTGTGATTTTAGCAGGCTGAATGCCAGTGCATATTGAGGCATTTGTGGAGCAGGTAGTGCTTCATCAATTCTAATGATAGTCTCTGATCTACTTATTTGAAGGATACTGCCCAGTCCCAACCAACCCTTGGTGTTGTTTAGTTTGATCTTATCTCCCGGTTTATGTCGGGTCACCATAGCCAGATGATGATGTTCCGCACCTTGGAGCTTGACCTGATCTCCGGGCTGGGGAATTACTGAGTCGATTATATATGATGGCATCAGGAGAAGAATTCTCTCATTTTATGGATAAAGCTCTTTCCGGGTTTCAATTCTCTTTTATGGTCAAAAGTCTTCAGCTTGGTAAAGAGTTCAGTCTCTTCTTTGCTTAGCTTGGTTGGGATCACGACTACCAGTTTAACCAGTTGATCTCCTTTGGAATAGCTGTTCAAGCCCTGGATACCTTGTCCTTTTAGCCGGAAGATTCTACCACTCTGAGAGCCTGCGGGTATCTTCATCTTAGCAGAGCCTGTTATTGTGGGTACCAGTACTTCATCTCCCAGAACTGCTTGAGACACAGAGATGGGCAGTTCCAGTACTATATCATTACCACTGCGCTCGAAGATGTCATCCTGCTTTTCGTGGATCATCACCAGGATGTCACCTCGTGCTCCACCTCTTGCGCCAACGTTTCCTTGGCCACGCAGTCTGATGTATTGACCTTCTTCCACGCCTGCAGGTATCTTCACATTAATTTCCTGCACCTTGCCGATTCTGCCTTCTCCGTAACACTTGGTGCAGCGATTCTTCACTATCTTCCCTTCTCCACGGCAGGAAGGACATTCAGAGGCTGTCTGCATCTGACCGAAGAGGGATTGTACCACTCTGCGAACCTGTCCGGTACCATGGCATTGTGTACAGGTCTCGGTATTGCCGTCGGCAGAGCCTGTTCCATTACAGCTCTCGCAAGGAGTCTTCACCCCTATTTTGATCTTCTTTTCGGCTCCACCGGCAATCTCCTTTAAAGATAACGAAAGCTCAATCTGCAAGTCTTCACCCCGGTTTGAGGAACGTCCGCGTCCTCCTCCACCAAAGCCCCCGCCAAAGATGCTATCGAAGATACTGCTGAAGCCACCACCACCGAACAGATCACTGATATCTTCAAAATGGCTGAAATTATCCCAGTTGAAGCCTCCGCCGCCAAACTGCCCCTCGACTCCGGCATGGCCGTACTGGTCATAACGCTGCCGTTTATCCGGATCAGACAGGATTTCATAAGCTTCAGAGGCCTCTTTGAACTTCTCTTCCGCTTCTTTGTTATCCGGGTTCTTATCCGGATGGAACTGCATAGCCAGCTTGCGGTAGGCTTTCTTTATTGTAGCTTCGTCGGAGCTCTTCTCAACTCCCAATACTTCGTAGTAATCTCGTTTATTCGCCATTAAACCTTATCCTTAAGAAGTTGGGGAGGCCGGTGTAGCCTCCCCCGTGTATAGTTATTTATTTATCATCATCGACGACTTCAAAATCTGCGTCGATCGGACCGTCTTGTTTAGGTTGTTCCTGTTGCTGTTGAGATTGGGCAAAGTCTTCCGGATTGAAGCCCTGAGCATTGGGATCAAATCCGGCACCACCTTGCTGTTGCTGCATATTGGCATAGAGAATCTCGCCCAATTTCTGAGCTTTCTTGCCCAGTTCTTCCTTGATACGATCCATCTCAGCTTTATCAGTGGCTTTCTCCATCTCTTCCTTGGCCGTCTTGATAGCGTCTTCGATCTTGGCTTTCTCATCTGCAGAAAGCTTGTCGCCATATTCTCCCAAGCTCTTCTCAGTGGAGAAGATCAGAGAATCCAGCTCATTCTTGGCAGCTATAAACTCCTGTCGTTTCTTGTCTTCATCAGCATGCATCTCTGCATCTTTAATCATGCGCTCAATATCTTCCTGGTTCAGGTTACCAGCCCGGTCAATCTTGATGGATTGTTCTTTGCCTGTTCCTTTGTCTTTGGCGGAAACATGCAGGAGACCATTTGCATCGAGATCGAAGGTAACTTCTATCTGAGGAACACCTCTGGGAGCAGAAGGAATGCCCACCAGGTCAAAACGACCCAGAGACTTGTTGTCCTGCGCCATGGGGCGCTCACCTTGCATCACATGAATGGTTACAGCGGTTTGATTATCTGCAGCCGTGGAGAAGACTTGGCTCTTCTTGGTGGGGATTG
>JAKPXC010000173.1 GCA_029567705.1 Candidatus Cloacimonadota bacterium
TTCCACAAAATCCAGCAGAGCTTTAACCACAGTGGGATCGTCTATGCAATCTATATAGCCAAAACGGCAATTGTAGGTGTTGGAAAGCTTGTTGAAGCGTTTGTTGATGATGCCGGCTATCCTGCCCACCGGCTTACCATCCTGCCAGGCAATGGCATAGATCTTGTCACAATAGGCGTGAGAGGGATTCTTGCTATCATCAAAACTGCGTTGATCATCCGCATACAGGGGTGGTACCCACATAGGGCGATCCGCATTGAGACGCTCCGGCAGATAGACAAAGACTTTCATCTCTTTCTTGGTCTTGACTTCTTTTACAATCACATTCATCATAAGCTCCAAGGGACTCATATTTGCAAGGTCGCTCATATATTCCCAGCTATGTTTTAATGTCAACCCCAATCTCGAGATAAGTATTGGAACGGATCGTGCACAATAACTTCAGCCCAAAACTTGAGTATGGTAAGGAGAAATAAATGCCTCATAAGATAAGTATACTATTCTGTCTGGTGCTGCTGCAGAGCTTGCTCTGGAGCCAGACAACAATAAACTTCGATGATCCCGCCAAGTGGACTGCGGGTTCAGTGGCTTTAGGCAGCTATGCCGTGAACCATGTTTATGCAGACGGTTTGTTCCGAGCTACCGGAGGTCCTGCTCTAAGACAAACTACAACGGCTCAGGATGGGTTTCCGGGAGCTTTTGGCACTTATGCGTGGAGACTAAAGGACGAAGCTACTGTTGATTGGCGCATGACCATCAGCAGCGGAGGAGTGGATGATTTTAACGTAAAAGTAAGACGTTGGGACTCTAGCCCTTCTCCTAATTACAATCTGGAGTATTCCATCGATGGCGGAACGAATTGGGTTTTTGTATCCCTGATAGATAATGCCAGCTTGGGAAACAGCAGCGCTTGGACTACCTTCACCGGCCAGATAGAGAGTTCTGTCAACAATGTGTTGATCAGAATCAAAGCCAATGGTGCGACAGAGCGTATAATGGTTGATGATTTCACCTGGACGAGCTACGCTGCTCCCACACCGGAGATAGTTGTTCAATCTTCTTTTGTGCCTTTTTATACAGTAGCGCTGACGCCTTCTCCGGCTCAGACCTACACGATCTCCGCCACTCACCTCACAGAGAACTTGGCGATTTCAGTTCCTCAAGGTTTTGAAGTTTCCACCGATGGGGGGGTGAACTACAGTTCTTCTGCTTCGCTTATCCCTGTTCAGGATGGTTCCGTATCCGCTACCCAAATGAGTCTCAGGCTTACCGGTGCAGCAGAGGGCAGTTTTTCCGGTAATGTGAGCCACAGTAGTGCAGGAGCTCAAACGATATCCATTCCCGTGAGCGGTGAGGTGAGCCATCCTACTTCGGGATATGCTACCGACCTATTCTTCAGTGAATATGTGGAAGGCAATAGCTTTAGAAAGGCTCTTGAGATCTTCAATGGGACAGGAGAAGCAGTTGACTTGGCTGTCTACTCGATCAAGAAACAGACCAATGGAGTGGGGGATTGGGGTAGTGAACTAACACTGAGCGGAACACTACCGGATAATGATGTGTATGTAATAGCTTATACCAGTGGAAGCTCTGGTGATTACATTGTGGAAGACTATGTTGATCTGTATACAAGCTCTTATGCTTTGAGTTTCAACGGCAATGATGCTGTGAGGTTGTATAAGAACGGGGTGCCAATTGATCAGATAGGGATTGAGAATCAGGTTGCGGATTGGGGAAAAGACGTTACCTTGGTGAGAAATCCCGATATTTCCAGCCCCAGCCTGGTGTATCAGCTTTCAGATTGGATTGTCTATCCCATGGACGAGTTTTATCTGGGAAGCCATAACTTTAACAACAATCCTCCTGGTATAGTTGCTCCTACAGTACAAACGACAAACCTCCAGGGAGCTCCTGCCAATACCAGCATCAGCCTGAACTGGACTCCCGGCAATGGGGAAAAGCGGATAGTAGTGATGAATACAGTGAACAGCTTCTCTGCTCCGGTAAACGGAGTAGATCCCATTGCAAATCCGGTCTATTCCGGAGCCGGTGAGCAGGTGATCTACAACTCCGCCACAGTGTACATCGAAGGCGAAGAGGTGAATTCTGTTTATATACAGGGCTTGAATCCGAACACTGTCTATTGGTTCAGAGCTTACGAAGCAAATGGAACAGGCTCCTCAGTGGTCTATATGACTGCCACAGCCACGGGTAATCCCGTCAGCGCGACTACAGCAAACAACCAGTACACAGGTTACTATACTTCTGTGTCCGGTATCGGTGCAAGCTTAAAAAGCAGTTTACATAGCCTGTTGCGTACCACGCACACTACTCAGTATTCCTATGATGCTCTATGGACTCAACTTAAGTATACGGATGAAGACCCAAGCAACAATGACAATATCATTGAGATATACACCGGCTGGAGTGTTCCCAAAAGTCACAACGGAGCAGGAACAACCGAGTGGAACCGGGAACATACCTGGAGCAAAAGTCATGGGGATTTTGGCGAAACCCGTCCCGCAGGAACGGACCTGCATCACATGAGACCCTGTGATGCCACTGTGAACTCTTCCAAGAGCAACAAGGACTTTGATCTGGGTGGGAATCTTTATATTGATGGTTCCCCCTATCCGGGCTACCCTAGCGATACCGGTAACTACACAACCAGCACCACTTGGGAACCCCGTGATGCGGATAAAGGCGATGTGGCCAGGATGATTATGTATATGGCGGTTCGCTATGAGGGAACTGATACTTCTTACAATCTGGAGCTGGTGGATTATGTGGATTCCAGTCCCGATTATGAGCCATACTACGGTAAGCTTTCCACTCTGCTGCAATGGCATGCCAGCGATCCTCCCGATGCCTGGGAGGCCCGGCGTAATGACCGTATCCATGAGAGACAGGGCAATCGCAATCCCTTTGTGGATCATCCCGAGTATGCTCAAATGATCTGGACTCCTGTGCCGCAGCAAGCGGCTTCCGTGTCTCAAACCTCCTTCATGGCTACCTGGAGTGTGCCGATATCGGCCACAGCCTACTACCTGCAGGTCTCGGCCGATAGTCTCTTTGGCAGCTACTTAAATGGATACTCGAACTTGTTTGTGGGCACTACCACAAGCCGTACCATCAGCGGACTGGCCCCAGGAACCAGATATTTTTGGAGGCTACGGAGCTTCTTTGTCGATGGTTACTCAATGTATTCGCCTCTGGGAAGAGTGCAAACCACCTCTCCGGAACCGGTTGCCACTACTGCCTCAATTCAAGTTTCCGGAACTAATGTGGAGCTTGCCATTACCGCCGTCAGCGGGGCAAGTTCTTACAAGATATATGCTTCTGATGAGCCTTATGGAGAGTATCTAGAAGTGACTAGCCAAGGAACCTTTAATTCCGCCACCACCTGGCAGATTCCTCTGGGAGATAGACCCAGACGCTTCTATAAGGTAATGGCGATCCGCTAGTGTGAAGATAGTGCACAGTGTTTCCATGAAATAGTGAAAAAACCTGTTGACTGGATTGACGCTTGTAAAATGTTAGAGAAAATGGAGAATTACTACTCATGAAGCGCATTATTATCGCAATCGACGGCCCTGCTGCTTCTGGAAAAAGCAGCACAGCCCGAATCCTGGCTCAGAAACTGGGATACATCTACCTGGATACGGGTGCGATGTACAGAGCTTGTGCGGTTGCGGCCCGGGATGCCGGGATAGCTTATAGCGATCATGATGCAATCTCCTCACTCATGGACAAGCTGGACCTAAAGATTATCCAATCTCCCGAAGGCAACCGTCTATATCTGAATGGACATGATATCAGCCTGGAAATCCGTACAGAAGAGATTTCCCGCCTCGCTTCCGCAATCTCGGCTATTGGCATCGTCCGTACCAAGATGGTGGAGCTTCAACGCCGTCTGGGTGCAGATAAAGCTGTTGTTCTGGATGGAAGGGATATTGGCACGGTGGTATTCCCTCAGGCTGAGCTTAAAATCTTTCTGATTGCCGATCTGGAAGAGAGAGCCCGCAGACGTTATAAAGAACTTTGTGAAAAAGGACAATGCCATGACTTTGATGAGATTGTGGCAGACCTGAAGCAGAGGGACCAGAACGATAGTTCCCGCAGTATTGCGCCGTTGGTTCCTGCACCGGATGCGGTGCATCTGGATACCAGCAAGCTTAGCCTTGATGAGCAGGTGCAAGCCATCTATGCCCTGGCCATTCAGAGGATAGAGCAATCATGAGTATCTTCTTGGCAAAGAACTCCGGCTTTTGTTTTGGTGTGAAGAGAGCCATTCGTTTGGCACTGGAAGCTGCCTCCGAAAAGGCCGGGCAACCGATCTATACTCTCGGGGAAATCATCCACAATCCTCAGTTTGTTCAAGAACTGGAATCTCACGGGATTCATGTAGCGAAGTCTGTTTCCGGGCTTCACAACGCTGTTGTTATCATTCGCTCTCACGGAATACCGCGTCAGGAAGAAGAATTGTTAAAGCAGCAAGGTTGCACTCTGATCGATGCTACCTGTCCTTATGTGAAAAGGACTCACGAGCTTGCCTCCGAGATGAGTCAGGCCGGTTATCAGGTCTTGATCTGTGGAGATCCTGCCCATCCTGAAGTGGTGGGTATGGTTTCCTATGCCGGGAATGCTGTGGTGTTAAGGCCGGACGAAGAGCCTAAGATTGAGAGTAAAACCAAAATTGCCGTGATCTGCCAGACCACACAGAAGCTGGAGAACCTGCAAAACCTGGTGCACAAGTTGATCCCGCAGACCAGAGAACTGCGGGTCTTCAATACCATTTGTCTGGCAACTTCCGAGCGTCAGGATTCCACCCGGATGCTGGCCAGAAAGACAGATTTGATGGTTATCATTGGTGGCCACAATAGCTCCAATACCCGCATGCTGCACTCTATTAGCAGCCTGGAAACCAAGGCCATTCATATAGAGACCGAAGCAGAACTGGATGCGGAGCTGATCCGCAAGAGTGAATCCATTGGCCTCAGTGCCGGAGCCTCCACTCCGGACGAGATGATAGTGAAAGTTTATAACCAAATCAAAGAAATAAAAGGGGAAGC
>JAKPXC010000176.1 GCA_029567705.1 Candidatus Cloacimonadota bacterium
CACCGGCGATCAGCCCCAAAAAGAACATCAGCACGGCAAATGCCCAGCCTCTTTCTTGTCTGTGGTCTTCCTGAATAAGCCATCGGACAGGAATCAGGAACATGAAGACAATCAGTTGCGTCCAGATATAGTTACAACTGAAAGCAGGAAAGTACACATTCCGTTGAGATACCGGTATGGAGAGGTAAAACAGCATCGTGGACAGTAGCCATACTGGTATCCTGGCTTTATGCTTTCGTCCGGCCACCCAGGTAGAGTAAAGATAACTAAGGGCGAGGAACACCATGGTATTCAGCAAATCAAAAATCCAAGCCGGCAACATAAGCATGAACTGCAGAATGCCATGCGCCACTATTCTGCCAGTTAAAGTGTTGTACAAGGCTGAGAGTGAATTGTAATAATCTTCAATTCCTGATATTCTTTGGTAGCTGGGCGAGGTAGAATCCTCACTAGCAAAACCGGGATCAAACTTGAAACTGTAGAGATAATCATCGGAACAAAGATGCGTCTGAGTATTCAGCTGCCACAGGACTAAGGCTGTGAGCAAGATAAGTACCAGACTCACGAGGTTCAGTAGTTTACTCATGGCGTTACATCTTAGACTTCTCGGATTACCTTTAGTTCTGATGCCTGATTTCTGAGCGAAGAGACCTTGTATTTGCGGCGCCAGATGTTTATCTTTATCCTTAGCAGATCCACGAACACATTTATGCTATCCTTCAGGGTTCTCACCCTGCTTTGAGACGCCGGATATAGCTTGATCGGCAGCTCCACAATCTCTATCCCAAATAGCTGCACCAAGCTTAAAATCTCTACATCAAAAGCAAATCTCCCCAGCATTTGCATCCGGAACACAGCCTCGGCCACATGAGCTGGGAACAGCTTGAAGCCGCATTGGGTATCCTTTAGCTCCAGGCTCAAAAGCTGCCTGATGATGATATTACCCAGTCTGGATACGAACACCCGGGATGCCGAAATCTCGTCCCGTCTGGTATCCGAGGCAATATACTTGGATCCCACAAGCACCCGGTTGTTCTGGGCTATTTTCAGAAAGGCATCCAATTCATCTATGTGAATCTGGTTATCGGCGTCCATAAACAGCCTGTATTCACCACTTGCGAGAAGCATCCCTTCCCGAACCGCTGCTCCCTTTCCCATATTGTGGGGTAGAGACCATACCTGCAGCCCCGGTTTACCCTGATATTCTTCCTTCAGGGTTTGAATCATGCCGTCGGTACTGCCGTCGTTTACTACCAGTATCTCATAGGAGAAGTTCTTGCTATCCAGCCACTTGTATATAGAATCCAGAGTCGCGGGAAGGCGGTCTTGCTCATTATATGCCGGAATCACTATACTTAGGTGACACTGTGACTCTTTGCCATATTCTGATAGAGGCGGAATGTAGGACAGATTGTAATCTGCCAGAGTCCAATGGCGGATCACAGTAAAATTCCAAAACATCACTATCACTGCCACTAACATCTTGCACAACAGATAGTTGTTATCTATCAATCCGGAAAAGAGATTTAGGTGCTCATAGAACAAGGTCATCAGCAGGAGGGTCAATAGCAAGCCGGTCATACTGGTAACAAAATACTTGATATACTGACGGATTATTGCGGGAGATAAGTTCCTGAATGTGTAGTATTTGTTGAAGATGAAGCTGGATACATTGCCACACATAAAGCCAATGATCACCGATAGCTTGAT
>JAKPXC010000017.1 GCA_029567705.1 Candidatus Cloacimonadota bacterium
GACATCTGTAAGCACGGAGAAGCGTCCTCCCACATTATCCGGAACTACAAAGGCTTGGTAGCCTTCTTTATTGATCACTTGGCGCAGGAAGCCTTTAACCTTGTCTGTGGTAATCACA
Source organism: Candidatus Cloacimonadota bacterium (assembly GCA_029567705.1). GTDB lineage: Bacteria > Cloacimonadota > Cloacimonadia > Cloacimonadales > Cloacimonadaceae > PHBP01. The sequence goes on from JAKPXC010000017.1 coordinate 119, forward strand.
ATCCTGTCTTTGTAATCCGCATATCTCTTCTTGAGCATATCTGCCAGAATCATGTATCCGGCCATGGTCTCGGCGGTTGTACCGCTCTTGGTGATCACGTTCACCAAAGTTTTATCCAGATCAGTCTGAGCAAGAATTTCCTGCAGGAACACAGGATCTACATTATCGTAAACCAGAACCTTACGCTGCAGGTTCCTTTCGGTGCGGAGAGCATTATAAACCGCTTTATTGCCCAGTGCACTTCCACCGATACCCAGAACCAGCATGGTGTCAAACTTGGGATCAAGGCGTTTCACATAGTCTGTAATGGGGCTGATATCCTGCTCAGGTAAATTGTAAAAGCCCAAAATATCAGCTTGGCGGTCATCAAGAATTTCCTGATGGGCATTTGCGATGGCCTCTTGGAAATCCGCCAGAAGCTGTTTCTCGATACCGGTGCGGATTTGCTTGGAATAGAAAAGATTATTGGATTCAAAGCGGATCATGATCACTCCTTAGTTTGATTCTTGTGAAAGCCTGACTAAGAGCTTTTCGGTCTCTTCCCTGTTTTGACACGGATCAAATCCTTGCATAAGCTCCAGGATAGATTGGCTTGCATTGCATAAAAGTTGTTTGGCGCTCAGATACTGATGAGGATTGATGCTGAATGCCCGGATGCCCATTCCCAGCAGAAGAGGGATATAGCGCGGGATTGATGCCATTTCTCCGCAGACAGAGAGGCTCTTCTGATGTATGGTGGAAGCCTCGATGCAGCAAGAAATCAGCTTGAGCACAGCAGGATGATGCTGCACGTAATAATCTGCCACCTGATCGTTGTTGCGGTCCGTAGCCAGAGTATATTGCACCAGGTCGTTGGTTCCAATGCTAAGGAAATCGCAGACCTGTGCCAGCTCATCTGCCATAATGGCAGCCGAAGGAATCTCTACCATAGCGCCCAGCTCAACGGAGGGATTGTAACTGATACTTTCAGTATCCATCATCTTCATCAGGTCTTTCACAAAAGTCTTTGCCTGCAGGAAATCCTGGGCATCGACTATCATGGGGAACATGATGCGAATGTTGCCGTGAACTGAGGCTCTCAGGATGGCACGTATCTGTGTCTCAAAGAGTTGAGGATGAGAAAGTGAGAAGCGGATTCCCCGTGAGCCCAGATAGGGATTCATCTCTGTCTGACCGGGTATGAGATGGGAAAGCTTATCGCCTCCCAGATCAAAAGTGCGAATTGTTATCGGTTTGGGAGCCAAGCTCTCTGCGAGTTTCTTATAAACCAGATACTGCTCATGTTCGGTAGGCAGGCTGTTGCGATCCAGATAGAGAAACTCTGTTCTGAAGAGTCCGATGCCATCCGGATTGAGCTTGAGCACAAGATCAAGCTCTTCGGGAAGCTCGATATTGAGCATCAGATCCAGTTTTGTTCCATCTGCGGTGGTGGAAGGTTTGCTGCTCAGGACTTCCAGAAGCTGGTTTCTTCTCTCCAATTCGGCTGCTTTTTTACGGTAGAAAGCTAATGCTTCAGGACTTGGGCTTAGTATGAGTAAACCCTCTTGTGCATCAAGAATCAGTTCCTGTCCTTCTTCGATCTGCTCCATGAGGTTCTCCACACTCACCAGAGAGATGAGCCCCAGAGCCCGGCTGAGAATGGAAGCATGAGAATTGTAGCTGCCATTAACGCAGCAATACGCCTTCAAACCGGCTCTGGCATAGCTGCTGACTTGGCTGGGAGATATATCTTCCAGAATGGCTATGTCTTGATCTGTCCAAATGGTTGGCTCGCTGGTTCCATGGTTCAGAATAAAGTCTATGATACGGCGGGATACATCCTTGTAGTCATCGAGACGCTCCAGGAAATACTCGTTTTCCATTTCCTTGAACTGGTTGCAGATCTTGCTGTAAACGGCATGCACAGCCGCAGCAGCAGAGTATTTGAGGGATTCTATGGTATGGAGAAGCTCTTTTTCAATCTCAGGATCACGCAGGATCAGCAAGTGAGATTGAAGAATGTCCCGCTCTGTTTCGGTGAGGTTTTGATTATCCAGGATGTTGTTCAGCTCCGATTCTATGTGGTTCAAGCTGTTTTGCAGGCTGGATATTTCCGCTTCCAGCTCTGTATCTTTTATCTTCCGGGAAGGAATCTGCGCTTCTCTCTTCTCCTGATACTTTGCCCTACCGATGAATATGCCTGAATGAACCACCAAACCCTGGAGGCTGCCGGCTCTATTCATCAAAGCCCTCTTCAATAAGCTGAGAGATCTCGTCGATTAGAAAGGCTTCATCCACGCCATCGGCGATCAGTTCCAGTTCTGCCCCGCATTCTGCGGCCAGTATCATCACGCCCATGATGCTCTTGCCATTCACAACTGTGTCATCCCTGCGGATGTTAAAATCCGAGCGATACTTGGTGGCAGCTTTTACCAGAAGAGCTGAGGGTCTGGCATGCAGGCCCAGCTTGTTCTTAATTGTTATCTTTTTTTGGATCATTGGCTAGTGGCCTCACGCTCTTTCTAATGGTTTTCTGTCTGATTTCTTCATTCAGCTTGCGATTGAAATCTTCTGCGGCATCATAGCCGACGTTCTTCAGGATGAGATTCATGGCAGCCACTTCCACTATGACCGAGACGTTTTTACCAGGAGATACCGGCAGATAGATGATCGGAATCCTGCAACCAAGATGCTCAGCATAGCTGTTTGTAAGCCCTATCCGTTCATAATCCATGTTTTCCTGCCAGGGCATTAGCTCAATCTGCAGATCTATGGTCTTTTGGGGGCGAACCCGTTCAATACCAAACATGCGTTCCACGTTTACAAAACCGACTCCTCTGATCTCCATAAAATGACCAAAGTTCTTACCCGAACGTCCGATCAGCACGTCATCCACATAACGCAGCGTTATCAGATCATCACCCACTAGGCTGTGTCCGCGGTTCACTAAATCCAGCGCACATTCGCTTTTACCGATACCGCTTTTACCTGTCAGTAGGATACCGGAGCCAAAAACATCCAGCAAAGTGGCGTGAATGGTTTTTTCCAAAGCAAAGATATCGTGCAGATAGCGGGTGAGCTGCTCCATCAGGTTGATGGTAGCTAAGCGACTGGAGAGCAAAGCGATATTGAGGTCGTTTGCCAGATACTCCACCACGGGTGGCAAAGTGAGACCCTTGGAGACAATAACGCAGGGAATATCAGTCTTAAAGACATCCCTCATCCGGCTGAGCAGATCCTCTTCCGAGAGACTTTGCAGGAATCTGATCTCTGTCTCTCCAAAGACTTGGATCCTTTCTGAAGCAAACACTTCCAAATAACCGGCAAGAGCCAGCCCCGGACGGTTTACGTGGGGGGAATTGATCTTTTTATTCAGGGTTTCCGGCTCTGTGATCAGGGAGAGAGCCATGTCTTTCTTCTTCGATTCAAAGAAGTCGTATACACTGATTTCTTTCATACATTATCGCCTTTATATGAGAAAGGCTCAGTTCTCTTTGTAAGGAAAGGGAACCGAGCCTTCAGGATTGATTGTTTAAGGTTCGATGAGCCGGTAGTGGTCCTCGTCCTTTTTCACCAATACGTTTATGTTGTCCGTTTCAAGATTTCTAAAGATCAGGAAATCGCCTTTGGTTTCCTGCAGTTTTTCTATGGCATCCTGGGGTGACATCACATCTGCCACCACACGTTTGGTTTTGATCGTGGTGTGAGGTCTGGAGTCTTTGGTTACGGAAATAACTGAGGAACGGGAGAAGGGTTCGTACTGATCTTTCAAAGCCCTTTTCTGATGATCAGTGACCCGGTCTTTCAGTTTCTTGATCTGAGCCTCCATTTTATCAACGGCAGTATCAATGGAAAGATACATGTCCATTTCCTCCGCTTCACTCTGCAGGCTAAACTTGGAAGCGTGCAGGGAGAGCTCGCAGATGTTGCGGCTGTTCTCCAGAGCGAGGGTTGCGTGGATCGTGATGATGTGATCGAAATACTTTTTCAGCTTGAGGCAAGATGTTTCCACATAATCACGAATAGCTTTGGTAAGCTCGAAATGACGGGCAGTAATTGTAATCTGCATGTCTAATTCCTCCTGTCTTAGATTTTATGAATGGATAAACCGCTGAGATCCTCGAGAGCTTCCTTCAGAGCTTCTGAGAGAGTCGGGTGGGCAAAGACGATGGATTCCAGATCTGAGACATTTGCTTTCATAGAGATCAATATCCCGCCCTGAGCGATCAGTTCCGCAGCCTGGGGACCAATGATATGCATTCCCACAAGCTGCTGGTTATCGGCTCGGGCAATAGTCTTAACAAAGCCAAAGGTGTTGGACATCGACATTGCTTTCCCGTTTGCTGTGAAGGGGAATCTCCCGGTCAGGATTTCGCCGTATTTATCCCGGGCTTCTTGTTCTGTGAGCCCCACCGAACCTATCTCCGGATGCGTGAAAGTGCATCTGGGGATGTTTTCGTAGATCAGGGGTTCTATATGTTCTTGCTTGTTTTCAATCTTATTCTTGATATCAGCGGCTGCTATCAATCCTTGCTTGCTGGCTGTGTGAGCCAGTTGCAGCTTAGCAGTGACGTCTCCAATGGCATAGACCCGGGGCAGATTGGTTTGCATGAGTTGGTTGATCTGGATGGCACCACGGTCGGTTTCCAGCTCCAGGCCTTGCCATGTGATGTTGTTGGAAGGGGTGCGTCCCACGCTGAGAAGTACTTTATCAACCGTGAGCTTGCTCTCATTGGAAAGGCTCAGCTCCATGCCTTCAGTTGTCTTGGTAACGGATTGGACCGCTACTCCGGTCTGAATCTTGATCCCGGCTTTCTTCAGAGCCATGGTCAAACGCTTGGAGATTTCTTCATCCTCCAAGGCTATGATTCTGGGTAAAAACTCAATGATCTGAACTTCCACACCAAAGCTGGCAAAGATGGAGGCAAACTCGCAGCCGATCACTCCTCCGCCCACAACAGCCAAGCTCTTTGGCAATTGATCAAGCTTCAGGATGCCGGTGGAAGAGAGAATATCCTGCTCGTCTATCTCGATACCGGGAAGGCTGCGGGGACCGGAGCCTGTGGCCACAATAATGTAGTCAGCGGTATATTCAGCCTGATCGGTGCTGATGATATAATCATCGCCTTCCTTGCGGATGCTGCGGGCGAACTCCTTGATAACCGGTATCTTCCTTTTGCGGAAGAGATACTCAATACCAGAGACAAGCTGTTCCACAATCTTGTTCTTTCTATCCCAGACCTTGCTGTAGTCCAGATTAACCTCCACAGCCGGAAGTCCGAAGCTTTCGGAGTCCTTCATCTCAGAGAAGAGTTCTGCGGATTTAACCAGGGTCTTGGTGGGTATACACCCCCAGTTCAGACAGATACCGCCGATTCGCTCTCCTTCAAGAACTGCCACATCTATGCCGTATTGGGAAAGCCGAATGGCCGTCTCATAACCGCCGGGGCCTCCTCCGATGATAATAACTCTATGCTTCTGCAAAGCTAGCTCCTATTTCTTTCTTAATCTGCTGTTTAAGATTCCGAGTTCATCCCGGTATTTGGCGATTATTCTTCGGGAAATATCCAAGCCTTCCATCCTGAGCTGATCCACCAAGTCCTGGTCACTGTAGGGAGAAGCCTTGTCTTCAGATTCGATCAGCTTCAACATCTTGGATTTCACTCTCTGTCGGGAGACACTATCGTAGTTCTCGTCCTTTCCGGCCTTGGAATTGAAGAAATCTTTGAAAGCGAAGATGCCGTAAGGAGTTTCCATATACTTATGCTTCACAACTCTCGAGATGGTGGATTCCGAAACACCCAAATCTTGTGCAATGGCAGCGTAGGTAAGAGGTATCATCACTCCACTGCTATTGTAGAAGAAGTCTCTCTGGTGTTTTACTATTGATAGGGATACACGTTCCAAAGTACGCATCCGCATGAAGATGGATTTGATCAGGAACTTGGCAGAATTGATCCTCTCTCGTACAAACTGCATGGTCTCCTTATCGAAGCAGCCTCGGCTGATCAGCTTTCTGTAGCGCTGGCTGATAATGATATTGGGAGTGATGTGGTCGTTGATAATAACTACATACTCATCATCTATCAGCTTCAGGGTCACATCAGGGTAGACATATGCAGCATTGGCAGGAGCCAACCTCATCCCCGGTTTGGGATCAAGCTGGGCTATCTGAGAGCGAAGATTCATGATAGTAGCTTCGGAAACACCATAGAAAGAAGCTATCTTTTGGTATCTGCGATGAATCAGGTTCTCAAACTGTTCATTAATCATGCCCACTAACACGTGGTTCTCCAGCTGTTCCTCCGTGAGCTGTGCCATCAAGCATTCTGCCAGATTACGGGCACCGATACCCTTGGGACTGAGACCCATCAGGATCTGATGAAGTTCCACACTGCGTCTGGAGTTCAACCCATGCTGACGCCCAAGATTGACTATGGAGAAGGCTTCCGGCAGGAAGCCATAGTTATCACAGGACTCAAAGAGCTCGGTGATATAATCGGTTTCCGCTTCCGATAGATCAAGTGGATATAGCTGCTGAAGATACTTCTCACGGCTGTCATCTTCATACATGATGAGAGTCTCGCTATGCTCCATCTCATTATCGCTCTGCCTACCCTCATAGTTCATGTGAAAGTCGTTCCACTGATCCAGGATGTCGGTGAGTTCTCTGGCTTCGCTCAGGGTTTCAGAGGCTTGATCGCAGGTCTCGGATTCTTCGATTGATACGCTGGATTCGGGAGCTGTGGCGTCGAAACTGCCTTCATCAATATCTTCATCATCCTTCTCTTCTCTCAGCTCCAGGAGTGGGTTATTAACCAATTCCTGCTTGATGTATGCCTCCAACTCAAGAATGGGCAGAGCCAGCATTTTAAGAGATTGAAGCATCTTTGGCTTAAGAGCCAATTCCTGCTTTTGTCTGAGTGATAGATAATGATCAAAGCCGCTCATCTTGCTACTCGAACACTGGGTTAGTCATGAACCGTTCTCCCAGATATACTTCTCTGGCTTTTTCATCATTGATAAGCTCCAATGAAGTTCCCGATACTATGATTTTTCCTTCGAAGATAATATAAGCCCGGTTGACGATTTTCAAAGTCTCAATTACGTTATGGTCAGTAATCATGATCCCGATGTTCTTATCCCTCAGGCGACCAATAATATCCTGAATGTCTGCCACTGCAATGGGATCTACCCCGGCAAAGGGCTCATCCATGAATATGAAGGCAGGATTGGTTACCAGAGCTCTGGTGATCTCCAGTTTGCGCCGTTCTCCACCCGATAGAGTGTAAGCTTTTTGTTTGGCGACATGAGTGAGATTCAGCTCCTCAAGAGATGAGGCCAGACGGTTCTTTTGCTCGGTACGGCTGATCTTCAGAGTCTGCAGGATAGCCAGAACGTTCTGCTCCACCGTTAGCTTGGAGAAAATGGAGGGAGCTTGTGCCAGATAACCCATACCCAGCCTGGCACGCTTGAACATAGCCATATGTGTGATCTCACGGTCTTGGAAATAGACCTTACCGGAATTGGGCTTTGCCAAGCCAATGATCATGTAAAAAGTAGTGGTTTTCCCTGCTCCATTAGGGCCAAGGATACCAACCACTTCACCCTGTTTAATATCCATACTGAGGTTGTTCACCACAGTACGTTTTCCATATATCTTAACGAGGTTCTGAGCTCGGATTTTGTTTAGTTCCATATATGGTTTAATCTAATTATATCGCCGAACTTGTCAAGTTTTACTGCGGAATTTGTAGACTCCATTGATGGAATCACGCATTCTGATATACTCGAGTTTGTTGTCTGAAGAAAACATAGCTTCCAGATACTGACCGGTTGAACGGTTCTGAAAATAGTCTCTCTCTTCCTCTTCTTCCTGTTGATAGTAGTATGAGACCCGGTTCTCCGCCCGGAAGTCTTTGAGATTCTCTCCCTGGAAACCAATCCGCACATAATCTGCCACCACCCAGTTGGTTTGCCCGGCTCCTTCCTGCTCGGCAAAATCCACCCGACAGGAATCTATCAACTCAGCTTTGTTCAATTCCCGCTCGGTGAAATATAGATAGAACTCTCTGGCCCGGGCGGTTGCAAAGCCAGATCTGAAGACGGGCATCCCGGTAAACACGGCTTTCTCTTCCTTCACAAAGTAGAGCAGGAAGTCGCTCGTGGTGTGATAATCCTGGCTATCCACTTTAACGTCGAAGGTAGCAACGATCTTTTCCTCTTCATCGAAATATTCTATACGCTCGGCTGAGATGAAGAGTGTATCAGGTGAACCGGTGTGCAGCCGGGGATTCTCTATCATATAGGCATAACCGGCTTTTCTATCCCAGAAGGCATAACCGCAACTGGCAAAAGCATTCTCCATCAGATCAAAAGCTTTCACGTTTCCCCAAGTGGTAAGTTTCTGGTTCGCTTGATCATAATTGGCAAAGTCGCTGCTGAACCACCTCTGGCTGCCATCCGGGTTCCTTTCATCTATGCGAACTCCTCCTCCCAGATTCATCTGCTGGGGAATCCGGTAATATGCCAGGCTATCTGCCGAAAGAGTAAGCGTGTCGTTTGATACCACCACATTCCCAGTTAAACGGGCTATCTTGGAAGTATCCAGGATCAAAGCACGATTGGCTTTGAACTCCGTTTTACCGTAGAAGAAATGCACATTCCCGTTCAGCTCCAGAACTTGCTCTACGTCTGAGCGATTGAGGAAAAGCTTGTCCGAATGAACCAAGCGGAAGGTTTCCGATGCTCTTCTTTGAGCAGGCAGCACCAAGATAATCAGCAGTAGCAGGCTACCAATCAAATACTTCTTCATCTTGAAAAAGTCCCTCTGCTTCAACAGAACTTAGCTCGGCAAAACTGATTGTGGCATTGGTTCTGAGATTGGTGCCCTTCAGAACAGAACCATTGCGGTTAAGCACCACTCGTTCAGGAGCAGTGATTTCGTCCACATTCCTATCCCAGATTATCCTTCTGGTCAGGATGGAGCCATTATTGGAATTCAACACTACATTTCCACTTGCATAGATGATATTCCGGGCATCGTCCACTATCGTAGTGTCGGCTGTTATGGAAGTACGGATATTCCCGGCAATATCGTAAGCTTTTATGCTGACTTTCCATCCATTGAGTATCTTGCGATCGTAGAAGCGCTCTATCCTATCGGCTTCCAGGATATAATCCACCCGTTCACCCTCCAGTTCGGTTATCTTCACCTTGCCACTGGTCTCATCTGGAAGGTTCCGATCCATCACCGGAGTCTGCATATCCAGCTTCATCCGTGGCTTGCAAGACACAGAAGAGAGCAGGATCAGTAGCAGACTAAGCTTTGCTAAGACTTTCAAGATAGGCGTCAATTGCCTTATCATAGCGTTTCTGTTGAATCAGGATATGCCGGATAAACTCACGTACAGCACCTCTGCCACCGGGTGCTGTGGTTACAAAATCTGCCAAGTTCCTGATCTCTTCCAAGGCATCCGAGGGCGCTGCGGAGAAGGCCGCTTTATTCATGGTGGGGATATCGTTCCAGTCATCTCCCATATAAGCGACGGCTTCCCAACCCAACCCAAGCTCTTGCAGCAGTTCTTCTGTTTTACGCAGTTTATTGGCAACTCCCTGATAGACATGGTTAATCTTCAGATCACGGCAACGTCTGGCCAGCAACTCAGAGCTTCGCCCAGTGATAACTGCGGTCTGAATCTCTGTTTGCCGAAGGATCAAAAAGCCCATCCCATCGTGAGCATCAAAGTTCTTCAGCTCCAACCCGGTGGAGTCGTAAATAATCCTGCCATCGGTCAGCACACCATCACAATCGAAGATCAGCAGCGAAATCCTATCCCACCGCACGGCATTCTTATAGATTTTACGTATGTTACTCATATTGATTCTGCAGTGCTTTACGAATTCTTACACAGTTGCCCAAAAGAGCATCCAATTGATCCAGGGGAAGAATGCTGGCAGCATCAGATAAAGCTTCCATGGGATTGGGATGTACTTCCAGAAAGAGTCCCTTAACCTTTCCTGTGGCTATGGCTGCTGCTGCCATCATGGAGGCAAACTCAGGAGTTCCTCCGGAGCTCCGGTTGATAGAAGGTTTTTGCATGCTGTGGGTAACATCGTACACAATCGGATAGCGGGAAGCACTCATGATGGCAAAACTGCGAAAATCTACTACCAGGTTGTGATAGCCAAAGGAACTGCCACGCTCCGTCAGCATTATCTGATAATTGTTCTTTACTGTTATCTTCTCGGTAGCAGAGTTCATATCTTCCGGTGCCATAAACTGACCCTTCTTGATGTTTACAATCTTCCCGGTGGCAGCAGCAGCATGCAGAAGCTCAGTCTGTCGGGAGAGGAAAGCGGGAATCTGGATCAGATCGCAGACTTCTGCCACAGCCTCAACTTCATGACATTCGTGCACATCGGTGATCACAGGAAAGCCATAGTGTTCTTTGAGCTTTTGCAGCACACACAGCCCCTGATCCAATCCGGGACCGCTGTATGAAGTTTCAGAAGTCCGATTTGCCTTCTTGTAGGAGGCCTTGAAGATCAGAGGCAGAGAGTATTTCTCGGCCAGATACACCAAAGTATCGGCTATCTGAGTCATTACCTGCCCGTCTTCTATAACGCAGGGACCTGCTATCAGAAAGAAAGGTTCTGCGTGTATTAATTCTTCATACAACATCTGCTAATCCTCTATTAGTGTTGGGATCAGATACTGAGATTTCTGCTTGTCTCCCACTTAAAGAGCTGATCTTCCCTGCCAAAGTGACCAAAGGCGGCAGTGGCGCGGAAGATCGGTCTTGTGAGCTCCAAGTACTCAATGATTCCCTTTACTGTCAAGTCAAATTCCCGGTTCAGCAATTCCACCAGCTTCCAATCCGGGGCTACTCCGGTATTGAAAGTATCCACCATTAGAGACACAGGACGTTTTTCTCCAATAATATAGGCAATCTGAATCAAACATTCTTTAGCAAGCTTGCTTGCCACGATTGATTTTGCCATGTGACGCGCCATGTAGGCAGCGCTGCGATCAACTTTGGTGGAGTCTTTACCGGAGAAAGCGCCCCCTCCGTGTTGAGCCCAGCCGCCGTAAGTATCCACGATGATCTTACGTCCGGTCAATCCCGTATCGGCCGCCGGTCCTCCTTCCTCCCACATTCCGGAAGGATTGATCTTGAATTCACACTTGTCTATTTCAAACTCATGAATGCTTTCGGCTTCGACCCTTTGAATCACAGGCTTTGCCACCAGTTCGATGATGTCCGCTTTCATGCGAATAAAATCCGCTTCACTGAGCTTGAGATGGTTGGTCGAGATTACCAGAGTGTCCAAAGCTACCGGAGTCCTCTCCTCATATCGGAAGCTCACCTGGCTCTTGGCATCGGGCAGCAGATATGGCATGGCACCGGAGTGACGCTGCTTGCTTAGCTCCTGTAAAAGAAGATTAGCCGTTTGGATTGGCAGAGGCATCATCTGTTTGGTTTGATCACAGGCATATCCAAACATTAAACCCTGATCACCGGCATTACCTTCCCAGGCGTTGCTGCGAAGCTCACCTGATTGACCATGAAGATAGTTCTCTATAGTGCAGTTGTAGTCAAAACCTTTATCATCCCGAGTGTAGCCTATCTCCCGGATAACATCCCGGATCAGAGCACTGGAATCCAATTCCTTGGAAGAAGTGATCTCGCCACACAGAATCACCCGGTCTTTAGTAACCATCGATTCACAGGCCACCCGGGACTGTGGATCGGATTGCAGGTAGGAATCCAATACGGCATCGGAGATCTGATCGCAGACCTTGTCCGGATGACCCTCGGATACAGATTCAGAGCTGAAGACATAATCGCTCTTGCGGTTTGTAAGGTCAGCATGTAACGCTGTCATAGCATTCTCCTTTATGTTTCATCAATATTCTCAAAACAAAAAAGCCGGCGCTAAAGCCGGCTCATAAAAGAGTAACCCGCGCTTTAGCACATTTATAAGGCGGAGCAAAGGGGAAATTACCGCCATCTATATAACTGCACCCACCAAAGCAGGAACAGCGAATTAGCATGGTACATCTCCGGGGATTCGAACCCCGGACCCACTGATTAAGAGTCAGTTGCTCTACCAACTGAGCTAGAGATGCACGTTGTTTGCGTCATGCTTTTCAGGGGACGCTTATTGTCAAGCTTCTTTTCGAGCGCTTTGTTCCTCCTGATCGAAAAGCGCTCCAGCCCGGCAAATCCCCCCCCCTTTTTTACCTGAAGAAAATCCATCACTCAAGTGCAATGATTTGTTTATCTCTACATCTACTCACAGCACACATAATCGAAATCAGCAAACTTGCGACTTTTATCTTGACATAATGAGATAGCGACTTCTCCTTGGAATTATGGCTGGGATTTCCATTAACGCTGACTAATAGAAGACAAAGCCGAGCTGGCGGAATAAGCCATGGGAGGATTTATGACAAAGCAAGTTTGGATGCTGTGCCTTGGATTGGCCATTATCTTAGGCCTGAGTGGAGTTCTTCCCGAGTCAAGAACACTGCCTGTTTATCTCCGGGATAGTATTGTAGAGCCTAGAACATGCATAGAAAGGCACTATAATGACTTTAGTTTTAGTCAAAACCCCATACCAATCTTCAGAACCTACTATGACTATATGATTGGAAGTTATAATGGGAATCCTCTGCAGCTTATGCCGGGAAACAACGGATGCTCCTATATGATGACTTATCATGGCTCCAGACAACCCGCGGCTCTGAGAAGGGTTTACCATGCCTATATTGAAAACGGCAGTTTACTCGTCAATAATGAAATAATGCAAACATACAATGCCGAAGGATTTCCCAGCCTTGCAGTTGATCCTGAACTGGGAAGCCCGCTCTATGCCTTTCAAGGCAATTATGATACAGACAACCCTTTGGAAGTGCAGTTTATCTCGGATTCCTTAATCGGGGGTAATGCAGGATTATTTAATTCGCCTCAGATAATAATCAATAATCCAATCTCCGTTACAAGTAACTCGACCACGACAACCGACAATGTGTTCTTGTGGCCTATTGTTACTACTGGCCCCTCTCCCGTAGCCGGTCATCGCAGAGTCTATGTACTCTGTACTAATGGAACGGGACATAGTACATACTCTACGGGAAATCCGCTCATAGCCATGGCAGATTTTGATTCGAATGATATTGAAGATGGAACTCCTCTGGTTTGGAACTATACCACAGTACCGGAACTGAATGCCTGGAACATCGATCCTACTACACAAAGACGTACTCATCTTACTATCCTCACAGATGAAGCAGGAAACGTGTACTTATGTGGATATCATGAAACCACTTACGGCGATAACCAGATCCCTCAGATTGACATTATTAAAAGTGGAAACTATGGAGCAGGAAACTGGATAAAGAACAGCTTCCCTACCACAGTGAGCTCTTGGAATCCCCCTGCCTCAATAGCAAGCAACCTAGGGTATTTCACGGATGAATTTGATGTTCCTTATGAAGACTCCGAGCTGTTTTGGACTTTGAAGAATTCTTCCCACTTCAACGCCGTAATGGATTCCGAGGGACAGATTCATATACCAGGATTGTGGGCTCTAGCCAACAGTGATGGTGGCTATTATCCAGCCCTGCAGTATGTAAAAGAGTTTGTCGTTAATCCATCCAATAACCAATACCAGATCAAAGATATTTCACCCCAGAAGAATCCTAATGACACATACAATGCAAACATGCAGCCATGGGATTTGGAATATCCCTTCGGACAGGTAGATTACTGGATGGATGAGAACACTTTTTCCATCCCCGGGATGTACTTGGCATGGAACTTCCCCTATCACGATGCCACTGCCCATAGTGGCGCTATGATGGATTTATACAATAACATAAAGCTGTCCATAAACCAAGAACATGGTCTAATGGCTGCTGTTTGGCAAAGTTGCTATGAAGCATCTTGGGCTGGATTAAGACCCAGGGAATATATTCCCGAGATTAACATAGCACTATCTTCCGATAATGGTAATAGCTGGAGCGAACCTATCGTTCTGAACAGCCTCGATAATCCGCAACTTATCGATATGACACCAATGTGGGCATATCCTGCTAATACAATTAAATACGTAGGAATGCAAGACGATCGTAAGATTGGAAGGCTGGGGCTGATATTCCTGGATGATTACACTTGGGGAGCGCAAGCCATCAATCCACCAGTACATCCCAATAACGACGGTGGTCAGGTGATGTTTACTGAGTTAGAGATAATCTTCCCAAACAGCTCTGTTAGTACTGATCCCTTTGGTGTACCACAAGGTGAACCAAATATGACTCTCAGTACCAGTGTTAAGGTCAACAGCTTACCAGCCAATGCCGGTGATATTATGGCAGCCTACACCAGTGTTAATGGTTTTGAGACCCTGAGGGGTAAGGCCACTTTGGTATACACCGGTGCAGCGGACAGCACTGGCTGCGTGATCTCTGTAAGCGTCCCGGACAACAACCAACAGATCCACTTTAAGCTCTGGAATCGTCAGTTCAATCGAGTTATCGACTGCGATGAAACTATCCAGGGTGAGATCAATGGATCAGTTGGGTCATGGCCGGATGATCTCTTTCTAATCAGCTTTACAGCTCCAGTCACTGTTGCAGCTCCAACCTTCAACCCACAACCAGGTATCTATAATTCAACAGTATTTGTAAACTTGCATAGTGTCTCAAATGGAGCAGTGATCAGATACACGACGGATGGAACAGAGCCCGATCTGCAATCAAGCATTTATACATATCCAATACATGTTTCAACCAATACTACTATTACTTTCAAAGCCAAAGCATATTTAAACGATTGGGTCAGTGATACCACTGAGGCACAATATATCGTCACCGGGGAACTCCCAACACCCAGCTTCTCACCCGCTCCGGGAGAATATGCCTGTTCTCAGCGAATAAGTATTCATTGCAGTAATCCACAAGCTGAGATACATTACACCCTGAATGGTGAAGTTCCCAACCACAATTCACCAGTCTATGAGAATCCTATTCAGTTATTGGAACATACTACCACTACTATAAAGGCTAGGGCTTATGCCCAAAACTGGATTGACAGCTACATAGCTAGCGGGACTTTTATTATCAATGGCACTCTTCCTGCCCTCACATTCTATCCCCCTTCCGGAACTTATAGTCATGCTATTGTTCTCACGCTGAGCTGTGCAGAACCAAGTGTCGAAATTCATTATAGTTTGGATGGTGATGTTCCTACTGTTGATTCTCCGCTTTATACCGGCCCTCTGGGCATTTTTCAGAGTAGCACTATTAGTGCCAGAGCCTTCAAAGAGAACTGGATTCCAGGACCATTAATGACTGCCGAATATGAGATAGCGTCATCTAACGATCCCGACGCCCAAAGCCCCGCCTTCACCGGAATCCACAACCTCTACCCCAATCCCTTCCGGAATACAGCTTCAATCCGCATAGGTATCAAAGACCTGGAACAGGACTATAGCCTCACGATCTATAATATCCGGGGTGAGCAGATACACCGGCAATCCGGCCGTGGACTTGGTTTCCTTGATCTGAGCTGGGATGGAACCGACAACAGTGGCAGAAAGGTGGCTTCTGGGATTTATTTACTCAGATTCAGGAGCGGAGAAACCACACAAATCCGCAGGCTGATATTGAACTGAAAGTTTTGAAATACTGCCCAAAACCCGGCTGGAGGAGATTATCAACTAGCCATCTTGCGGTATTATCTGCTTTAGGGACTATCAGTTCCCGCTTGGCGAACAGCTATCATATCATCCAGACTAGTATCATTACACATAACTTACTGTAGGATAAGCGATTCCTTAACTGAGGTTAAGGATGGGTTAAGGAAGCGTATTAGGAAGAGGTAAGGAAGCGGCATATTCCAGAAAGACTCAGTCTGTTCCAGTTGTTATAGCAGTATACTTTTATCTGGTGGAAAGCATTGCTGCACTTTAGATTCTATCCAAGGATGATATAGCTATTTTCTGAGCTAATGAAACTGATTGGGGACTTTTCGGCTTGACATTTAGTCACGATTTGTTATGGGGGTTGCAGTATGGAAGAGAGTCATAATCCTTTTATTTATAATTTACCTGTATTACTGTCATTTACGGAGTTCAGAAAGCAGATTGACAAGCTTAGTGCGGCATCACTGCTTCCACTATTCTTGTGTTGTTCAGATCAAAATGAATTGCTGTGCCTGATGGCAAAGGCCGGAGAAGCACCTTTGCTGCTCCGCTCAGAATTCCCCAATGATGCTAGCTATCCCTCTCTTAGCCCGGACTACCCTGCTTTTCACATTTTGGAGCGGGAGCTCTGGGAGGAGACTGGACTGCTTCCCGAGGGACATCCCTGGTTGAAGCCCTTGCGATATCCGGTTGGTACGAAGCAAGTTCCTGAGGATTATCCCTTTCTGCAGAGTGATTCCCTTTCATTGCATGAAGTTGGAGTCGGTCCGGTGCATGCCGGAGTGATAGAACCCGGTCATTTCAGGTTCATCTGCCGGGGGGAGACTGTTCAGCATCTGGAAATACAATTGGGTTACCAGCACAGAAATGTGATGGGTTTATTCAAGTCCGGGGATATCCGCCATAAGATCAGCCTGGCGGAGAGTATTGCAGGAGACACAGCTATCGGACATGGGCTGGCCTATTGCCTGGCAGTGGAAGCTGCCTGCGGAATACAGGTGGAAGGCAGCCTGGCGGCTCTGAGGAATATCGCCCTGGAACTTGAACGAATTGCCATGCATTTGGCAGACCTCTCGGCTCTCTGTGGTGATGTGGCCTATATATCCGGCCTGAACTTCTTCGCTGCCCAGAGAACGATTATCATCAATTCCAGCCTTGCAATTTGCGGCAACCGTTATGGAAAACGCTGGCTGAAACCCGGTGGAGTCAATTACGGCATTAACCAAGAACAGATCAGGATTCTGAAAGATACTTTGAATAAATCACAGCGTCAGATAGAAAAAATCGCTGCGGCAGTCTTCACAGATCCCGGAGTTCAAAACCGCTTCGACAGCACCGGCACATTGAGTTTGAAAGAAGTGAGGGAGCTCAATATGAGCGGGATCACTGCAAAAGCTTCCGGCTGGGCGATTGATACCCGGAAGGATTATCCACTGCCCTTACAGGCTAGTTTTGAGCCCCTATCTTGCGATACCGGTGATGTGCAGGCCCGGGCTTGGGTTCGTAACCAAGAGATCATTCAGTCCTTTTCTATGATCTACCAGATGCTTGAGGGTCTGGGAGAAGTGAAAGCATCCGAGAGCTTGGAGCTGCCTCCGGTGCAGGCAGATAGAATATCTGTCTCTATCGTGGAGGGCTGGCGAGGCAGGATTGTCCACCTCCTGAAGACCGATAACACCGGAAACACTCAGATATACAGAGTCTATGATCCCTCTCTGCACAATTGGTTTGGTTTGGCTCTTGCCGTCAGGAATGAGGGTATCTCGGATTTTCCGCTCTGCAACAAGAGTTTTGACCTCTCCTACTGTGGACACGATTTGTAAAGGATAGATAATGTTTGAACTGATAAAAGCCCGGCTAGGTCATGGATATCAGGCTATTCCGAATCCCCTGAAGGCTTCCATCCATCCTTCCTTTCCCGGTCTGCCGAGGATTCTGAGAGCAAGCGAGAGTGACTTCCTGTTGGCCAGCCGACTCTGTCCAACTCAAGCTTTGAAGGATAACTGTCTGGATTTGGGAAAGTGTAACTTTTGCGGAGCCTGCCAAAGAGAGTTCCCGGAGACCTTCTGTTTTGATCCGGATTTCAGGATGGCAGCAACAGACAGGGATTCGCTTGTTATCCGCTGGCTTCCGGATCAGGGCTGCTCCAGCAAGCCTGTTCTGAAAAAGAACCCGGAGCTTGCCAAGCTGTTTGGTAGATCTTTTGCGCTCCGGAATGTCTCTGCTGCCGGATGTAATGCCTGTGAACTGGAGCTGGGAGCAAGCTCAAATGTGAATTTTGATATGGGACGTTACGGCCTGGAAGTGGTGGCATCGCCACGGCATGCGGATGCACTGATAATCACGGGGCCAATCTCGCACAATATGGCCTATGCATTGCGGGAAACCTGGGAAGCCATCCCTGAACCAAAAGCACTGATTCTCTGTGGATGCTGTGCCATCAGTGGTGGAGTCTTTGCCGAAGGTGGTGCTCTGGATAGAAGCTTTCTGGAGTGTGTGCAACCTGCATTGTATATTCCCGGTTGCCCGGCGCATCCCTTGAGCATCATTCACGGGCTGATGAGCCTATTGGGGAGGGCATGATGCTGGGTTATGGTTTGATTCTGCTCTTTCTGGCTCTGATTCCGGCTCTGTGGCAACGGCGTGGTGTCTTTACGCTGCTTGTTTCAATCTCCTCAGTATTCTGCGCACTTAACTACTGGAAGGTTTTAATCTCCGGTACGGCTTCTGGCTTGGTGCTGGTGTTGCCGGGACTGGGTTTGGTGACTGAACTGGTCACCACACCATTGTCGGCCTGGTTTGGCTTGATCTTCTCCTTGGGCTTTCCCTTGGGCTCACTTTACGCCATGGGCTATCTGAAAGCTCATCCCACGGCGGGAGAGGCTTCGCACATGGTGTGGCTGGGGCTGATGTTCCTCTCTATGCATCTGGTTCTGCTGGCATCCAACAGCCTGGTCTTCATGCTTGCCTGGGAACTTATGAGTCTTTCCTCTTTTCTGGCAATACTCTATGAGCGGGAAAGCAAAGAAAGCTGGAGCGCTGCCTTGTATTATCTGGTAACCATGCAGGTGGGGGCAGGGATACTGCTTTTGGGCTTTGCCAAGCTCTTTATGGATAACGGGACTTTTCTTTTGGCTGGAGCTTCTATAGGCAGTGCAGCCAAGTGGCTTCTGCTGATCGGCTTTGCTTTTAAAGCCGGCTTCTTTCCTTTCTATTCCTGGTTGCCCAAAGCTCATCCTGTGGCACCCTCTCATCTTTCGGGTTTGATGAGCGGATTAATGATTAAAACCGGTATCTTCGGGATTATCTGGGTAATGCTGAGTTCCTCCTGGCAAGCCTGGGAGATTTATCTGCTGCTGGGTATCTCTCTGATAACAGCCTTCAATGGAGTTATTCACGCTCTGGCGGAGAATCACTTGAAAAGGGCTTTGGCTTACTCATCCATCGAGAATATCGGCATCATCGGGATTGCTTTGTGTTTCTGGCAGTTGGGCCTGATACTGGGAAATCCCGATATGGCGGCTCTGGCTCTATTGGGAGCACTCCTGCATAGTTGGTTCCACAGCCTTTTTAAGCCTTTGCTGTTCTATCTCAGTGGGAATGTGCTGATCGCCACTCATAGCCTGAAACTGGATGAACTGGGCGGCTTGGATAAAAGGCTGCGGCACAGCGCCAGACTCTTTATGATAGGGGCTGCTTCTATTTCGGCTTTACCTCTGTTCTGTGGCTTCAGCAGTGAACTGGTGATCTTTGGAAGTATTATCAGAGGCTTTGGCAAGGGGAGCCTGGCTCAAAGCATCTGCGCTGCCATCGCC
This sequence comes from Candidatus Cloacimonadota bacterium, assembly GCA_029567705.1. Lineage (GTDB taxonomy): Bacteria > Cloacimonadota > Cloacimonadia > Cloacimonadales > Cloacimonadaceae > PHBP01. The sequence goes on from JAKPXC010000017.1 coordinate 19,624, forward strand.
GGAGGAGGCCTGGCCTTTGTGAGTGCTCTGGCCTTGATCGCTTTCTCCAAACTGTATGCCATTGTCTTCTGTGGAGAACCCCGCACTAGCAAAGCAGCCCATGCCCAAGAACAGACAGGATTCTTACTCTTTAGCCCTGCTATCCTGGCGCTGCTATGCTCAATTATCGGGCTTTTCTCCTGGTACCCTTTGACCCGGCTGCATAGCCTGACCGATTGGTTTGGTCTGAGTACCATCAGTCTCTGGGAGATGGTTCATACCTTGAGGTTGGTTAGCCTGTTGCTGGTCTTGTTGTTAGCAGTCTTTATCCTGATCTACCTGCTCAAGAAGAAGCTTACCAAGGTATCTTATCATTCCACCTGGGGCTGTGGATATCAGAAGTCAAGCCCAAAGCTGCAATACAGTTCCGGGGCCTATACCGATCCTCTCTCTTACTTCCTAAAGCCCTTGTTGCAGAAAGAAAGCAAGCAAATAGTACCGCAAGGGTACTTCCCTTCCAGACTCAGCCACACTGAGGAAGTGAACGACTACATCGATAGAAGCTTCATTGGGGCGATGAACGTGTTACTGCTGCGCTTCCTGGCTCTTTTTGCAGGGATACAGAATGGCAGAACAAACTCCTACATCAAGTGGCTTATGCTGGCATTGTTGATTCTGCTGCTCTGGGTATTGGGGGCAAGATGACGCTAAATCTCCTCTTTATCATTTTGATGCCTTTGTTTTTCATGGGTATCATCACCAAAACCAAAGCAGTCTGGACCGGACGCAAGGGACCCAGTCTGGTGCAACCCTTCTATACCTTCTACAAATTGCTGGGAAAGAACGAGATTCACAGCACCAGCAGCGGCTTACTCTTTAGGATTGCCCCTGTGCTGGCATTTGTGTCCGTGTTCTGTGCTGCTCTTCTGGTTCCTTTTGGCACCAAGACTGCTGTTCTGGGCTTCAAAGGGGATTTCTTCCTCTTCATGAGCCTCCTGGCTTTATCCAAAGCAGTTATGGTAATCGCAGCCATGGAAACAGCCAGCAGCTTTGAAGGTATGGGAGCCTCCCGTGAGATCTCCTTTACGGCCTTTCTAGAGCCGGCCTTTCTTCTGATGATAGGCTCTCTTGCCTATTCCGGAGGATTGCACAGCGTGGGACAGCTCTTTTTTAGTCACACAGTGAATCTGCACGATTCCTGGAGCTTCATCATTGCAGTGCTATCTGCTTTGGCTCTCTTTATCATGTTACTGGTGGAAGGAGCCAGAGTGCCTTTCGATGATCCTGCCACGCATCTGGAACTGACCATGATCCACGAAGTGATGGTGCTGGATACAAGCGGGGTAAATCTGGCTTTGGTACACTATACTGCTGCACTGAAAGTATGTATCTATGCGGCACTGATCAGCAACTTTCTGGTGCCCGGTGAGCTAAGCGGAATCCAGGTCCCTCTGATCTTTCTGACAGGAAATCTCGGTCTGGCTATTTTGACGGGATTGCTGGAATCCTTCCTGGCCAGATACAGAATCAGCCGCAATCTGGAACTGGTGATAATCCCTCTCTCCATAGCACTGCTGGTGCTGGCAGCACTTATCGTGAACAATCTGGGAGCTATCTGATGGCAGACGTATTACTCATTCTCTTTGGTGTCTCTCTGCTCTTTGCATCTATTACAAATATGCTCAGAGGCTTGGTGCGGATACTGGTGTGGCAGGGACTCATCCTCTTTGTGCTAACTATCCTGAAGACCAATGAATTTAACCTCTGGGAATTCATCTTCGTGGCTGTGGAGACCATAATCTTTAAAGCAGTACTAATCCCTTGGTTCATCAGTGATACTATCAAGAAGAACAAGACCAAGCGCGAGGTCGAGCCCTCGGTATCCAATTTCTTCTCACTTGGAAGCATGGCTCTGATCTTTGCCTTCAGTTTCTTCATCGCTCTCTGGAGTGATAAAGGGCCTGCTAATCTCTACCCCATGCACTTTGGCATTGCCTTCGCAGCCATCCTGAAAGGTTTGTTCATCATTATTGCAAATAAGAAGCTTATCACCCACCTGATGGGTTATCTGATCATGGAGAATGGTATCTTCCTGCTCTCTTTGGCCATAGCCAGTGAAGTGCCTGCTGTTGTGAGCCTGGGAGTGTCCTTGGATATTCTCCTCTCGATATTGATAGCAGCCCTTTTCATCAACAGAATCAGCAACACATTTGAGGAAGCTCACAGCGACGAGCTCTCCACCCTTAAGGATTAAGTGAATGACTTACTTTAGCTTGTGGCTCTTCCCCATCATTGCTTCCCTGCTTAGCTTCAGTTTGCGGAATAAAAGCCTTAACCGCTTCCTGGTACTGACCCATAGCCTTCTGCATCTTGGTTTTGGATTGGCTCTGCTGGTTCCACAGACGGGCTTTGCCGCTTGGTTTGGAGCAGATAGCTATGCTCAGATATTCTTCCTGGTTACCGCCATTCTCTACGCTGCTGCAGCCTTCTACCCCCTCACCGGACATAATGCTCTCAGCCCCAAACAAAGCAGTATCTATACCATCTGTCTGATGGCATTTGTGGCCTCTATGGATTCTGCCAATCTCTCCCAGAATCTAGGCTTGATCTGGGTCTTTGTGGAAACCACCACTCTCGCCAGCGCTATGCTGATCAGTTTTGAACACCACAAACAGTCCTTGGAAGCTGCCTGGAAGTACCTCTTTATTTGTTCCATCGGAATTGCCCTGGCCTTTGTGGGAATTCTTCTGCTTTTAGTAGCACAGGATAGTCATCCCAGCTTGCTGTTATCTCAAGTTACAAGCGGTATTGGCAGTATTTCTCCTTTCTGGCTGAAGCTATCCTTTGTCTTCATGCTGATAGGTTTCGGCACCAAAGCCGGCTTTGCCCCCATGCATTTCTGGCTTCCAGATGCCCACTCTGAAGCCCCTGCCCAAATCTCCGCCTTACTATCGGGAGCTCTGTTGAACACAGCACTGCTTCCCCTGATTCGCATGAAAGGGCTTATGACTGCCGCCGGAGAAGGAACTTTGGCCTCTCAGCTCTTTCTAGGGCTTGGAATTCTTTCAGTTTTCATTGCTGCGGTCTTCATCATCAAGATCACGAACTACAAGCGAATGCTGGCTTATTCTTCCATAGAAAACATGGGCATAATCCTGATCGCCTTTGCACTAGGAAAGGCAGCAGAGACAGCGGGTTTGATCCATGTGATGGGACATTCTTTGGCGAAGGCTACTCTGTTTCTAACTGCGGGAAACCTTTATAAAATCTTCGGAGAGAAGGACTACAGCAAGTGTTCATCCCTGCTTTCCCGCCATCCCGCCAGTGCCTGGCTTTGGATACTGGGCTTTGTCTTTATCATCGGACTTCCCCCTTCCCCTCTCTTTATCAGTGAGTTCTACATAGCCATCGGACTGCTAAGCAGTGCCAATTACCTGGTTCTGGGATTCTGGATTGTTCTCCTGGCAGTTATAGCCTATGGATTGGGAAAAGCTGTATTGAACATCACAATGGGTGGAAAAGAAAACAGAGTTAAACTGCCTCTCATGAGCTACTTGCCCGGATACCTGCTCTTACTTACTGCCATAACGGTTCCGGTAATCGTGCTCAAACTATTGAGCAACTAGGCTGTTCAGAAACCAGACGATAGAAATATTTTACTGATACAGGAAGCGCTTTATCTTCTGAGTAGGCGTCTTCTCAAAGGGTTCTTTCTGCTCTATGATCTGATGTATCTTGGAGAAGGATACCACTGAGGAATTCACTTGATTTCTAAGATCAGTTAAGAATTTCGAAGTTATTCTTTCTGCCTGAACACTGCTCATGCGTGTGAGGTTGTGGAGCTTATCCAGTTGCTCGTAATTTAAAAAGACTCTGGCTATGATGTTCCCACCTGATTCATACACCAAAGACTCCAAGACCATTTCGTGTTCATTGATCTTGGCCTCGATCTCCTCCGGATAGATATTTTCGCCACTGGCAGCCACGATCACGTTCTTGATTCTGCCCTTGATGTAGAGATAGTTCTTCTTTTTAATGATGCCCAAGTCTCCGGTCTTGAAGAATCCATCTTCCGTATAAGCCTCTTCGGTACGCTGTTTATCCTTGTAATAACCCATCATTACCGTATCACCCTTGATCTGAATCTCCCCCACACCGGTTTTGGGGTCAGGATTGGCAATCCGGACCTGGAGAGTATCCAGAATTGTGCCTGTGGAACGGAATTTCACCACAGCCGGTGTGCATCCGGCTATCAGAGGAGAAGTCTCCGTGAGTCCATAGCCTATTGCATAGGGAAATCCTGCTTCATAGAGGAAGCGTTCCACTTCCCAGGATAGCAATGCTCCGCCTATCCCATAGAAATGCAGTGCTCCGCCAAAGGTCTTCATCAGTTTCTTCCCTGCAACTTTATGCAAGAGCTTACGTGTGGCAGGTATCTTGTAAAGCTCTTTGAAAAGCAGGTTCCCGGTGAGCTGAGGATGTACCTGCAGCTTGAATATCTTCTCTATAATCAAAGGAACCGTGAGTATCATGGTAGGACGGATCTTCTGCATTGCAGGAATCAGAATCCGCGCCGTGGGAGGCTTATCCAGGTAATAAATGCATGCTCCCTGCATGATGGGGATGATAAAGCCTATAGTACATTCATAAGTATGAGATAAAGGAAGAATCGAAATCAGCCTGTCGGTTTCCACCAAATCTTGAATACCCAAAGTGAGGACTGCGTCCAGAACCAGATTCTTGTGGCTCAGCATCACTCCCTTGGAGCTTCCGGTAGTTCCGGAGGTATAGATAATGGCAGCCAAATCGTTTTCCTGCACTTCCTGTTTAATCAACCCCAAGCCTTTGAGAGCTTTTTTACCTAATCGATTGAGCTGTATTCTCTGTTCATTGATGAATTCTTTCAGAGTTTCTTTGGGAAGATTTGCAGTGATGGGATTGAAGGTGTCCAGATTGATCAAGGTTGGGAAAGGATCGAGGTCGGAATAGCCAATCTTTTCGTACTGAGTGGTGGAAACAAAGACCAGCTTGGCCCCGCTATGCTTCAGGATATGCAAGATTTCGTTGTTATGAAAATCCACCAGGATGGGAACCACCACAGCACCCATGGAAGTGATCGCCAAGTAAGCGATGCCCCAATTTGGCATATTCTGGCTCAGAATCGCTACTCTGTCCCCCGGGGCGATACCATGCTTATCCAGCAACTCGATAAGATCGTCTATAAGATCACGCAACTCTCCATATTTGATCGGCTCTCCATCCACCATTGATAAGGCAGGACGTTCCGGGAAGTGTTCACAAGTGCGGTCTATCATGGCTTTCAAGGTGAGTTTCTCCAGCTTCTTCATGTTCCATCCTCTGTGAAAATTCTAATTTTGACATAATAAGCGTTTAACATGTTATTGCAAGAAAGTCGCCAAATCTCCACAGATTGCGGCATTCAGGCAGACCTATTCGATAGTTCCAGACTTGACAAAGCAGCCGAAGCTAATAGGATGGAGCAAATTCTGACACAGGAAATGGTGATATGCCGGACATTAACTGACGATAGTCCTCACACAAGCAGATAGTTAGCTTGAATTGAACTCAAGTGCAATGATGCATCTGATGCTCCCGCCTTGACCATGGATTATTAACATTGTTACTTATGGAGTATTATTATGTCCGACACCTTATATGCCCCCTGTGGAATAAATTGCGCCGTGTGCGATACCTACCTTGCCACTATTGCCAATGACGATGATATGCGTCAGGCAGTGGCAGATAAATGGAGCGAACTCTTTCACCACCCCTTCAGGAAAGAAGATATCAATTGCGTGGGTTGCACCAATGAAGGTACTCATGGTATCTATTGCGGAAACCTTTGCGAGATACGTCCCTGCGCCTTGGTTAAAGGGATAGCTAGCTGTAAAGAGTGTCCTGATTATCTTTGCGAAAAGCTGAGAAAGAATCTGGAAGCCTCCAGTCAATACATTAAAGACTAATTACACAATGGAGGGGAGCTCCTCGAGTTTTGCAGCTCCCTTCCTTGCTTATTCGGTTCCTTAACCTATCCTTAACCCTTCCTTAACCTCAGTTAAGGAAACTCTTATCCTGTATAAAGTTATGTATTCATGTAAGCTAAAGTACGTTATCAGCAAGAAGTTAGCAGTCCATTTGATGGGCTTAACCAAGACCTTACCTTTTACTTTGTAGACACTCGCCATCATCCCAAGACGCCAAAAGAGAATTATTTAAGGAAAGTCCTTGACATTGGAGGCAGCTCCAAAATCCTGTCATTCTGTAATAAAATCGTAAAGGAGAATCGATGAAGACCCTAACCCCGAAACCGGGTGAGATCACTCAAGCCTGGTATTTAGTCGATGCGACGGGTATGACTCTTGGTCGCCTTTCCACACGGGTAGCCTCGATCTTGGCCGGTAAGAACAAACCTTACTATGTGCCCAATATCGATTGTGGCGATTACGTCGTTATTATTAACGCCGAGAAAGTTCGCCTCACCGGCCTGAAGACCATGCAAAAGGTTTATCAGACCTATAGTGGATACCCCAGTGGAAGAAAAGAAATACCCTTTGCCAAAGTCCTGGAAGAGCATCCGGAGCGTGTGATAGCTCATGCCGTCAAAGGTATGTTGCCCAAGACCACGCTTGGCAATGCAATGTTTAAGAAACTGAAAGTTTATGCCGGAAGCGAGCATCCTCACAGTGCCCAACAGCCGGTTGAACTCAAACTGTTGGAGAACTAAGTTATGCAAAATTACGATGCCGTCGGCAGAAGAAAGAATGCCGTTGCCAGAGTCCGCTTAACCCCGGGAACCGGAAAGCGTATCATCAACAAGATCCAGATGAAGAAATACCTGCAGCGCGAGACCCTTGAAATGGTGGTCGAACAGCCTTTGCAGACCGTTGGAATGAGCGAAAGCTTCGACGTTTATGTAAACGTCTGTGGCGGTGGCTTATCCGGTCAGGCAGGAGCCATCCGTCATGGTATTTCCCGTGCTCTGGTCGAGTATGATGAGAAACTGAAGCCCCAGCTCAAAACCCGCGGATTCCTTACCCGTGACCCCCGTATGGTGGAACGTAAGAAATCCGGACGTCCGAAAGCCAGAAAGAGATTCCAATTCTCCAAACGTTAATCGGGTTTTGGGGGAGCAGATTGTTCCCCCGCCCATAGCGGTGATGAAGAAAGCTCTCTTTACTCTAACCAAACCAAAATATAAGCCAGTGGAGTTGCAAGGCGGTGAGGAACCCGATCAACTGCAAATGCAGCTTCCTCTGAATTGCGTAGATCCGCTGGTGGAATTAACAACCGTATATTAGGAGTTATAATGTCCGTAGTTTCTATGAAGCAACTACTTGAAGCCGGTGTTCACTTTGGGCACCAGACCTTCAAATGGAATCCCAAGATGCGCAAGTATATCTTTATCAAGCGCAACGGGATCCACATTATCGATCTGAAACAGACTGTCGACGCTATCAACGACGCCTATCAGTTTGTGAAAGAGATTGCTTCCCGGGGAGAGTATATCCTCTTCGTGGGCACCAAAAAGCAAGCTCAAACAGCTATTAGAGAAGCTGCCGAGAAAGCCGGTGTCTTCTATGTGAACCAAAGGTGGTATGGCGGAATGCTTACCAACATGCAGACTATTCGCCAGAGCATTGAAAAGATGAAATGGTTTGAAGAATCCGTGGCCGATGGTTCCATCAATAATTATACCAAGCTTGAACAGCTCAAGCTTAAGCGCTCTCATGACAAGATTGAATTCTCTCTGGGTGGAATCCGCGATATGGATGCCAAGCCGGGTGCTATCTTCGTAGTCGATACAGATCATGAAAAGATCGCAATCCACGAAGCCCGTGTGCTGGGTATCCCGATTGTCGGAATGGTGGATACAAATTGTGATCCCGATCTCATAGATTATGTGATCCCCTCCAATGATGATGCTACCAGAGCAATTCATCTGATCGCAGATATCATGGCCAACGCCGTCGTTGAAGGCAGAGGTCTCGCTACCGAGGGCGCTGACAACCCTGAATCTGACGAAACTGCAGCTCCCGAGATGACAGAGCTTGCTGCAACCGAACCGGTTGCTCCCGAAGCTCTGCAGCTCAAAGAGGAAAACTAAAAGATATCAGTGGGCAGGACACCGCTCCTGCCCCCTATTCTCTATCCCTTAAAAGGATAAACAAACTCATCAAACTAAGGAGAACACAATGGCAGAGATTACCGCATTAATGGTAAAAGAACTGCGTGAGAGAACCGGCGCCGGCATGATGGAGTGCCGTAAGGCTCTGGTCGAAGCCGATGGAAACATTGACAATGCCATTAAATGGCTGCGTGAGAAAGGTATCTCCAAAGCCGAATCCAAAGCCAGCCGCGAGACACGCGAAGGTATCATCCATTCTTATATTCATTTCAACAATAAGATTGGTGTTATGATAGAGTTGAATTGTGAGAGCGATTTCGTCGCCAGGACAGAAGATTTCACCAAACTTGCCGATGAGATAGCCATGCAGATCGCTGCAACCAATCCCCTGGCTATCAGTGCCGAGCAGATCGATCCCGAGATCATCGAACGCGAGAAAGAGATTGCCCGCAACAAGGCTATCAACGAAGGCAAGAAAGCCGATTTCCTCGATAAGATTATCGAAGGAAACGTCCGCAAGTTCTGTGCCGAGAATGCTCTTTTGGAGCAGAAACTGATCTCCGACGAAAGCAAGAGCGTCAAAGACCTGCTCAATGAGACCATCTCCAAAACCGGAGAAAACATCCAAGTTGCCCGCTTTACCCGTTACAGCCTGGGCGGAAATTAATAAACGTTATGCACCAATATCAGCCTGAGAATGTTCATAGCGTCCTGCTGAAGCTTTCCGGTGAGGTTCTTGCCGGATCCCGTGGCTTTGGCTTCGACGATGAATTTGTCGATAAGATCACAGATGAACTGATAGAGGTGAAAAGACTCGGATATAGTATTGCCATCGTTTTTGGCGGTGGCAATATCTTCCGGGGTGGCAGATGGAAAAACCAAGCCCTGAACCGTGTTACCCTGGATAGCATTGGCATGCTTGCCACTCTGCAAAACGCTCTCTACGTGGCAGAAGTCCTCGAGCTCAAGGGCTACGACACCAAGGTTTTCTCCATGCTGGCAGTAGATAAACTGGCAGAGCATTACAATCCTTTCAAGGCTATGCAGGCCCTGGCAGAAGGGAAGATCTGCTTCCTGGCTGGAGGCACCGGAAATCCATTCTTTACCACAGATACTGCAGCCATTCTGCGAGCAGTGGAGCTGGGTCTTGATATAGTGCTCAAGGGTACGAACGTGGATGGGCTGTACTCGGATGATCCCCGCAAGAATCCCGAGGCTGTCTTCATCAATCAGGCTTCCTATCAGGAATGTCTGGAGAAGAAACTCGGTGTGATGGATATGACTGCCTTCTCCCTGGCTCAGGAAAACCAAATGCCAATCAAGGTATTCAACATAAATGTGAAAGGGAATATCGAACAAGCTTTGCTTCACAGCGAAGTGGGAACCTTCATTCATCCCTAAAGAGGAATTATGGATACGCTTAAAAACAACACCAAAGACAAGATGCAGAAGTCTTTTGAATCTCTTTTACATCAATACTCAAAGGTTCGCACCGGCAGAGCCAGTGCTGCCATTCTGGATGATATCCGGATAAATTATTACGGCCAACCAACTCCCATCAAGCAAATGTGCAATGTCTCCATACCGGAAGCTCGCACTATCATCGTTCAACCTTGGGATAAAACTACTCTGGCCGATATCGAAAAAGCCATCCTGGCCGCCAATCTGGGCATCACTCCTGAAAACGATGGCAATGTGATCCGTCTGCCCTTCCAACCCCTCACTGAAGATAAAAGAAAAGACATCGTGAAGAGCCTTAAGAAGCTGGCAGAGGATAGCCGGGTGGCAATCCGTAATATCAGACGTGATGCCAATGAGCTTGCCAAGAAGATGAAGAAAGATTCTGAGATCAGCGAAGATGATGAGAAGAAGCTGCTCAAAGAGCTGCAAGACATCACCGATGATTGGATCAAGAAGATCGACGAAGTCGAGAAGTCCAAAGAGAAAGAGATTCTGGAAGTCTGAGAAGTTCTCTTCGGAACTAAGAAATAATGAACGCTTTGAGCCGGTTCTTCCCCATGAAGGAGATGCCGGCTCTTTCATTTAGGAGGATACCATGAACAAGAAGTTCTTCACCAGCTTGATTGTATCAATTGCTCTCAGTCTGCTGTGCACAGCCATAGCACTGCTTATTGCCAAGCATTTCTCCTGCGTATGCGGAAAGAATGACGAAGAAGCCGAAGCCTTTGATGATGAGTCTTTGGAAGAGAGTGAAGCATGAGCAAGGCATTCATCATTGCTTTGCTCCTGCTTGCCATAGCCATGACGGCCTGTGCACCCGGTAGCTTAAGGTTTGAACAAAAGGAGAGACCGGCGGGTTTCTTCTGGGGCATCTGGCACGGCTGGATCGCACCCGTCTCACTGATCTGGCATCTCTTCAATCCTTCCATCCGGATTTACGAAACCAACAACGTGGGTTGGCTTTATGACCTTGGATTCTACATTGCGGTGGTGGGAGGCTTTGGCGGCTTTGCCTTCAGCCGGAAGAAGTGTAAAAAGTAGGGCTTGATTAAATACAAATACCACTTTCTGCTGCTCCTCACAGCAGCAATCTGGGGTTTTGCCTTTGTGGCTCAAAGGCTGGGTAATGCTCATATAGATCCCTTTCTCTTCAATGGTTTGCGCTTTGGTATTGGAGCTGTCTCCGTTTGGCTTCTGGCATTGGTATCAGGAACAAAGGCGATCAGATTCAGCACAGGTGGTCTGCTGCTGGGGTTGGTTCTGTTCACGGCCTCGTCCCTGCAGCAAGTGGGTTTGGTCTGGACCACAGCCGGAGCAGCAGGCTTTATCACGGGGCTTTACATCGTGTTTGTTCCTCTGATTGGCCTTGTACGCAAGCAAGCTATCTCTCCCAGGTTAATCATGGCTCTTGTGTTGTCTCTGGGTGGATTGGTGCTGATGAATGACTTTTCTGATTTAACAGTAAGTGCAGCAAATGGTTTGGTGTTGATTGGAGCAGTGTTTTGGGCTGTGCATGTGCAGTACACCGATAAATGCCGACAGAAGCAGGATACTCTAAGTCTGGTGATCAATCAGTATACAGTTGCAGCCTTGGCCAGTCTGCTCGTTTCTCTTGTCCTCAATTGGGATTCCCTCGGAGAGGTTGAGCTGTTGTACAGGATCGGCAGAGCAGGATGGCCACTGCTTTACGGAGGCCTTTTCTCTGTGGGGATAGCCTTCAGTTTACAGGCCTATGCCCAGAAGCATGTGGCTCCCACTCCTGCGGCATTAATTCTCTGCACAGAGGGCGTATTTGCCCTGATTAGCGGATTTCTGGTGCTTAAGGAGAGGATAGACCTCTCTTCAGTAATGGGAGCAGTCTTAATCAGTATTGGGATGATTCTGGCCTTGTTACCGGGAAAGAAGGCTAATCCAGCTTGATGACCTTGCGGGTTTGTATAGTATCTCCGCTTCTCAATCTCACCAAGTACAAACCTGAGCCACAAGTGAATCCGAAGGCATCTCTGCCATCCCACATAATGCTCTGGCGTCCCTCTTCGTTTATGGTTTCCCTCTTTACCAATTGACCCCTGAGGTTAAAGATTTCCAGGCTGCCCCCCCGCTGGTTTGAGGTGCAATCAATAAAGAGGCTTTGACGGAATGGATTGGGATAGCAAGCCAGAGCCTGTTCTGCCTGATAAGCATCATGGCCTGCTAGGTAGTTGCTCACTACTCTGAGGGTTAGAGGAGATTCTCCACTGGGTAGGTCTAGAAGAAGTGGTTCTCCAGGAATAAGAGTCCAGTCTTGCCCCCAGTGGTTTATTGAAACAAGGTAGTTCTCCGGCATATCTTCGCTGTGAAACTCTACAAAACATGGACTATCTGTATCTTTACGGAGGTACAAAGCCCAGGTCTTTTCCAGAATGCTATATTGAGGGTATAGCCCAGTATAGGCACTAAGCAGTTCCGTGGCCTCTTCCCCCTGCAGTATCACGCTGTGAAGGCTTGTTCCCGGTAGATCTAGTGGTGGTGGAAAGTCCAGCCCAAGATCAGTGTCATCCGTACCTAAATCCGCACTGCCAAGCACTACGTTAGTTTGTGAGCCGGACATATCAGTGAAGACCAGTGTACCTGTCCAGCTTATTGTGGGAGGCTCAGGAGCATCGTAAGTAGCTTCCGTAGTAATGGTAATCAGGACAGGACTATCTTCTAAGACTTGCATCATGAAGGCTTCTCCCGGTCTGATCTCCCAGACTGGACGAATGGCCTTCTCCCTTAGAACAAAGATACCTCCGGCCAGAATTTCTAGTGCTATCATCTCCGGATAACTGTGGCTTTCATTTCCTGAAACAAAGCTCAGATTAGCAGAACTTATGCTTCGCGGGTATGGATTGGGCACCAAGTTCCAGCCCTGTTGCATCTGATATGTGTAGCTACCTGCAGGAACGGTGCTGGGCCACTGCTTCTCCTGTGCTTGATCCAGATAGAGCAGATAGGCGTGGTTTGCCACCACTTCCTCTGTCTGTGTCCAAGAGCCGTTAGGATCAAGAGTGTAGAGCATGTTATAATCACCAAAGAGATCGTAGAGGGTAGTGTAAACGCTGTTCACAGGAATATTGATAGTTTGCCAGCCCTGAGGATACTGCGCAGTGTAGGTACTCTCATCCACGTATATCTCATGCTGGGAGTATAGCTCTGTATCAGGGCTGTTTTGCCGGTGTGCCACCAGCTTGATCCTGTAGTTATACCCGGGGTCCACACCTGTTACCATCCAGTCTATCTGGTTCTGATCCCTGGGAATATTCTCAGCTATCAGATAATCCATACCTGCCCTTGAGAGATAAAGACTAAAGCTATCCACAGCCACCAGGGGATTGGCTGACCATGATAAATGAAGCTCATATCCGTTGTAAACAGAGAGATCACTATCCATGTCTATCGTGAGGGTTGGCCTATAAGCGCCCCAATAGAGTCTGAAGTATCGGCCATATCCACTATAACTATTTATAACGTAGTTATCAACACTCAGGTCTGTCCAAGCGTTGTTATGCAAATCGTGTAAGTAGAGATTGGAGTATAAGTCATACTCACCTGTATTGAGAGATATGCTTACAGGATTGCCAAAAACAGGATAATAGGTGATAAGTGGTATCTCTTTGTATGTACTGGATGGATCGAAGAACTCCCTTACATCACGGCTTAAATATGGGCCATAATCCGGTTCTGAGACAAAACTGAAGTTCTGCCCTTCCGGAAGGACGTCTGCTTGCTGGTCGTAATTCGTGTTATAACCATCTGAGGCACACGCTTGATGCGAGAATTCCCAGATTCTGCCTTGTGGGAAGTTGGGACTGGAAAAGCACAGACTGTAGACCGGGGTCAGGCTTGTCTGAGTATTCATACGAGAAAGTAACTCCATTCCATTGGAGAAGACCCGGCTCATCCTGTACCAATAGATACGGCCCGGTTCCACATTGGTGTCATAGTAGTTACCTGCATGATAACTGATCTGCAGAGCAGGATCCGTCTGATAAGAAGCATAAAGCCCATACTCCAGACCGTCCAGGCTCCGATACACATTCCAACCAATGGTGGTTTGTGAAGAGGTTGCTTGTGAAGACCAATGTACTTTTATACTGTTCCCATAAGGCTGGGAACTGAGCTCGTTTACCTCGTAATCACTTGGTCTGGAAACAAGCATCTCATTGGATACAATTGAACAACTCCCATCCTTGTCACGTGCTCTGATCCTTACTGAGAGTGGCTTGACTGAGTACACCAAGTATTCCCAATCCTCCAGTTCAGAGATGTACTGAAAAGCCAAAGAGCTCCTATCTTCCCTATCGAACCACTGCTGCCTGGGGATGCCATCCATATCTATATAGCGTATGAAGATCTCGTAGCTATCAAAATCAAAACTGAAAGACCTCCCCCACCGAAACACAAGATCGTTTCCCGAAACCAAAGCCGAGGGATTGGAGGGCAGCTCGTGATTGGTGAAAGGATTCATGTGGTTGAGAACTATGGCAAGATCGTCTATCCAACGCATATAGAAAGCTTTGAATCTTGTCCATCTCTGCTGGAGATTCCAGCTCTGAGCTTCGGCATCCCAACCGTAGAACCAATAATAGTTTGCTTCCGTTGCCTCATAGCATAAGGGCAGCTCATCCATCTCAACATGGAAGAAAGGACTCTCCACATCCAGATCGTTAGGGGGAGTGGAATAATACATTTGCTTGTTGTATTGATAACCTGGATATGAATCGTTGGAACTTATACGTTGCTCATAACCATCCTTCCGGTAGTAAATCGGATAATCGGGATGCTGATGTACAGAGTAGTATTGATTTATAGGCACTTCCTGGTTGTCACCAATCGTTCCGGCTGGATGCACGATGAAGGGAGCCTGATGTATCAGATCCATCTGGTTGCGGGAATAGTCCTTGATGGGGAGCTGCGGAATCTTTCTGCCATTACCGGCAGAGAGCTGAACACAGGGCTCATTATGCACGGTGTTCCAATCGTAGGAATGGATCTGGATGCTTAGCTCCATCCTCCCCAAGTTTTGCCTTATCTCATCAGCAGCGCTCTCATAGGCCTTATTAAATGGGTGGTTTTCCACTCTGGAGGGGTCACTGATCGAATAGTTGTTATTTGGCATGTAGCCATAAGGATATGAAGCCTCTCTGCCTGCCCCAGCGATAAACAAGTACCGCCCGTTCCACTTCTCAAACCCTTCCAATGCCATGATCACGGAAGGGAAGTCGTCCTTGGGATGAGGGCAGTTCACCAGAATGTTTCGATACGATCCCGGATCACGAACATACAATCCCCATCCATAATCAAAGCTGCCAATCTGATCATCCCAAGTATCTTCAGTACCATTATCATCCTCATTATCATTGAGATTCTCACGCAGGATATGATACTCCCTTCCCGAATCCAGATCGTCAAAGATCACCTGTTGATAAGGGAAACAGTACAAAGTCAACATACTATCCACCATTGCAATATCGCCAGCGCAGAAAGCTTCCAAAACCATGCCCCAGGAATCCAGTTGGATACTGGTGGGAGTTCTATAACTGCCAAAAGAGTTGCTTTGCTGATCCCAAGGTGCATAATGATTCATCCCAGCATTGGCTAATCCCTCAGACACATGGCTCAGCCAGTTGTCATACTCACAAGCAGGTTCCGACCCATACAAAAAGCCTCTCATACTGCCGATTTCGTACACCACAGCCCCTATGGCTGTAGTACAGCACAATATTCCTATCAATAACAGAAACTTAACGGGCTTCATAGTAGCAAGATTATGTAGCACAATTTATTCCAAACAGATACAATATAGTCACAAGCTCCGGGGCTGCCACACCTGGATTTGTCCCAACCCAGTACACTAGACAAGTACATGGCCTTTGCTGCAACCACAAACGTCTCTCAGAGACGCATCCAAAGCTATTACCAATATTTTCCTTGCCAAAAACACGATTGAGTTTTCCTATGCTACAAAGTCTAGAAAGATTCAAGGATAAATGGTGATGAAACGCTTCATTCTGCTGGCAGTATTGCTTTTAACCCTCTTCGGCTGTGTTCATTACGATGAAGAGCTTTGGCTCAATCGTGATGGCAGCGGGAAGGCTAAGCTTGTACTTATCCATCGCTCCACCAGTGAGAATCCGGATGAGATTCTCAAGAAGGCGGAGCTTAATGGAATACACTTGCAGGATTATAGCATCAAACGTAATGGACCCAATGTGATCTACTCCGTACGGTTCAAGTTTGACAGCATCGAAGCGTTCAACAGCGTCAACGACCAAGTCGGCAATGCCGATTTCTGGGGCAGAATCACTTTGAATAAAGAAAAAGGACGCAGGATATCCTTCAAGCGTCGCATCTCCTTGGGTGATCAGGAAGACGTCGATGACTTCGAGATGCTGATGCGCTCCACCATCACCGATCATCCTAAGTGGACCTACAAGATTCACCTACCTTGGAAGATCATCTCCACCAATGCCGATTCTTCAAACGTTGACCTGAAGAAGAAAACCATCTCCTGGGAATATGACACAGAGCAGCTATGGAACAAAACCGAATTTATGACCATAGAGATGGAGAAGGGCTTCCCCTGGCTGATTCTCCTGCTAGTTATAATCATAGTCCTAGTGGTGGTGTATCTGCTCCACTGGCTGATGAAGATCGCCAGAAGTTCACATATTCTGGATTGGATGCATCATCAGAAGAACGACAGCTCTCAGTGAGCTTCGTCCCAGTTTAATCCACTCCCGATCTCTGCCACCAAACGCATCTGCCCGGCATATTTAGCCGGAAGCACCCCTTCCATCGAGCTAACTATCAATTCCTTTGCCTCGGACAACACACTCTTTTTTACTTCAAAAACTAGTTCATCATGCACCTGCAGAATCATGCGGATATCGTCTCTGCTCTTCAAAATGCGATCGATGTCTATCATGGCAAGCTTGATCAGATCAGCGGCACTACCTTGAATAGGCATATTTACCGCCACACGTTCCGCTTCAGCTCTCAAGCCTTGATTGGCACTATTGATTTGCGGAAGATATAGCCTGCGTCCAAAGATCGTCTCGGCATACTGGAATCTTCTGGCTTGCAGCACAGAAGAGCTGATGTAATCCCGGATAGAAGGAAACTGAGCAAAGTATTCCTCGATCATCTGCTTGGCCTCAGTTTGGTTTATCCCCAGTTCTCTGGATAGCTTCCTCTGCCCCATCCCATACAGCAATCCAAAGTTAATCACCTTGGCGCGCCGGCGTTCTTCCGAGCTCACTTCCTCCACTGCTTTTCCTGTGATCTTGGCTGCAGTCTGCCGATGGATATCGATCCCCCGGGCAAAAGCATCCAGGAGCGAACTATCCTGAGACATCAGAGCTAGCAAACGCAGCTCTATCTGAGAATAGTCTGCGCTCACAATCAGCCAATCCTCTGATTCTGCGACAAAAGCAGTTCTAATCTCCCTTCCCAAAGCCGTGCGGATCGGGATGTTCTGCAGATTTGGGTTGGTAGAGGAAAGCCGCCCGGTAGAGGCGACAGTCTGATTGAAGGAGGAATGCACTCTTCCGGTTTCCGGATTGATCAGCTTAGGCAGGGCTGTTACATAGGTGCTGTCCAGCTTCACCATCTGTCGGTACTCGATCAGCTTGGCGGCGATCTCGTGTTCCTCCGCCAGTTCTTCCAATACCGAGTTATCCGTTGAATACCCCGTCTTGGTCTTCTTCTTTGCAGGCAAGCCCTGCTCTTCAAAGAGGAATTTCGCCAGTTGTTGAGTTGAGTTCAAATTGAACTGATATCCGGAAAACGCGTAAATCTCGTCCGTTAGCCGCTTAATCTCATGCTGAAGATGCGAGCTGATCTTGGCAAGGATGCGGATATCGATGAAGACTCCCCTTTGCTCCATGGCCAGAAGCACCCGGAGCAGAGGAAGCTCTATCTTCAAATACAAGTCTTCCAATCCCGTTTGATCCAACCTTTTTGCGTAGATGGGATATAAGCGCCATACTGCCCAAGCATCCTCGGCGGCATAGAAACAGGCAAGCTTCGGATCCACCAGATCAAAGGTAATCTCCTGCTTCCCCTTACCAATCAGTTCACTGATAGGCTGCATAACATAGTTGAATTCTGCCAGCATCACCGCATCGAGGGAGTAGCGATTTTGCCCAGGCTCCAGGATGTAGGCTGCCAGCATGGTATCAAAAAGCTCATTATCAAGATCTAAGCCTGACCTTTTCAACACTGCCAGATCATACTTCAGATTATGCCCCAGAATCTTCTTTCCCTGCAGAGCTTTGGCCAAAACACTCCGCAACTCCTCCCAAGAGAGATTATCTGCCATCTGATGAGCCAACGGTATATACCAGGCTTCAGATTCGCTCACACAAACCGATACGCCCACCAAACCGGCAAGATTGGGATCAATTGAATCAGTTTCAGTATCCAGACTCACAATCGGTGACTGGCGAATTTTATCCAGCAACTCAGCCAGGTTATCTCCACTTACCAGCCGGGCAGTGAAGCCGGGCTCGGAGACCTCCATTGCGGGCTCTTCCCGGGTTTCTTCAGCAAAGATATCGGCTTGAGAGTAGCTTTCTTCCTCGGCAAAGACCTGCACCTGAGGATACTTCTGTTCCAGACGGCTCTTAAGCGTGTTCAGCTCGTAATCTGCCAGAAAGTCCTTTGCCCGGATGAGATATTCTGCTTTGAACGAGATCTGGGTGGGATCAGGAAAATCCAGATCCATATCTGCAGCTATTCTGGCCAGTTCCTGTGAGAGATAGGCATTGTCCCTATCCGCTTCCAGCTTTTCTCTGATCTTGGGAGCGATGGATTCCAGATTGGCATAAATCCCATCCAGGCTGCCAAACTCGCTAAGGAGTTTCTGTGCACCTACCGGGCCTATGCCCTTGACTCCGGGGATGTTATCGGAGCTATCACCCATCAGAGCCAGGTAATCGATGAATTGACGTGGCTCAATCCCATATTTGCTGATCACTTCTTCAGTATCAATCAGCTTCTTTTTCATAGGGTCGTAGAGCTTTATCCGTTCCTGCACGAGTTGGCAGTAGTCCTTGTCTCCCGTTACGATCACCACCTGATAGTCTTGTTTAAACTTGTAGGCCAAGCTGCCCAGAATATCGTCTGCTTCCCAACCGCTGCGTCCCAGCTCCGGTACTGTGATAAGCTCAAAGAACCTCATCACCGGCTCTACCTGAGGAATCATATCTTCGGGCATGGGAGGACGATTGGCTTTGTAAAGCTCACTCTTCTCGTGACGGAAAGTCGGCCCCTTGCGATCGAAAGCGATTACCACGTGCTCCGGTTTGAAACTTTCCACAAAGTAGATAAATGAGCTTACCACACCGAAAATGGCAGAAGTATTCATGCCTTTGGAGTTTATCAGAGGGTTCCTGATATGAGCATAATAAGCTCTGTATAAAAGAGCAGTTCCATCTATCAGATACAATGTCTTTTCCATGCTTCATCCTTGATTCCGAGCTTGGCCGGGAGAATATTTTCTTCAGCCGATGCTCAGAATTCTGCCAAGTTCTGTCAACTGCTATCTTGTCGCTTCCTTATTTCTTCCTAATACGATTCCTTAACCCATCCTTAACCTTAGTAAAGGAATCGCTTAACCTGCAGTAAGTTATCGTATCAGCGACAGATCGGGAAGCCAGAAAGAACGAAACCGCTGATCTGTAGAGACTTATCGAGCTATGGAGACTTTTCCACGGAAACGGAACCAAAGATTGATAATTTGGCTTTACAGGAAAACGCTTTAGTATTTGTAATACTATTAAAGCAACATAGGAGTGAGAACATGAAAAAGTCCAGTCTTACTTTACTGATAATTTTGCTGACACTCAGTTGGTCAGCCTATGGCGTTATCCTCCTGGAGGAGGATTTTGAGGGAGTTTTCCCCGGCGAGGTATGGGAACTTAGCGGTTCTCCTACGTGGGACGATTCCAGTGAAGCTTACCACTCCGGTGGCTGGGCAGCCTGGTGTGCCGGATCGGACATGGATCCCACAGAGGGCTACTATGCCGATGATATGGATGCTCAGATGAGTTGGGGGCCATTTGATCTGGAGCATGCAAGCAATGCTACATTGAACTTTTGGTACAAAGTGAGTGCCGAAGAAAATTATGACACATTTCAGGTGGGTGTGTACCGTAGAGAAGGACATGACTGGATCTGGAATGAACTGCTTTCCACCAGTTCTACGTCAACCGGAGACTGGGAGGAAGCCAATCTCGATTTGAGTAATTTCCTGGGCATGAGTGAGTTAAAGATCGCTTTCCGGTTTGTGACAGATGGTTCAGTGAACAACCTGGCCGGAGCTTGGGTGGATGACATTGTTCTTAGCTCCGATTCTTCTGCTTCCGAAGCCGGTATAGAAATCCTGGTAGGGGATTCCTACGAGCCGGATAACGCTCCCTACCAGTATAACACACTGGTCATCCGCACACAGGAGCAGAATCAAGCCCATAATCTGCATATAGAGCACGATGAAGACTGGTTCAGATTCAGAGGTGTATTGGGCAAGAAATATACGTTTAGATCCAGATCTGGGTTTGATACGATGGTTTTTATCTATAACGACGAAGGTACCGAACTTCTGGATCAGAATGATGACAACAACACCACTGAAGAAGGCGGATTGGATTTTGGCATCAGCTTCTTCCCACCTGTAACTGCATGGTACAAACTTAAAGTAACCGGTTACGAAGGGGCTACCGGAAACTATGATATCTTATACGCTTATGAAGATGTAGAGATTCGCGAGCCGGATTCCAATGAGCCAAACAACAGCAAAGGGCAAGCTACTTTGCTGAGTATCACAGATAATCCGCAGACTCTAAACCTCAACTTTCATTATGAGGCAGATTCCGATTGGTTTGCTTTTGAAGCCCAAGCCAACAAAGTCTATGAGTTCAGTTCTGTTTCGCAGGATATGGACCCGATGTTGCAGATATTGGATTCCCATGGAGAACAGGTGTTCTCAGCTGATGATCAGGAAGAAGACAACGATTTCTTCCTGAGCTGGCCGGTTTCTGAGCCGGGAACCTACTATTTACATATCACAGATTATACTCACAGTCTGGGAGATTATACACTGCAATTCTCCTCTATAACGATTTCTGAAGATACACTCGAACCCAATAACAATACGAGTGAAGCAAAGCCCTTGGGTATTACTCCGAGTGAACAAAGCTTAAGCCTTTCCATCCATAGCCCGGAAGATAAAGATTGGTTCCGCCTTGAACTGAGTGCCGAGATGATCTACACCATCCGCAGCTCCGGAGGCATGGATGTAAGAGCCTTCCTTTACAGCTCTGATGGTGAAACTCAAGTAATAAGTGATGATGATGGGGCTGGTGGACAGAACTTCAAACTGCAATTCGCAGGTTTTGAAGCTGGAACCTATTACCTCAAAGTTGAAGGTTATGATGATGGGATTGGCCTTTACCAGCTTCACTATCAAAGCGAAGAGAATCAGGGCGATCAATATGAGCCAAACAACCTGCGTAGCAGTGCCACTCCACTGGAAGTCAACCAACAGGCAAGCTCTCAGAACCACACTCTGCATTTTGGTAGAGATGAAGACTGGTTCTGTTTCGAAGTGGAAGCCGGGAAGGCTTACGTTTTCAGCTCACAGGGATCAATGGACTTGAAGGCTGAGCTCTACTTTGGAGAGGAAGCTGAGAGCCAGGTAGAAGATGATGATTCTGGAGATGAAAACAACTTTAGGCTGAACTATACTGCCGGTGCTTCCGGAACGGCTTACCTAAGAGTCGCTTCATATTCCGGAGATGTATCCGGAACTTATCAGTTGCAGTATTACTGGGAGACCGGAGACGTTGATGAGTATGAGCCGGATAATGATGCAACAAATGCAACAAATCTAATCCTAAGCTCATCCACCCAGAAACAAAGCCACACTCTTCACTCTCCGCTGGATGAGGATTGGTTCCGCTTTTACCTGCAAACAGGCAGGACATACACTTTCCGCTCAGAATCCGATCTGGACATCGTTGGATACATTTATGCCGACAAAATGGATGAAGTGTTGGCAGAAAACGATGATAATCCCAATGAACAGGATTATGACTTCCTGCTGGAATTCACTCCTGAACGCAGCGGATTCTACAACCTGAGAGTAAAGCCCTATGGCAACAACTATGGAGAGTACTTGCTAATCTATGAATAGAGCATAACAAGAGCTTTCAAGAGTTAAAGTCCGCGTGGCAAGAGCTTGCAACGCGGACTTGCTTTATCTGATCAAGAATTGTTTAGTCCCGAGTTTCCGGATCCGTTTCAGTATTTACAACACTGGGTTCTTCAGGTAAGGGCAGATCTGGGAGTTTGGCTTGCCTGAGCTTGCGCTTTCTGGCTGCAATCAGCAGTATCAGAGGCATCAAAGCCAGAACAATGGAGTTTATAGCAACAACCAGATACTGATAAGATAAGCGCTTGATGTATCTACCAAAAGCTAGGTGAAAACTCCATAACTCCATGCCGTAAGCCCGGCGGAAACACATGCGGAAATCTGTCTTATAGCCTCGACGCCAGGAGTTGGCAGTGTTATCCCAGAAATGCTTCCAGGAGAGCTCTTGCTTTTCTTTCATCCATTTGATGGTAAAATAGGAGCTCAAATAGAAGCTCTGGAGATCACTTGGATTTTTGGGATAGCTGTCTCCCGGCAAAAGAAGCTCTCCCGGTTTGCCCCAAAAGCTGTTCTGAATAAACATCAGGTAGCGTTCATAACCCAATTGCCCGGCAAAGTAGGTGGCCATGCCCTCATGAAACCAGAGCGGGGTATTCTCAAAGATCTGATCCAGATACCAGTGCATATACTCGTGAACCAGCACCTGCAGGTAGCTTTCCTGAATCTCCTGCTTACTACGGATGTAGATCCGTTCTTCAGCCGAGCTGTAGAAGGCATCGCTGAATTCCACTATGGCATCCTTACCTCTGCTGAGTGCGTGGTATTCCACAGAGGAACCCAGTGCGAAGATCTGTACTTTATGATTGGTATAAATGCCCAGTTCAGATTGGATGGCAAAGATACGTTCGTCTAGCTGTTCAGAGAGGTTTTCACTTTGGAAGGTGGAAGAAGTACTGAAAAACTCCGCATAATCAGAACTTCCTTTATGTTTGAAGTGCAGCTCTGTTTCTGCTGCAAGAGGCAGCAGCACTGCCAGAAACAGCAGAAACAGGAGCAAACGGTGCATAGGCTTTAGCTCAGCGGAGTCTTGGAGATAATCTCGTAGTACTGAGTGGCATTCGCCTTGGCGACATTTCCTGTGGGGATTTCCAGAATCTTGATCTGATGGTCAAAGCCATAGAGCTTCATACCGATCAGATCACCGGCTTTCACTTCCGTGCTGGCTTTGGCCGCTTTGCCATTTACGGTAAGAAGAGCTTTATCGCTGGCGTTCTTGGCTATGCTTCTGGTTTTGGTAAGGCAGAGCTTATTCAAGAGCTGGTCTATTCTCATTTTTTCTCGTCCAGAAGGTCACGGATGCTGGCAGCAAGGTCTTTGATCTTATAGGGTTTCATGATAAATTCTTTGATGCCTTTCCTGCGGGCTTCTTCTGCTGAGATCAGGGTGGTAAAGCCGGTGCAGAGCACGATCGGAATCTCCGGGCGTATCTTCAGTAATCCCAGAGCTAAATCAAGTCCATTCACATGAGGCATGGTGGTATCTGTAACCAGGAGATCTATCTTATGGGGATACTTGGTGTAAAACTCCTGTGCCTTGCGGGAATCCGTGAAGCACTCCAGTTTGTAACCCAAGCGGCTCAAACCTTGTTTGAAGATGTTCACCAGCATGGGCTCATCATCCACAAACATAATGGTTTCTGTTCCGCTGAGATTCACTTCTTCTTCTGCTTCCTTGGTCTGTGGGTACCAGGTGTCTGCTTCATAGAGAGGCAGATAGACCTTGAAGGTGGTTCCCTCTCCCACTTTGCTTTCTACCCGGATTGCGCCTCTGTGAGAGACGACTATACCGTGAACAATAGAAAGTCCCAGCCCGGTGCCTTCATTTGCGCCCTTGGTGGTATAATAGGGATCAAAGATGCGGTCAAGCTGGCTTTCATCGATGCCACAACCGTTGTCTGAGACGCTCATAAGGAGGTAATGGCACTGGTCAAGCTCAGGGAATGCTATCATATCCTTGGATTTGAAGGATACTTGCTCGACCTTGATCTTGAGAATTCCATCCTGATTCTTCATGGCATGCATAGCATTGGTGCCAAAATTGATGATAATCTGATGTATCTGCCCGGATACTGCCACTGCAGTGCTCTTCTCCGCCGGATATTCTTCCTGAATCTTGATTGTGCGGGGAAGGAAGGACCTGAGGAAGCGCACGGATTCTTTCACGTGGTCAACCAACTCGATGATCTCTGTCTTGGATTCTTCCTGTTTGCTGAAGGCCAGCAGGTGGGAGATCATTTCCTTGGCACGCAGGGAGGATTTGAGAACTTCAGAAAGATTACTGGCAGTGTCCGAACCGGGAGCTACGTCATCAGAGGCAAGCTCGGTATAACCGATGATAGCGGATAACACATTGTTAAAGTCGTGGGCTATTCCACCGGTGAGACGTCCAATGGCTTCCAAGCGCTGGGTTTTCTTGAGCTGCTCTTCTCTCAGTATCTCATAAGTAACGTCTTTGCAACTTGCGATGATGGAAGAGAGGTGGTTTTCATTATCCAATACCGGTTTTACAATCATGTCCAGCACCAGTTTGGTCATGTCTTTACGCACAAACTGGAGCTTTCCTCTCCATGGCTGGTAGCTTTTTACCCGAAGCCAGGAGTTCTTGAGATTCTTCTCGCTCTCAGAATCAAATGGTAGTGCATCGACAGGCTTGTCTATCAGCTCTATTCTGCGATAACCGGTGGCTTTTTCGAAGACGGAATTCACATACTTTATGTAACCTTCGGGAGAGAAGATCAATATACCCTCTCCGGCTTGTTCGATGGCTTGAATCATGGTGAGGAGATTCTCGTCATTTTGCTTCTTCCGGAGCGCAAAGGCTATCTGCTCGGAGATGGATTCAAGCAGCAACCGGTCGTCATTGTCATAAAGGTCTGTCCTGCTGTAACTCTGAACCACCAGAGCTCCAATCACCTGATTGGCCAGCATCAATGGAACACCAAGGAAGTTTTTGGAGGCTATACCCATGTGCTTATTGCTGGCTATGCGCTCTTCAATGGCATCTTCTGTGAGGAATAAAGTCTGCGCCTCAGATATAATCTGCGCTGTCAGCGAGGATTCACTATCTGCTTCTATGGGTGAGCCATCTTCATCCATCTCATCCACGTGGTAGGGGAATGAAATTAGGTTCGTCTTGGCATCGTAGAGAGCTATGTAGAAATTGGTTGTATCCATCAATGTGGCAAGAGACTTGTGTATTGTCTTGAAGAGATCATCCAGAGAGCAATCTACATTCACTGCGTGGCTCACTTTATGCAGCATTCTGGCCGTTTCTGCAGAACGATAGACCAGGCTAAGGTCTGTTGTGATAGCGGCAAAAAGCTTCTCGTCCGTACTTTGGATTGGGAAGATATTCACTTTATGAACATGGCTCTTGCTGCTGGAATCCTTGAAGCGATACTCAAAGGTGCGCAATCCAGATTCTGGATTGTTGAAGAAATCAATGAAGAATCCCTGAGACAGATCAAGCTGGCTTTCTACCGTATAGCGTAGGGCCATCAACTCATAGAGTTCCCAGACCTTGTTATCGATAATATAATCATCCGTGATTCCACTTAGAGATTGGAAGGCGTTGTTGACCAGTAGTACCCGCCCATGTTCATCCAAAAGCAACATTCCTTCCGAGGATTGTTCAAAGACGGCACGAAAGAGAGCTTCTCGACCTTCAGATATTGTGCGTATCTGAGCCAGTTCTGTCATATCCTGGATAACGACAATCACGTTGTTCAGGCTGCCTGCATCTTCACCGGGAACATTCCAAGACACTCGAACATAGAGTTTATTGCCATTGAGATCGTAATTTACACCATTGCCGGTAAAGGACTTCCTCCCTTCCGAATGAGCTACCACGGATTCCATCAAACACGGTAATGCCTCATCGGCAAACACAGTCGAGAGATTTGCCAATAAACGCTCTTTAGAATCTGCTTTGTAGATATCCAGTGTAGCCTGATTAACATCTACTATGCGCATCTTGGCAATACATTCCATAAATCTCTCGGGATAGGTCAGGAAATAAGCCCTGATGTCCTCCACCCCACCTTCTTTTATCTGCTTGATTTCATCAAGAACCAAGGAGAAATCCTCCACCCAGATAGAGACGGGTGAATTGTCAAAGAGGTTACGGTAAAAAGCAGGATTTAATGCGTTCATTTACTATAAACCTAATATCCTTTTTGTTTCTAGTGCTATCATCAATTCTTCGTTGGTTGGTACTTTCAGCACTGTGACGGCTGAATCGGGAGTGCTCAGAACCTGGATCTCATCAGTAAACCGAGCGTTTTCTTCTTCATTGATCTTTATTCCCAGAGCTTCCAGGTCATGACAAACCTGTGATCTCATAATCGGCATCCGTTCACCCACCCCACCTGTAAAGATCAGCACATCCAGTCCATTAAGAGCGGCAAAATAGGAGCCGATGTATTTCTTGATCCTGTAGCAGTAGATGTCATGGGCTTGAATAGCTTTGGGGTTCTTATGAATCAGGATCTGGTCTTCTATCTCCCGCATATCATTGGAAAGCTGTGTAAGCCCTAGCATACCACTCTTCTTATTGAGAATGGAGTTCACTTCCTGGAGGCTGTAGCCCAGGTTCTGCTGCAAGTAAACCGGGATGGCGGGATCAATATCTCCGCTGCGGGTGCCCATCACAAGCCCTTCCAGAGGGGTTAAGCCCATTGAAGTGTCTATAGATTTCCCTTCCTTGATGGCAGTGATTGAGGCTCCATTTCCCAGGTGGCAGGAGATAATCTTTGTCTCTTGGGGATTTCGACCCAGGAATTCACAAGCCTTCTGGCTTACATACTTGTGAGAAGTGCCGTGAAAACCGTATCTGCGGATCTTGTGATCTGTATAAAGCTCCAAGGGAAGAGGATACAAATAGGCATGCGGTTCCATGGTCTGATGAAAAGCTGTGTCAAAAACTCCACATTGAGGAACTTTGGGCATGTTATGAGTCACTGCTTCGATACCTTTGAGGTTGGCAGGATTGTGAAGCGGAGCCAGGCAGACGCATTCCTGCATCACTTCTATCAGATGATCAGTTACTTTTACCGTATCATTGTAGTGTTCGCCACCATGAACCAATCTGTGCCCCACGGCTGCAATCTCGCTGATATCACCAATGATACCATGCACAGGGTCCAACAGAGAGTCTATGATCAACTGCAGACCGGTTTCATGATCCGGGATTGCCATTTCTCGCTTCTTCTTGGTATACTTCTCGCTCTTGTAAGTAAACAGAGCTATATCTTCACCGATACATTCGGCGATGCCTTCTGCGAGAACGGATTGAGCCTGCATATTGATGAATTGATATTTGATGGATGAGCTTCCGCAATTGAGGACGAGTATATTCATTCCTGATCTTCCTTAAAACAGATTATTTTGATGGGATCATGGTTTTTAAGGGCAAAACTCTGTCAAATAAAAAAATCTGAAAGAGTGATCAAGGCTGGATTGGGAAGAAACATATCTGAGATAGTGGTGGGTGATACTGGATTCGAACCAGTGACCTCTACGATGTGAACGTAGCGCTCTAACCAGCTGAGCTAATCACCCAAACGGGGTTTGGTAAAGAAAGTGGTGGGAGATACTGGATTCGAACCAGTGACCTCTACGATGTCAACGTAGCGCTCTAACCAACTGAGCTAATCACCCACTCTTGTTGCGCAAGCTTTTCAAGTGCCCGTTTCTTGTCAATCAAAACCTTCAGGAAAAGTAGCCTGCAACCACATATAAAAAGAACAGGAAGAGCTAGAAAAGATCTCTTCCTGCCTCATTTCTTACTAATCAGTATAGGTTTAGGGAGCGTTTGGTGCTTGCTCGGGAACTGCTGGTTCAGTCCCCTCGGATGGTTGGTCTGGAGCTGCCTGGGAAGTACTATGAAAGAGATTGTCGTATGCTGAATTATAGTAAAGAACCGATAGCTGGCCTGAATCCAAATAGACCAGATGCACCGTCTTTCCCTCATTCAAAAGCCAGACGATCTGGCCCGTTTCTGGATAGTTCTTAAACCAATCTCTGTGACACTCGATCAGTGAGTTAAACACCCGGTTATCCTCTTCTTCAGAGTTATCTGGGTTATACTTAATCATCCAGCCGGCCAGCCTGTATGTCTCCGGTATCACCACCAAAGAAATAGACTCCACTTTCGGATTGTTTGTGGGGTAATAATGCACCATTGTGGGAGAATCCGGACGCTCAGGCATAAAGCCCTGCCTCACCAGGATTGAATCAGCTTCAAGCAGCGGCATATCATAAGCCAGATTATACAACCCGACCTGAGCAAAGATAGCAGCACAAGATAGAACCAGCAATACAAGTATCAGTGTTCTTTTCATTTAACTATGCTTTTTTTAATGTTTCTCTTTACAGAACTCAATCAGTACGCCATGGCTGGATTTGGGATGCAGAAAAGCTATATCGGCACCATGTGCACCCGGCCTGGGGGTCTTATCGATAAGTTGAATTCCCTTGTCTGTGGCTTCACTCAAGGCTTCCGGAAGCTGATCAACTGCGAAAGCTATGTGTTGAATTCCTTCACCTTTCTTTTCTATGAACTTGGCTATGGGACTCTCTTCGGACGTGGGAGCCAGAACTTCTATCCTGGTATCCCCACAGGGAAAGAAAGCCACTTTTACCATCTGGGAAGGCACTTCTTCGATTGCCTCAAGCGTGAGCCCAAGCTTCTCATAGAAAGCAATTCCCTCTTCCAGATTGCGAACGGCTATTCCTATATGACTGATATGTTTAACCATAATAACTCCAAAAGATAGAAGACGGAGTACTGGCCACTTGAGCCGGGACTCCGTCTTATGTATCTACTATTTCTTGTATTGGGAAGCCAGCTCGAAACCAAGTTCCATGGCCTTAAGATTCAGGCTCACAAAAGCGGGTTTTACTGATTCCTCAATAGCTTTTTTGAGTGATTCTTCCTTCACGACTCCGGTTACCCGAACCAGAAAGGAGAGAGAGATGATGTTTGTAGTTATGGGACTTCCCAGCTTCTCCTGTGCAAGATCCGTGAAGGGTACTTCATAGGTATATTCGGAGACAAGTGAGAGGTTCTTCACAAAAGAGGTATCGACAATCAGGACGCCCTTCTCTTTGAGATCAAAGAGATACTTGTCGCAGGCTTCCTGAGTAAGGGCCAAGAGGCAATCGAAGGAAGTGGCTTCCGGGAAATATATCTCAGTATCACTGATAATCACGTCTGCCCGGGAATATCCTCCCCGGGATTCCGGACCATAGCTCTGAGTCTGAGTGGTGCGGTGTTTATCATGCACAGCAGCCTTGGCAAGGATAATCCCCGCAAGGATCAAGCCTTGACCGCCAGAACCGGAGAGTCTGATTTCATAATTCTTTGCCATTACTTCGCTCCTTTCTGTTGGGCACGTTCAGTCAGGATCTTGTATTGATCGCAATACTCGGGTTTATCAACCCTGCGGAGAATCCCGCGCACGATCTTGCCTTCCACCTTTTCGGGAGGAAGCTTCTCGACTGCTGCCAAAGGAATGGAATTATCCCGCATAGCCTTCATCATTTCAGCAGGGCCACCCTTCTTGTTCAACCGGCCAAAGATCACCGGGCAGGCACTGATCACTTCGATCAGAGAGAAGCCATTGTGATTCAAACCGTCTTTAATCATATTCTGCATTTCGATGGCATGGAAAGCCGTGGTGCGTCCCACAAAGCTTGCACCTGCACCCATGGCCAGATCGCAGACGTTGAAATCCGGCTCGATATTGCCATAAGGGGCTGTGGTAGCAATAGCTTCATGGGGTGTGGTGGGAGAGCATTGTCCGCCGGTCATGCCATAGATGTTGTTATTAATCAGCACCACCGTAAGATCAATGTTTCTTCTGGCAGCATGGATCAGGTGGTTACCACCGATGGCTGTACAATCACCATCACCTGTCACCACGATAACTTTCATGTGAGGCTTGTAGAGCTTGACTCCTGTGGCATAGGCTATGGAGCGTCCATGAAGGGTGTGCAGGGTATTGAAATCCACATACACCGGCATTCTGGATGAACAGCCGATTCCGGAGACCATCATGATATCATCTCGGTCCAATTGCAGATCTGCAATGGCACGGATAATACCACCGAGCACTATTCCATTGGAACAGCCGGCACACCATACATGCGGGAATTTTTTATCATGTCTTAAGTATTCGTGAATGATTTTTTGAGGAATGTTAGCCATTAGCACACCTCCTTGATTTTGCGCAGGATGTCATTTGGCGTGATCAACCTTCCATTCACCCGTTGCATGGAAATCAGGTTTCCATCGCTCTTTTCTTTGGTGAGTCTGCGGATTTCATGGATAAGCTGTCCCTGATTAAGCTCAGGAACAATCACGGTTTCGACATTACGCAGCATCTTGCGGACGGCATCATCCGGGAAGGGCCAAATGGTCAGAGGACGGAGCAAACCGACCTTGATGCCTTCGGCTCTGGCAGCAGCCACAGCACTCTTGGCAGCCCGGGCAGAGATACCCGCTGCGAAGATAGCAATCGTGGCATCTTCCATTTTGTGACTTTCTATTTGAACCAGATCTCTGATGTTGTGAGAGATCTTTTTACGAAGTCTTTCCATCATATCAGCGGCTTCACTGGCTTTATTGGTGGGAAAACCGTGAGAATCGTGGGTAAGGCCGGTCACATGGAAGCGATAGCCTTCTCCGTAACTTGCCAAAGGTGAGAGATACTTCTGATTTTCATCGTAATGCTTGTACCATTGTGGAGGTACTGTGGGCTTAATCCTGCTGATCACGCGAACATTGGCGATATCCGGCAAAGCCACAGCTTCCCGCATGTGACCAATCACTTCGTCCAGAAGCAGGATCACACAGGTCCTGTATTTTTCTGCCAGGTTGACTGCACGAATCATCAGCTCATAGCTTTCCTTCACGGAATCAGGATAAAGCACAATCGCAGGTGAATCACCATGCGAACCCCAACGGGCCTGCATGATATCTCCCTGAGCCGGAGAAGTGGGCATTCCTGTGCTGGGACCGGAACGTTGAACGTTGATCACCACGCAGGGTGTTTCCGTAATCTTGGCAAAGCCGATTCCTTCCTGCATTAGGGAGAAACCAGGACCACTGGTGGCGGTAACTGCCTTGGCTCCTGCCAGAGAAGCTCCGGTAATGGCGCAGATGGAAGCGATTTCATCTTCCATTTGCACAAAGACTCCGCCCCGTTTGGGCAGTTCAAGTGCCAGAATCTCGGCCACTTCAGTGCTGGGAGTGATAGGGTAACCGGCAAAGAAATTGACTCCGGCATCCAGTGCACCCCGAGCGACAGCTTCATTGCCCTGCATCAGGACTATCTTGCGCTCAGGTTTGGCTGCTGCGGTTTCAGTCTTTACGGTCTTGACTTTCTTTTCTTTTTCTGTTTTAGGCATTTTGCTCTCCCCTATCTGTCCTTGGCTCCGGTTATGGCAAAATCCGGACACAGACGGTCACAGGTCTCGCAGTGAATACACTTCTCGGGTGCAGCAACGTAAGGGGAGCCATCCGCCTTGCGTCCCAAGCATCCGGTCGGACAAAAAGCCACGCAGATTCCGCACTTCTTGCACCAATTGTAATAAATCAATACTGGCGATTGGTCATCTCCCGGTTCTTTGACTTCAGTGGCTTCCACTTCCATCTTTTCGGGGATGTCTTCCTCGCGAATGATCATGCCCACTTTGTCTTTCTCGACTTTTTTGGACATCATTCCTCCACTTGTATTTTTTGTTTGTTTCATAATAATCTTAGAGCTTGGCCACCGCTTTTTTCATGAAGCGTCCCAGTCTCTTACAGCCTTCTTCGTTGTTGGCTTCAGATTCGTAAGAGAAGTTCAGACGCATGGTATTTTGGCCTTTGCCATCGCAGAAGAAGGAGGTTCCGGCCACATAGGCCACGTTTTCTTCTTTGATGCAATCCAGCAGAACGGCATTGGTATCAAGGCCTTCCGGTCCTTTGGCCATCAGGAAGAGTCCGCCTTCGGGATGAGTCCAGCTAAATTCTTCCGGCATATACTGTTCCAAAGACTTCAGCATGACTTTCTGGCGGGTTTCATACATCTTGGTGATCTCTACGATCTTAGGATCGAGCAGACCTTTTTCGATGTATCTGGCGGCAATCCTTTGTGTGAAAGGAGGTGTGCAAAGATCTGTGGCTTGTTTGCCCACGATGATCTTATCCAAGACATCGGGATGTCCCAGCACCCAGCCGATTCTGAATCCAGGGCAGAATATCTTGGAGAATGTGCCCAGCAGCACCACGTGCCCTGTGCCATCCAACTCATACATGGTCTTTTGATGTTCGCCTTCATAACGCAGCTCACGATAGGGGCTGTCTTCAATGATGAGAACGTCATATTTATGAGCCAGAGCGATAATCTCTTTTCTGCGTTTCTCGCTCATGGTCACACCGGCAGGATTCTGGAAATCCGGAATGATATAGATGAACTTGGGTTTCTTGCCTTGGGCAGCAAGTTCTTTGAGCTTGGTTTCCATGATCTCCACATTCTCACCTTCGTCGTCCATGGGAATGCCTATCATTTGGGCACCATAGGAATTGAAAGCGGAAAGACCGCCAAGATAGGATGGCAAGCCTACGATCACATAGTCTCCCCGATCGATAAACATTTTGGCAAGCAGATCCAAAGCCTGCTGCGAAGCTGTGGTGATAATCATGTTGTCGATCGATACATCCAATCCGTCACGTTTGTATCTTTCCACCAGAAGAGTGCGAAGCAGTATGTCGCCTTCGGTAGCTCCATATTGGAGCGCAAAAGCAGCTTCTTTATCCATCACTTCCATCATAATGGTCTTCAGTTCTTCCGTCGGGAAAGACAGGGGGGAAGGGAACCCACCGGAGAAAGATATCAGGCCGGGTTGTCCCAAATACTTGAGTAGTTCACGAATGGCAGAGCGCTTCATGCCCTTGATGTTGGTCGAAAGGACACTGTTCAAATCGGTGATCATTGTGATCCTCCATCTATTTTATTTTTTTCGTATACCAGAACTTTCTTGTTTTTCTTACGCCATTCACGATAGGCATCCTTCACCTCAATTTCCCAAACCAGGCGTTTATCCTGATCTTCAAAGGTGACGATATCTATATAAACGGTTTTCTTAGTCTTGCCCTGAAAGCTTTTACGGGGAAATTCCACCACCAGCTCACCCTCAATATTAAGGATTGTAACTTCATTCAGGAAAACACCCTCGGCTATCTCGATGATAGCTCTGGCTTCAACGCTTCCTGCCTGGACGTCACGAAAATGTATCTTCATATATACTCCATTTAACTGATTATTCACTACATTAAGATTTGCGTTTATTGGTCAAGGACTTTTTTACCCGATTTTATCGAAAGAATAACGCCTGTATGCAGTTCGCTTTCATTAACGGTTTGGATTCAGCTTTCAGACGGCCGGATCACCCGGATTTATTAAGCCAAAAGCAGCTAATGTTCATCAATCCCTTCCCAGTTTGTCCAGGAGTCTTCACCGAGCGTTGGCCGACTCTTCCCGAGCAAAGTGTTCGGGAAGAGTCCTGCAAGACTGGGTGAAGACTCGGCGAGAAGTTGGGAAGCGATGAGTAACAAGTGCTACAAAACCGACCTCGGCGAAGAAGCGTTTTTTATTGCCAAATATCTGAGGCCGGATTATTTGGTAACGCCAAATTAAACTATTGAAGGAGAAGAGTATGATACAGTATTTCAAAGTATCAGGGCAGCGCTTTGTGCCTGCTGTCAGCCGGGGAGACGCCTTCTGGATACACTTGCAAAACCCCAGTGCTGAAGAGATCTCCGATATAGTACAGCACTTCGAACTGGAGCCGGATTTCATTACCGACCTTGAAGATACGGACGAGAATGCCCGTATGGAATATGAGGATGGAGCTCTGCTTATCATTATCCGTGTGCCCATCTATTACAAGCATAAAACAGCCACGGTACCTTTCTCTACCTCACCCTTGGGAATTATCGCCACAACCGATAAACTCTTGACCGTATCCTTCTACGAGAGTGAGATCCTCACCCAGTATCTGGAATGCAAGCACCGTCCTTTCAACATCACGCAACAGAGTTTTATCCTGCACCTGGCACTGCGCAATGCAACCTACTACCTGAAGTTCCTCAAAGAGATCAACCGGCGTACATCACGGATAGAGAACGAACTGCATCAATCCATGCGGAACAAGGAACTCATCCGGCTGCTCAGACTGGAGAAATCGCTGGTCTTCTTTAATACCTCACTCAAATCCAATGAGATCATTCTGGAACGTATGCAACGCTCCCGCTGGCTGCAAAACGATCCCGAGGCAGAAGATCTGATAGAAGACGTGATTATCGAAAACAAACAGGCCATAGAAATGGCAAATATATACAGCAGTATCTTAAGCGGTATGATGGATGCTTTCGCCTCTATCATATCGAATAATCTGAACGTAGTCATGAAGTTCCTCACTTCAATCACAATCGTGATCTCTCTGCCTACCCTGATAGCCAGTATCTATGGAATGAACGTTCATTTGCCGTTCCAGGAGAATCCATACGCTTTCGCTATTGTGATGGGTGTGGCAGCCTTGATCTCTTTGACCATGGTCTTTATCTTTATCCGCAAGAGATACTTTTAGGAGTCATATCATTATGTATAAATTGAATGTAACAGATAGTTTTTCCGCGGCTCACAGGCTTTGCGGTTATAAAGGTGCCTGCAGCAATCTGCACGGGCACAATTGGAAAGTAAGAGTGGGAATTAAGTGTGATGTTCTGGATGAGATCGGTATGGCGCTGGATTATGGCATCATCAAGCAGGCACTCAGCAAGGTGCTGGATGAGCTGGATCATGCCTATCTGAACGAGCTTCCCATCCTGGGGGGAATGAATCCCACCTCCGAGAATCTGGCCCGTCTGATCTATGGCAGGCTTTCCGAAGAAATTACCAAGCCGGGCTGCAAGGTTGCCGAAGTGGAAATCTTTGAATCCGAACGGTCTTCTGTGGTGTACAGCAATGATTAGGCTAGTTGAGTCCTTCTTTGTAAAAAGTGCGGTGGAGCCTTCTGACTATCCGGCTTCTGCCTATCCGGAATTTGCCTTTGCAGGGAAATCCAACGTGGGTAAATCTACCCTGATCAATCTGCTCACGAATCATCATCAATTGGCCAAGACCAGTTCACACCCGGGAAAAACCAGGCTCTTAAACTTCTTCCTGACTCGGTACAAAGACGAAGAGCAGAATCAGGGCTTCATCCAGCTTACAGACCTCCCTGGTTATGGCTTTGCGGAAGTAAGTCAGAGTGAGCAGGAAAAGTGGCGCAAGATGATCAATAAGTATCTGGAGCAGCGTACGCAACTGCGAGCCATGATCCTGCTGGTGGACATTCGACATTCTGCCGACAAAAAGGATATTCAGATGCTGGAGATGCTGCGTCTGAGAAAGATACGCCACTGCGTTGTGGCCACCAAGAGCGATAAAATCCCCAAGACCAGGATACACAAAACTGTGCAGATCTTGGCTAAAGAGCTGGGCTTGGGAGACGTTCCCGTCTTCCCGGTATCTTCATTGAATAATACTGGGTTTGAAGCTTTGCTGGGTTGGGTACACAAGCTGAGTCTCGAACCGTAGTGGATACCACAGCCAGATTTGACGTTATTGTCATCGGGGCAGGTCACGCGGGTGTGGAAGCTGCCTTTGCTGCTGCCCGAATGGGCGCAAATACTGCCATCTTCGTAATCAAACTGGAATCCATTGGCAGAATGAGCTGCAATCCTTCGGTGGGAGGTCCCGCCAAAGCTCATCTGGCACGTGAAGTGGATGCCATGGGTGGAGAGATTGGGCACGTGGCAGATCTCACAGGGATACACTACAGGATGCTTAACCGCAAGAAAGGCCCAGCTGTCTGGGCTCCCCGGGCTCAGAATGATCGCCACCTATATGCCCATACCATGCGTCAGCATCTGGAGGCTTGTGCCAATCTGCAGATCATTGAAGGACAGATCACAGAGCTGATTGTGGAAGA